>CAZLUI010000006.1:0-36189 GCA_964562705.1 uncultured Staphylococcaceae bacterium
TTCCCTCCCTCAATGAAAAGTTTCCGACTGTAATAATACAAAGGCTTATCCTTTTACAAGAAATAATTTATGGTCAACATCATCGGTTTCGTTAAGTTCAAAATGCGAAGGCGATTCGGTCAAACTAATATGGTAACAATCCTTAAAATAACGGTTAAATTCATCAATAAGCCATCTTAGTTTAGCAATTGCTCTCTCGTTTATATTAGAATCAAAATTAAATCTCTCTACCATTCTTTGAATACCAGTTGCATATATTTGTGCATCTTGGACATTATCCTTTTTGTAAAAAGAAAATGGCGATAATAAATCACTCTCAAATAACTTATATTCTTCGTATTTCTTTTTTAATTCCTTGTCCAACGCTACTATCGGTTGCATATGGCCTTCTTCTAAATCGTATGCCTTCACCAAATTTATACCAAACACAGAATTATTATCATATGTTAATTCGCCATAAACCATAGAACCGCGCATCATGAAACCTCTTGCAATCGCGGAACCGATAAAAAACGAAGCCAACGATATCATACAAGATAATTCAATACGCTCTACTTTATCAGCCTTATAAAAAATTAGAAAATTGTCAGAATAGGATTTAAACACTATTCTTTTACTATCAAACTTCCCTGTAAAGAGGCCTGCCTTTATATCGACATTATTTTTATTAAAGGCTTCAATAAACTTTTGTAGCCTTTCAATATCGTCTTCTTGGTTACTGTTCAAAATACTTCGATACCCCAATACATCAAGATAAATCAAATATCCTTTTTCGGTTTTCATATCATTTCTCCCACTTGTTTTAATTGTCATACGGTTTTGCACTGGCAATTATTGTTTTCATTTTATGCTTGCTTATAATGATTTTTCTAATTTTATATTTATTTATCATATAGAGTCTTTCTTGGTTTAATAAATATACACAGTCGTATTTCAATCCTGAACGGTCAAAGATACATTTTTTTATTTGCAAAAGTTCTTTATTGCTAAGCAGCCAAGAATGTTCTAGCCACAAAAATAATTCATTAGAATTAAATAAAGAATAGTTTGACTTACTAAGCTTTTTTGTTTTTTCATCAATTCTATCCTCTATAATTTTCAAAAAACTTTGAGTTGAATAATCAAAACCAACAGCGATGCAGTTTCCTTCTCTAATAATGTCATGTTTGTCATCATCTTCTTCACGCAAACGTTGCTCTAAAATAGATGGATTCATGCTAGTGCCAAAATATTCCGAGACAGCTCTGCTGATTCCACCATCTTTTTTATACACAACTCTTGAAACTTCGAGTCCAATAGAGATCGCATTATTTCCCTTCCAATCTGGATTAGAGTTATCAGTTGTATGAGCCAATAACGAATATGATTCATCAATCATCATTTTTAATGTCTCAATAGCTAGTCTCTCAAAATAACCTTTTGTAGTGAATTTGGTCGCAGTAATCATCTTGTAAAAATTATAAAACATTAAGTTTCATCAAGAAACAACTTGAAATACTTTTTCTTTTGATCAACTTATAGACATATGGGAAAACAAAGAGAGAAAAATAGATTTGTAATTGATAAGAATCAGCCATATGAATATAACATCGCCATCATCATTCTTGGCGAACTATGTAACGAAGGAATAATAGATATTTTCGATATGGCGGAAGGACTTATTAAATTAAGGAAACTATATAATCTCCCAGTTATAGATATTTATGGTAAAAAAGAAAGTAATTCCAGCAATTAAGAAGCTAGGAAAGGAACTATTAAAAACAGCAAATCCAGATCATAAATTAAAGGTCTGTGCTTATGTTCGTGTATCTACTGATACAGAAGAGCAATTGGAATCATTTAATGCTCAAATAGGTAGATATACTAGAATCATAAAAGAAGATCATAAAGATGATTGGGAATTTGCTGGCATATTTGCGGATACAGAATCAGGTACTTCTATTGAAAAAAGAGAAGAATTCCAAGATATGATGGATAAATGTCGCGAAGGACTTATCGATCTTATCTTAGTGAAACAAATGTCTAGGTTTGGCAGAAACACTATTAATACTCTCCAGGCAATCTACGAATTAAGAAACCTTGGTGTTGAAGTTTATTTTGAAACAGATGAACTATATGCATCTAATTCAAAACTAGATTTCATGCTCACCATGTATTCCGCTTTAGCGCAAGAGGAGTCTCGCCAACAATCTGTAAGAGTGTCCGCTGGTATCCACGAAAGAATGGAATCAGGAAATATAGCGGGTAGAGTTCAACCAATACTTGGATATAGAAAAGATAATAATAAAAAGATATACATTTATGAACCAGAAGCAGTATTTATTAGAATGATATTTTTGATGTATGCGTGTGATATTAATATGCATGATGTATCAAGATGGTTAGAAAGAGATTTTCCAAACATAGGAAAGAAAGCATCATATAGAACTACCTTATATGCGGATGTATTAAAGAATCCTAGATATAGAGGGGATGTCATATTGCAAAAAACATTCAAGACTTGTTACGTCAACGGCTTAATTAAAAGAAACAAAGGCGAAAAGCCAATCTATATCTATGAAAACTATCATCCAAACATTGTCCCTAAATCATTCTTTGATTATGTACAAGAAAAAAGGGAGAACCATAAAATAACATATCAACCTGCAACATTTAATCAACTAATCTTTTGTGGTTGTTGCACCAGAAACATGAATTCAGTAACTAGAAACAGGAAAACCAAAAGAGATAGTTATTATAGTTGTAATGTCTTTAGACATAGAAGTGGTATGTATTGTGACGCTCCATATTATGATCGCTATCTTATAGATGATATCTTCACTAACATCATTAAGAATCTGATTGATATAAATAAGTTAAGGCAAAAGATTAAAGAACTGCTTCAGTTAACTATTTTTACTTCTCTCAATTCCAGAAAGAAATATGAGTTGTTAGATTTGAAAACCAAGTTAGCTTCACAAACTGCCGAGATGAAAAAATGCGAGGCTCTCGCTATTGAAAACCCATCGATTGTTGATGATGAGGACTATAAAAGCAAGGTCAAATCAATTAAAGATCAGATGTTGCAATTAGAAAAACAAATAAGAGTGGTTAATAAAGTTAATCACACAACAAACAAACAAGATGTGATAAATAAAAAACTAGATAAGTACTTGTCTCAACCAGTTAGCTATACATTGTTAGCGGAATTGCACCACTTAAAACTAATTGTGATGCCTGCTTATAAATTGGTTTTAGTCAAACACAGAACAAAAGTGGTCGATAACGAATTTAGAAAACGAATACGTGATATTTTGAAAAAAATAAGTGATGAATCATTTGTTAATTCAATATTCGTTAGGCATAATGGTCAAATAATTGATTATTCCATAGCTATTGTGAAAATATGAAATCAACAAAAATATTATTTAATTAATTTATATTCAGAATTTGAAAGATCGAATCTATTAAGCTTTATTGACGCAGAAGAAAGATATTTGTTGAAGCTTAATGGAAAATTATAACCAAAAACATAATTAAATGGTTTCAATGACATCGCATGTCCGCTACGAGCTATATAATCGCTATATGAGTCATTAGTTGGAACGAGGATAAACCTATATTCTTTTTCATAATCCCAATCTCTATACTTGGAAAAAAGATTTTGTATATTAAATCTAAAATATGCCAAGTTAGTTGTTACAAACAGTAATTCTTTCAAGGTAATTCTAAAAACCGGCCTCGTAGGAGGGTATTCAACTTTTCCATACAAACAAATCCCAACGCTGGTATCGGATGCTATTGTTGAAAGAATCTCATTTTGCAAATAGCCTGTGCACATACCTTTGTGTGAATCTCCATAATGTGACCACATGAAAATATTGTCATCGCTTCTTGTTGTACAAAAAACTAATATACCAGTCTTCTTAATGTCGTAGTACTGTGTTCCTTCGTAGAAGTCTACAACGCTTGACGACATTCTTCTTGTTAATTGGGATGGATATCGTATCATCAAATCAAAAGGATCATTTAAAGAATCGTAGTTAGAAAACCAGATTGAATTATTTTCTATTGCACTTCGACTTCCAACGCATATTTCATAACTATCATCATATTTTATCGGTTTTGAAGCATAGGAAACTTTTTCTTCTAAAGAAGAATATCTAGTTTTAGCGAATTGGCGGTATTTATACAAAGGAATAAATTCATCAACATAATATCTTGAGTTTCGATTGAAAAGTATAGCAAATTCATTTAGCTCGCCAACATCCATTTTATTTACAGCAATATGTATCGATTTCCTACCATAATTAGTTTTATCAAAATCAATTGTCTCCTTGTATGTTATTGTCATTGATATCATATTATTACTAAATCTATCGTTTTTTATGCTGATTTGTGCATAAACAATATGGTCATCTTTCACTCCAAAAAATTGTGTTTTCAATAGATCTCTTTTATCAGCAAAGAAAATGTATTTTGTAAACCCATCATCATAAAGAAACGGAAAAACCGATATTCCGCTTTCCTCTTTGATATCGTAAATTTTGTAACTCAGACCTTGAAATAAACGCGATAAGATTTTTGCTCTAATTGAGAATCTTAAGTATTCATCAAATTTTGTAATAGGGACGCAATTTCCTTTAGGATTATCATTTTCGACATAATTATCATTATCTTTAATGTACAATTTGCTATCTAAATCGTCTAAATAAACAATACGAAAACTAAAATTATGATTAAGTGCGAATCTCCTCTCGACATTAACAAATATAACGATATTCTCCCCATGAAAATAATCATCTAATCTGATATTTGGGAATGAAGATGGGTCACTGATATAAATAATGCCAATATATGTTCTGGGTTGTATTTTGAGAGATTCTATTCCACTCTTAGAATAAAGGATGCAACCAGTTTCTATATAAGAATCATTTGTTGCTCTCTGAACATTTTCTTTTGCTGATTTAATTGAAAGCAAATAATCTTCAATAGTTTTCGCAAAAGTTTTAAAATCGGGCGTTTGCTCTTGAAATATCATTATCTATAAAAATCCTTATACCAATTAGCAAATAGTTTTAGCCCATCTCTTAGACTAGTAGATGGTTTATAGCCAAAATCTTTTTCAAGATCACTTGTATCAGCATACGTAACCGGTACATCACCTTTTTGCATTGGCACTAATTTCTTATGTGCTTCAAAATCGTAGTCTTTTGGTAATACGCCAGCTTTAACAAGCTCTTCAGATAGTATTTGCACAAAATCTAATAGGTTTTCGGGGTTGCTGTTTCCTATGTTATAAATCTTAAATGGAGGAATTGGCAATCCATCTTCTCCATCTTTCTTTATAGGCGCCTTATGCATCACTCGAATTACACCTTCAACGATATCGTCAACATATGTAAAATCACGTTTACAATTACCATAGTTGAATATCTCAATTGTTTCGCCTTTAATTAGTTTATTAGTAAAACTAAAGTATGCCATATCTGGTCTACCCATTGGTCCATATACTGTAAAGAAGCGTAATCCTGTAGTAGGAATGTTATATAATTTGCTATATGCATGAGCGAGTAGCTCATTACTCTTCTTTGTCGCAGCATATAAGCTAACTGGGTTATCTACCTTATCATCTGTAGAGAATGGGACCTTTGTGTTGCCGCCATAAACGCTTGATGAGGAAGCGTATACAAGATGCTTAACAGGATGATATCTACAAGCTTCCAATATATTATAAAAGCCAATAATATTTGAATTAATGTAAACATCAGGATGATCAATTGAATATCTAACACCAGCTTGAGCAGCAAGATTCACCACTACATCAAATTTATATTCATCAAACAATTTATCAATGAATGGTTTATCTGAAATATCACCTTTGATGAATGTAAACTTATCAAATGGCTTAAGCATTTCCAAACGAGCTTCTTTTAAAGAAACATCATAATAGTCGTTAAGATTATCCAATCCCACAACTTCATCATTTGTGGTTTCTAAAAGGCGTTTGCATAGAAACGCTCCGATAAAACCAGCAGCACCAGTAACTAATATTTTCATTTTATCTTCCTTACCTCAAATACTATTCTTTTGTAAAAACCATCATAGACATTAAATGGCGTTTTTTCATCTACTACTTCATAATCATTAACGCCACCAAAATTTCTTATCGTTGCAAACGCTCCGCCAATCACATCATAATTTTTTTCGCGAACAACAGCAAAACATCCATATAATTCTTTCGGAACCTTATTAAATGCTTCAAGCAATTTCATCTTTTTTAATCTCTTTTTAATAGGTCTCTTGTATAAACTTTTGAAACAACATCATCCAAAGATGAGTCATATCTATTAGCAATAATAACTTTAGATAATTTCTTAAATTCATTAAAGTCCTTAATCACTTTACAATTTAAGAATTCTTCTTCCTTTAACGTTGGCTCATAAATAATGATTTTTACACCTTTGGCATGTAATCTTTTCATAACGCCCTGTATAGAAGATTGTCTAAAATTATCTGAACCTGATTTCATGGTTAATCTATAAATTCCAATAGTAATATCGTCCTTACCATCATTTTTATAACCCGCCATTTCTAAAACACGGTCACATATAAACTGTTTTCTGGTTCTGTTTGATTCGACTATAGCAGATATCAAATTTTCAGGAACATCCTCAAAATTGGCTCGCAACTCTTTAGTGTCTTTTGGAAGGCAATAACCACCGTAACCAAATGATGGGTTATTGTAATAATCCCCTATTCTAGGATCTCCACATACGCCTTTGATAATATCAAGTGTATCTAATCCCTTCGTTTGGGCAAAGGTATCAAGTTCGTTGAAATATGCGACTCTTAAAGCAAGATATGTATTTGCAAACAATTTAACCGCTTCAGCTTCAGTGCATCCTAAAATATGGGTTTCAATATTTTCTTTGATTGCACCTTCTTGAAGAAGTTTTGCGAATTCTTTTGCTTTTGATAGATATGGTTCTTTCTTTTCAGGAACACCCACGACTATCCTTGATGGGTAGAGATTATCATATAGTGCCTTTCCTTCTCTTAAAAATTCAGGAGAGAAAAGGATCTTATCGTATTTATGCTCTTTTCTAGCATTTAATGTATAACCAACCCCCACTGTCGATTTAACAATGATCCAAGCATTAGGATTGACTCTTTTTACTTGTTCAATGACTGAATCAACAGAAGTTGTATCAAATTTATTTGTTTTCGAATCATAGTTCGTAGGAGTGGCTATAATTACTAAGTCTGAATTACGATAAGCACTATCGCCATCAAGTGTGCCAGTTAAATCTAGAGATTTATTAGTCAAATATTCTTCAATTTCCTTATCGATAATTGGAGATTTTTTATTGTTTATTAAATCAACCTTAGATGGAACAACATCTACAGCATAAACTTTATTGCGTTGAGCTAATATGATGGCGTTGCTAAGCCCAACATATCCCGTTCCAGCTACTGAAATTTTCATAATCATCTACTCCTTTTTTTATTGATGAATTCATAGCATTTTTTAATATTAATCTTGTACGGAAAATTATTTAATCTTACTGGATTAACTGATTCAACCAGCGTTTTTAATTCATCTTCAGATGTATCGACATGTGTATTTAACTTGAAATAATTTAATATTTCATAGAATAATTCTTTAACATTGATATCACTAAATCTTGTTTTAACTTTGCAATTATTAAATATGGTGTCCATGCAAATCGCAACTGCGTGACCATGAGGAATGTTATATAAAGATGTTATTTTATAGCTCATTGCATGAGCGGCAGTTGTTTCCGATATATTAATAGCTTTACCAGAATAATTCGCAGCGATTTGAATATTCTTAATCGCGTCTTTATCTAAATTTAGATAATCGTTATAGTTTTCTTTAAATAGTCTTAGTCCTGCTTTAGCATATTTTCTACTCTCTTTAGTGGCTTTTCTAGACCATAAAGATTCAATACATTGGCATAATGCGTCCATCATCGTCGCTTTCTTTTGATACTCAGGAACGGACATGATTAATTTAGGACACAAAATTACATAATCAGGAATATTAACTGGATTGGCAATTGATTGCTTAACGCCATTAAGATATAACACTGCGTGTTTAGTAGACTCACTACCAGTTCCACTGGTTGTGGGTATGCATATATGTTTCACATCAGTGTATTTATAATCTTGTTTGAACGTTGGGATATCACTAGACAAATCACTATTGATGCTTAATCTAATGACTTTCGCGACATCAATACATGAACCACCACCGATTGAGATAATAGAGTCACATTTATTCTCTTTAAATATTTTTAATCCTTCTAACATCTCTTTATATTTAGGATTAGGAGTAAAGGAAGAAAACACCACTGCATTAGGTAGTTTCTTTGTAATTTCATCTTTTAAGAAACGATCGACAACAACAAATGGTTTCTCTGCATTAATCTTATTTAATTGAACTTTTAAGGAAGTTAGATAATTAGAAGTAGATTTAATCTTTTGGGTTTTATAATCCCACATCTCAATTTCTTTATTTACTCTTGCTAAATCATCTTTGTTATCAACTTCATCAATGAAGTGATTGTGATAAGAAACTGGTCTAATATTTAAACCCTCTGACACTTCATTAAATGCGTTTTCAGCGTAGACATTGATATTACCGCTTTCAACGAATTTAACGACGTTATCTAGCCAAACCATCGTCACATCTTTAGATAATTTGTATAAAGGTTGGAAAGCAAAGCAATTATCATCAAAGATATTAATACCAA
Organism: uncultured Staphylococcaceae bacterium; assembly: GCA_964562705.1. Lineage (GTDB taxonomy): Bacteria > Bacillota_I > Bacilli_A > RFN20 > CAG-826 > Fiminaster. The sequence goes on from CAZLUI010000006.1 coordinate 8,760, forward strand.
CTTCTCTTAATTCGTTATCAATAATTCTTCCTTTAAAGTCTTTTTCCGGAAGAGGTTTATATTTATTGATTAAGCATGTATTTGGTTTTTTGTTTTTTAATAAAGATGGGATAAGTGTTCTATCAAACACTAAATCACCATGCATCATTAAAATATCTTCATCTAGATATTCTCTAGTTTTGTACATTGAATAAATGTAATTAGAAGCATCAAATATCTCGTTATGAGGATAGACAAAATGCATATTCCTATAACAAGGTTTATTACATATATTCTTTAACATTTCTGGATATGGTCCAGTGGTGATAACTACTTCTGTAATACCTGCTTCCTGTAGCAATCTTATTTGACGTTCAAAAATGGTTTCATCATTATATAGATGCACCATGGACTTGGGGTTATTAGCAGTTAGCTCCATCATCCTTTTTCCAATACCAGAATTAAATATTAATGCTTTCATTTATTTCTTAATTTCTTTCATAAATGCATCTTTGTTTTGAATTGGGGTCGTTGTTGGTCTACCTAAATCATCCCTACTACCTTGTTTAGTGTAGAGGATTAAAGCACATCTACCTTCATTCTTCATTATATTAATGGTTTCTTTAATTTCTTCTTTGGTTCTTGCTTCATATGTTGAAGAGAAGCCACAAGCTTTTAAGATAGCTTTGATATCAATCTTATCAGAGACTGTTGGTTGACCACCGACAGATTCATGAGCAGCATTATTATTAATAACGTATTTAAAATTATCAGGAGCGTTCACTCCAGCGATTGCTAAACCACCCATATGCATAATGAATGATCCATCACCATCTAAACACCAAACATTACGTTTTGTTCCAATAGCAACACCCAAAGCAATTGAAGATGTATGACCCATGCTTCCCACTGTTAAGAAGTCATGACTATGACCTTCGTTATTTCTTTCTCTAATTTCAAAGATTTCACGGCTCTCTTTACCAGTTGTGGACACAACCATATCATCACCGATTTCTTTTAAGATAACTTCTAATGCTTCTTCTCTTAGTAGTTCACCCATTGCAGCTTTTTCTTTATTAACTGGTGAATATTTAGAGAATGTACCTTTTCTGATAACTAAGGCTGTTGGTTTATTATCTTTTTTCGCTAATTTAACAAGATAATCTAAATCAGTTTCAAAGTTATCGCTTAGAATGCGATATTCAATATCCATCGCTTCTAATAATTTCAAAGTAACTTCACCTTGTTTTACATGCTGCGGTTCATCGTGTACTCCTGGTTCACCTCTCCAACCAATGATTAATAACATTGGAATAGAGTAAACTTTAGGATCTGCAAGTGACATAAGTGGATTAACAACATTGCCTTCACCACTATTTTGCATATAGACAACACCTAGTTTACCAGTGGATAAATGATAACCTGCCGCTAAACCAACTGCGTTGCCTTCGTTAGCAGCAATGATGTTGTATTTATTATCTGATTTATCCTTAATACAGGAACATAATTCTTTTAATAAAGAATCAGGTACACCTGTAAAGAAATCTAAATCGTGATTAACTAGATATTCATAGAATTTAACTGTATCAACCATAATAACTATTATTCCTTCGGAATTAAGGTAATGATGTCTTTAATTGACATGCAATATTCTTCACTTGCTTCTTTGCTTCTGCCGTGTAATAAGATACTTTCAGCAGTTTTCTTCATCGCGGGGAAAGCACTTCTTACTAAGTGGTTAGCGTGAATGATAACATTCGCTCCTTTTTCACATAATTCTTCTTCGGTGAATTGATTATATGAAGTAGGCACTAAGATAATTGGGACAAACTGGAATTCTTTACGGAACGCTACCATAAAGTCAAAGATTTCTTTGCCATCTTTTTCTTTAGAGTGGATCATAATGCCATCTGCTCCTGCAGCGACATATTTACGGCATCTCATTAACGCATCCTCAATTCCTTGACCAGCAATTAATGATTCGCATCTAGCAATAATCATGAAGTCTTTTGTGACTTGGGCTAATTTACCTCTTCTAATCTTATCTGCAAAGACATCTGGATCTTCTTGAACTTGGGCTACTGCAGTGCCAAACAAGGAATTTTGTTTTAATCCGGTCTTATCTTCGATAATAATTGCAGAGACACCCATTCTTTCTAATGTTTTAACATTGAAGACAAAGTGTTCAACTTTACCACCAGTATCACCATCTAGAATAATTGGTTTAGTGGTGACGTCCATAATCTCATTAATTGTGTTCATTCTTGATGTATGATCCACTAATTCGATATCTGGTTTGCCTTTAAATGTGGAGTCGCATAATGAAGATACCCACATCGCATCAAATTCTTTTCTAAATCCAGTCTTAGGATCTTCCACAAATGTAAGTTCATCAATTAATCCTGTCAAACCATTATCAGCTTCAAGAACACGAATGTATGGTTTAGCGGTAATCATCTTCTTGAGGGCCGCTCTTCTGCGATCAGGAGTGTTATATAACTTCCTTGCCTTAGCTTCGATATCAGAACCAGAAACACCATGGGTATAAGGGATTTCAATTAATTGACCACCCCATTCTTTTAATGTTTCAATAACTTTTGCTCTGGTTTCTTGTTGAACCCCTTCTTTCCAGTCGTCACCATGAACAACATAGTCTGTTTTGAGTTCTTTTAATGTATCAGTGTAATCTAAAGAATCTTGTTTGATAACTTTGGATACATTTTTAATATTTTCAAATATTAGTTTTCTTTCTTCAAAACTTAATAAAGGCATTCTCTTATATTCAGAGATAGCTTTATCAGATAATAAGCCAATAACGACTTCGCCATGTTTGGCTCCTTCATTAATAACTTTGATATGTCCTTCGTGAATAATGTCTGTAGACATGGCAATATATACGATTTTCATTTTTATACCTCTTTGCTAGTAGTAAAAATTATATAGGATATTTAAATAAAAGTGCACTTTTTTTATAATCAAACAAACAAATGTGAAAATAGTTAAGTGACAAACTCAACGCAACAAGCGACCTTCCTTTCTTTATTTTATAATTATTTTGTCTTCCTTGCCATGAAAGGAGGCTTTATGAAAGGTGAGACGAAGCATTCTCGTTTAACAATTGATGATCGCATGGTTATTCAGGCCTGCCTTCACAATAATCAAAGCATCACGGATATTGCCACGCGGCTAAAAGTTAATAAGTCAACAATATCTCGGGAATTAAAGCGCAACGCCATCTTTAAAAAGGGTATCGATATTCCTTGCAAGACAAAGGGCTCAAATCTCGTCTGCAACACCTGCAAGAAAAAAAGCTTCTGCCAAAGGAGCAAAATCTACTATAACTACTTTGAAGCCGAGAAGAAGGCTTGCCTAAACAGAAGACTGACCCGCTCCAGGCCCAAGATTGACGAAGGCAGCATTCAATCCGTCGATGAGATTGTCACGGATGGAGTTTTATTAGGCCAGTCACTTCATCATATCTATGTATCAAATCCTGTATTAACTAAGTGCTGTGTTGAACGCACGATTCGTCGCTTATGCTATCGTGGTAACCTGTCAATCCGCCCTCATGAGTTGAGACGTTATGTGACTTATAAGCGGAGCTACGCCAAGACGCCCGAGGAAAGTGGCCTCCGTGACATCCGCGTTCTGATCGGAAGAACCTATAAGGATTATCTTAACTATGTTAAACATCACCGAAGCACGCATGTCGTGCAATACGATTCGCTGATTGGCAAGAAAGATGACAAACAGGCGATACTGACTATCACTTTCCCTAAGTCTAACTTCCAATTCGGGCTCTTAATCAAAAAAGGGAGTTCAGCATCGGTCAATTCACACATCAAAAGACTATTTAGAACGCTCGGAAGCGAGACGGTCAAACGCTTCTTTCCCATCAACCTCGCCGATAATGGGGTCGAGTTCTCTTCCTTTAACTTCAGGACCCAAATTTCTACAACTTTCTAAAGTGACGATTTAATTGTTAGGTAAGAATTATTTAATCGATTTGAAAAGTTATATATTTCTTGTTCCCTTGTTCCACTTAGTTCTTTTTTCTAATGTAATAACGCTGTCTGCCATATGGATTAATGGTAATCTTGCCGTCAGCTTTCTCCCAGCCTGGTATTTGAGACATTATCATCGCCATTTCATTCATGGCTTTTCTGTCGTAATCACCAAGCTCTTTACCAAAGCATTCAATCCATATTTCTATGCCACACACCTTATCTCTTTTCATTAGATTAAGGTTATCGAATTTAAATGGAGGATAGAGGTCATCTTTATCACCGGTGATATACCACTTCCTACTTTCAGAGTCTGATTCATACCAGTTAGCGGGTATTTCCATATTGAGGAAGTCTTCCACTGCTCCTGCTCTTTCATCATGCTCCATCGCGTTATTTTGGTATTCTTTAGCGGTTTCTAGGTATTCATCACCAAGATAAAGCTTCTCGCCATGCTCATAATAGTATTTAGCTTCAGTCCATAGCTGGTCTTTAAACTCCTTAGAGAAGTTGAAATCTGGAAATACATTCTTGCTGTTAATCTTAATAACCCAGAATCTTCTATTTCCTGTTAGGTCACGAAGATAACCATATTTACCGTTTACGGTAGCGAAGATGATGCACTGCCTTGGGTGCCACTCAACATGGTGACCATAACTAGCGCGATATCTATCATCAGTAGAACTAATAAAAGCTTTGACTTTTTCAATATCCGCTTTCTTCATTCCTGCTAGTTCTTGTATTTCGATAACCCAAAAGCCTTGCACCTTTTCTCCGGCCTTCTTAGTATCATCCATATCAGATAATTGAAGAGAGTCAGTGAAGAAATCTTTATTCACTAGTGATTTGATAATTGTGGATTTGCCAACACCCTGTTCACCATCAAGAACGATGATGTTATCAAACTTGATACCCGGTTCATAGATACGTGCCACAGCAGCAGCGAACCATTTTCTAGTAACTTCACGCGTGTAATCGTTATCGTCAGCATCTAAGTTCTTTATAAATAAAGACTCCACTCTTTTAACACCATCCCATTTAGGAAGAGACTCTAGGTATTGCTTCACTGGATTAAAGGCTCTATCTTCCACCAATTTGGTAAATGCCATCTCGTGATTTCTATCACTAAACGTGCAATTATATTTGGTTTCAATGTAGATCTTCATTTGATCTGTGTCACCATCTCTCCAGAACTTAGTATCTCCTACTCTATTCCATGGAACCGGACCAGTAACCTCAGCGGTACTAGCTAATACGTTAAATGCGATGTTTTTAAATGCTTCATCGTGTTCCAATATCTTAACTAAGTTAGATACCTTGTTTTCAATCTTTCCAAAGTGGTCGCGAGATAAAGTTATCATCCAATCTAAATCATCGTCATCAAATTCTGCCTTAGCTTGTTCTAATGATTCCTTAGCCAGTAACTTTTTAACTTCTACATCTTCCATAGCAAAGTGTTTCATTTTCTTAAAAGAATCTTTGTCATCGCCAAATAGATGAACTTTTACAAGATTAAAAGCATTAAGGGTTTGTCCAACAGCGGGATCATTCGCGTGATGAGAATAAAAGAACTTATCATCATAATTAATCGCGCCTGCAACACTACTAGAAGGAATGTATTTGTAGCGATTACCACCAACATCCTCATAGATGTCATTTAAAAACTTATCGATAGCCTCACTAATTGAATAGGTTCTACAGAATGTTCCCACTATTCCATCTTTCTCAAGTGGGTCGGCTTGTTTTCTACCAGGTTTACCACTATTGACGCGGGTCTCATTTACCTTTTTTGGAAGAGCAGTTAAGTCTTTCCAATTTGGATAATGCGCGAGAAAAGAGTCAGGATTTAATAGGTTTTTGTCTATTTTCTCATAAATGAACACACCATCGCTTGGGTGTGGATGGCCAATACATTAATTGATTAATTGTAAAGCTAACTGGGTCCACTTGTTCGATACCTAACGAATCCGCGATAAGTCTAGAAATAGCGACATATTCATCGCCTTCGACATCCCTGCTTAATGGGATGATAATTCGATATCTAGGCGAATCTGGTTTATGACCATGCTTCTAAACTCAACATTGTTCTTTTGTCTTTTTGGACCAGAAAGCTTACCACCCACAAACCCGCCATGATCTTTAGCTTCTTGTTTTTGTTCTTTTATAAAGTGTTTATATTCCTCAACTGTTTCGGAGGTATAAATCGTCTTTGAAAGCTTGTCACATAGTTGTTCCCATGTTGCCTTTTTGTTTATCCATTTCAAGCTATTGGTTCTTTGTCCAACAGCGATTATTAAATCTCTCATAGGAATTAATCCTCCTTATCATCGTCTGCACCAATAGGAGTAGCATTAGCCCACTCCTCTGGTTCGTTCTTTTTATCCATATATTCGTACATGTATTTCTTAGGATCAAAGTCTTTACCGAATTTCATCACGAGGATATATTTGATAGCTTCAAAATCAGGTGGATAGTACTTCTCGTCTTCTGTGACTTTAGTTTCAGTACCACCGATAGGATTCTTCCTCATCGCTTTTGAAGTTGTCTTTTCTTTATATCCCACCGCTTTTCTTTTAAGAGCGGAAAACAAATCTTGCAAAAGTAAAGCTTCACCTTCAGAAATAGCTTGTTGAATTTCTTTATGTTTATTTTTAAGTTGTGTAAATGTCTGTTCAGTGATGCCTAAGTCACGACACATTTCTTTTTGCGTGTAGAAAGTAGCTGAAGCCGCTTTGATATAATCAAGTTTGGACTTTAGCACACCTGTCTTTTCCCACATTTGATATGTATCGAGTTTCTTAGCCATAGCACCTCCACAATGGAGAGAGGTGCCTTAATGGCAAAGTGGTTAAATATTTTAAAGCACCACTCTCCAAATTAGATGTTATTACATCTAATCCACTTTTGAATAGGTGAAGGCGGTATGCTATTTATCTGGCGTTATAAATTCCACTAGCACAGGAGCACAATGTTTGAACCAGTTAATAGAAAGGACGGGCATGCTTTTGACATACTTGTGAAGGAAATAACTTGTTGCACATCCATTGTGTGGACATTCTCTCTTTATGTATTCTGCAAAAGATATGAGAGCAGATCTAATATATAATTGTGTCTCAGTTGTGTTTGATGTCACTTCTCCATATTTGATCTTGTAAAATTCTTTCGCTAAATCCAAAGCATCATTTGGTCTAACTAGCATAATCATTTATCCTCCTCGTTATACTTGACTGATGTTGATGTTTCGATGAGAATTGGTCCACGAACAAATTCAACTCTTCTTGTAATGGTTGCGCCTGCAAAGATTGAACCAAAAAGCTTGTTGAAGTTGTTGCGGCAATATCTCACAAATTCAATGCAAAATGTAAAGAGCCACTCTAGTTCAAAGTCATTGAGCTCATCCTTATGTTTATACATGAAGTCAATTGCATCGCCACGAATTGGATAAATAACATTACCCTTTTGAAGATATTCACCAAATTCTAAAAGGTAATTTCTCCCTTCTTTCCCTAATACGGTATGAGCGACATCATGCCCTTTAAGATACGCTTCCACCACCTCTTTAAAAGGTAATGGTTCATCAGAATCATAGAGTGCCTTATATCTTTCATAAGTCTCTAAATTGATTTTCTTCACTGAAGGAATATCAGCTTTTATATACATATTTGTACTCCTTAGGGGTTCTTCCCCTTTTAAGGGGACAGACTCTAGGAATTAAAATGAATAATATGAACGTCTTCTTTTTTTGGACACAAAGCAAATTTATTATTCAGGTCAACTCTAGAGTCTATCCGCTCTAATCGTCATCACCGTTTACCAGTATTCTTTGGTATTCGACTTCCTTCTCACAGATGACATTAAAAGGAATTTCTAATACAACAGACAACGCATAGATCGTTCTAAATTGGATATCTTTTCCAATAACACCATTCTCTATGTGTAATTGTCAATTAAATTATGTCGTTTTGGGAGTGCGGACAAAAAGTTGAACTAGAAATAGAGGAACACATTGAGATGCACAAGCTAAAAACCATTCAAAAAACATTAGACCTATTAAAGCAATATGATTATCAAATTGCGAAGGTTGCAAGAAAAACAGGAATTAATCAACGGACAATTAAAAGTTGGTTTGACAAACAAAGAAAAGGTCAACCTTTGCTCATAGATAATAAAAAGAAACCATCTAAGTTTACTTATTCGATGAAAAAGGTAGTTGTTGACTACTACTTTAAACATGGTCAAAGTGCCTCTAAGGCAGCAAAACACTTTGGATACCCGGCAAGAACAACCTTGATAGAATGGATTAAAAGAGATCGGCGATTTGATAGTTTAAAACCAAAACGAATTAGGAAAATACCTGTTACCATTGACGATGAGAAAAAGATAAATGTCGTTATAGAACTTGCTACTACTAAGTTACCAATAAAAGAATTGGCAAAAAAGTATAATACCACTAGAGAAGGTATATATACATGGCAAAAGGAGTTAACTGGTGAATCAATGAAGCGAACTAATATAGAAACAAAGGATGTTAAAACACTCCAAAATGAGATTGAACATTTGCGAATCGAACATGATCGACTAGATATGGAGAATAAGATATTAAAGAAGGCCAATGAATTACTAAAAAAAGACATGGGCACTGATTATGCTCGGCTAAGTAACAAGGATAAAGCCAAAGTAGTCAGTGCCCTCAGTAACCAATATTCTATAATCAAGTTGATAAGTGTGCTTAATATTGCAAAAACTACTTATTATTATTGTTTGAAAGCCTTAAGACATGATAAATATCACATAGAGCGATGTGAGTTGAGAAAAATTTTTTATGATAACTATTCAACATTTGGTTATCGAAGAATGAAACAATCACTCTTACAAGAAACTGGTATCTCAATATCGGAGAAGGTCGTTATGCGTTTAATGAAAGAAGAAAATTTAGTGGTTTTCACTCCTAAATCAAAGAAATTTAACTCTTATAAAGGCGAACTAACACCTTCTGTTCCTAACATCTTAAATCGTGATTTCAGAGCAATTAAACCTTATGAGAAGGCTGTAACTGATATCACTGAGTTTGGACTAAGTGATGGCAAAGTATATTTGTCACCACTGATAGACTGCTTTACAGGATCCCCAATTACATGGAGGATTGGAAAGGCCCCTACAAGTGAACTAACAAACTCTATGCTTAGTGAAACTTACCAAAAAATTGGATCAAGGCAGATGATTGTGCATAGTGACAGAGGTTTTCATTACCGTCTCGGAAGTTGGATAAACAAAATGAACGAGTATGGTTATGTTCGTTCAATGAGTAAGAAAGGTTGTTCTCCAGATAATGCAGCTTGCGAGGGATTCTTTGGAACTCTAAAGAAAGAATTCTTCTATCCAAGAGATTGGAAGTTAGTTTCTGTAGACGAATTTACTATCGAACTAGACAGATATCTAAAATGGTTTGTCGAGAGACGAATCAAGAAGAACCTGAACTATTTAAGTCCAAAAGAATTTATGATAAATTATAGTCAAACAGTTCAATAAAATGTCCGCACTCCCTTTCCTACATAACTATTCTGTCAAATACAAGGATTTACAGGATATAAAAAGACAACATTTTTTGCATAGTCATTTTCATCACGCTCGCCAACGTGAACAACTGGGCTGTCACTTGTGATAAACGCTGAGTTTGAATGAATAAACTCAATACCATGTCTTTCCTTATTTAACTGGTACGTTAAAAGAAAAGGCATTATTTCTAAGGTTCCTCTCCAAAGTGCTTCGGCATTAACAATTTTTGACAAACCTTCAATGTTCTGTTTGAGTTCAAACTCTTTAACAAGAGAATCTATGCCCTCTTTCATTTGAGTTCTCATTTTATCTGTGCGCATGTACTGAGTTGCAAGTCCGATTATAAAAGCTGTTCTCGCATAAATATCATCAAGGAACGAATCATCGCTATTAATCACATGTTTTTTAACAATATCAAAGAATGCGTTCTCAATTCTTGTTTGGAGATCCTCACCCGACTGATTTTGAAATCCCTTTATTAATTTATCTCCTTCTTCCAAATCTTTTGTTAAACTCGTAAAAATTTTAGAGGTTTGAAACTGTCTTGATTTAATTAAATTATCTATTTCGTCTCGAATAAAAGGAGGATAATTAGAATATAATTTCTTCAAAAAAGACAACTCCAGTTCGTTGTAATGGTGATTGATTGCATAAATATCATTGCGTACGCATACATCTTTCAATTTGAATACTCTAAATTCTTTGTTACCTCGTCTTTTTCCTAAAATGTTTGTACCATCAAAAGACCAATTTTGAAGATACTCTTTTTTAACAAAATGTTGCCTGCGAGTAGCATTAATGTATTTGTTATATATTTTCTTTGCTTGTTCCTTATCCATCTTTAGTAATTATAATGTAAAACATCTTGCAGTTCTCTTTTTTGATGGATTTATAGACATATAAGGAACAGGCATCGTCATGCACGTTAAAAACATTTTTATCTTTGGCAAGTAATTCCCAAGCAATAATGGTACTGCAATCAGTTTGCATATCTTCTGTTTTCAGTCTGCATATTATTTGGTTATTTATATGCAAACTGTTTATACTCACTAAACACTTTTGCGATATTTAGTAAAACTATTTAGTAGAAAAGTGTCATTAAATCTAAGTTATGGCGTAAACTTTTGCATTTTTTTCAAATTATTACGCCTTAACACCCATTTTTCGTAATTGGCATGAACAATCTAAAAAACATAACAAGACTGCAAATTATGCATTTTTGTAACCCCACACCTTCAAAATTAGTAACTCCTACAATTAAAAACTACTTGAATAACTTTTTATCTTGATGGATTTATAGACACATAAGGAACAGGCACCACTATGCACAATAAAGACAAGGTTATCTTTGATAAGAAACTCCCATACGAATATAACATCTGCCTTTATATCTTAGAAGAATTATGCGATAAGGGAGTTATCGATGTTTTTGAAATGACCGAAGCCATAATTCTTCTAAGGAAGAAATACAAAATGCCTGTCATAAGTATCTATGGTAAAAAAGACAATAATTCCGGCGACCAAGAAGTTAGGAAAAGAATTAATAAAAGAAGCTAGTCCAGAACATAAACTAAGAGTCTGTGCTTATGTTAGAGTGTCCACTGATAGTGAGGAACAATTAGAATCATTTAATGCTCAAATTGGTAGATATAAAAGAATAATACAAGAAGAACACGCGGATACATGGGAATTCGTAGGTATATTTGCGGATACTGAATCTGGTACATCTATAGATAAAAGAGAAGAATTTCAAGATATGATGGATAAATGTCGAGAAGGACTTATTGATCTTATCTTAGTTAAACAAATGTCCAGGTTTGGAAGAAACACGATAAATACTCTTCAAGCTATATATGAATTAAGGAATCTAGGTGTTGAAGTCTATTTTGAAACTGATGAACTATATGCATCTAATTCAAAACTGGATTTTATGCTCACTATGTATTCCGCTTTAGCGCAGGAAGAGTCACGTCAGCAGTCGGTTCGTGTTTCCTCTGGTATACATGAAAGAATGGAATCAGGTAATATCTCTAAAAGAGTTAGGCCAATATTAGGATATAGAAAAGATAGTTTTGATAAGATTTATATCTATGAACCAGAAGCTATCGCTATTAGGACAGTATTTATGCTCTTTGTGTCTAATATCAAGATGCACGATGTTGATAGGTTTATTAGAAAAGATTTTGCATCATTAAATTTTTCTAAAACTTTTAGAACAAGAATGTATGAAAGTATTATCTCCAATCCTAGATATAAAGGAGATGTTGTTCTTCAAAAAACATTTAAAAGTAACTAGTTAACGGAATGATTAAAAGGAATAAAGGTGAAAGGCCCATCTATATTTATGAAGGGTATCATTCCTATATAGTTCTACCACCATTCTTTAATTATGTTCAGGGTTTTAAATCTAGTGTTAATAGAAAGACTTATAACGCTAACTTTAGCTCAATCTTTTATTGTGGACTATGTACCCGCAACTTAATGTGCCATCAAAGAAAAGACTATAAACGTAAAGATAAGTTCTATACATGCCATATTGGTAAACATAGTCATGATATTTATTGTTCTAGTCCATATTATGACCGTGATCTTTTAGAACATATCTTTATCAATATTCTTAAGAACCAAACAGATATCAAAGATGTAGCATTAAGAATCAAAGAAACTCTTAAAGTCATTCTTCTTATGTCTTTTGGTGCTAAAAAGAAGTTTGATCTGATTAAAGTAAATACTGATTTATTAGAACAACAAGCTGAATTAAAAAAGAATGAAGCTTTAGAAATACAAAATCCAGATGTTATTAATGATGAATCATTTATTAATAATCTTAATTCTATTAAAGAAAAAATCTCCTCTTTAGAGAAGCAAAGAAAAGAAATAAAACGAAAAGACTATGTAGGCAAAAAAGAGCAAAGAATAGATGGATGGATAGATAAGTTGTTAGATGAGAACTTCAACTATTCCTTATTAGCGGATATCCACCATTACAAGATGATTGTTTTACCTAATTATGAGTTGATTATAGTTAAGTGCAAGAAAGAAATCGATAAAGATGTTTTTAGGAAGTTGATTCCCAATATTATTCAAAAAGAAAAAAGTTTTGTCGAGTCTCTTGAAACGAGGAAGAATGGACAAATCGTAAAATATAAGTATTCAGTTGTTCACATATAAATAGCGATTATTTGTAAAAACTCTTGTACCACTTAGCAAAACTTCTCAATCCTTCTCTCAGGGATGTAGATGGTTTATAACCAAAATCTTTTTCTAAGGCACTTGTGTCTGCATAGGTAATAGGAACATCACCTTTTTGCATTGGCACTAATTTTTTATGAGATTCAAAATCATAATCTTTTGGTAATACTCCTGCTCTAATAAGTTCTTCCGATAATATTTGCACAAAATCTAAGAGATTTTCTGGATTGTTATTTCCTATGTTATAAATCTTATAAGGTGGAATAGGCAATCCATCTTCACCATTCTTTTTCTCTGGTGCTTTATTCATTACACGAATTATACCTTCAACAATATCATCTACATAGGTAAAATCACGTTTACAATTACCATAATTGAATATTTCAATAGTCTCGCCTTTTATTAATTTATTAGTAAAAGAGAAGTACGCCATATCGGGTCTACCCATTGGTCCATATACTGTAAAGAAACGTAACCCTGTTGTAGGAATGTTATATAACTTACTATATGCATGAGCGAGCAACTCATTGCTCTTCTTTGTCGCAGCATACAAACTCACTGGATTATCCACCTTGTCATCCGTTGAAAACGGAACCTTTGTGTTGCCTCCGTATACACTTGATGAAGAAGCATATACAAGGTGTTTAACTGGGTGATATCTACAAGCTTCTAAAATATTATAGAAACCAATAATATTAGAGCTTATGTATACATCTGGATGATCAATAGAATATCTAACACCAGCCTGAGCCGCTAAGTTAACAGCCACATCGAATTTATATTCATCAAACAATTTGTCTATGAAAGATTTATCTGAAATATCACCTTTGATGAATGAAAACTTATTGTGTGGTTTGAGCATCCCTAAACGAGCCTCTTTTAAGGAAACGTCATAATAATCATTTAGGTTATCTAGGCCCACAATTTCATCATTTGTGGTCTCTAAAAGGCGTTTGCATAGAAACGCCCCTATAAATCCAACTGCACCAGTAATTAATATTTTCATTATTTTTTAGTCTTTTCACATGTTTCTGATCGATTCGCTCTGGCAAGTTTAACACCGCCTTTTAATGTCATTTCTTCGGTGTTGTTAGGGTTATTATGTTTTGAGCATAATGGTGCTATGTATTCTAAATTGTTTTCTGAGCACCTGAGATGCCCACCATCAACCGGTTTTTCAGAACAACCTTTTATTGAACATTCTGACGGCCATTCAGTTGCACCTGAAAAATTGAGCCAGTGCTGTTTCCAACTACCACACTTACATTTTTGATCGCCGCTACCGGATACATTTTTCCAACCTTCACATTTCAAAGACATATATCAACCACCTATTTAATCTCTCTTTAACAAATCTCTTGTATAAACTTTATCTTTAACATCATCTAGTGATGAATCATATCTATTAGCAATAATGACTTTGGATAATTTCTTAAATTCATCAATGTCTTTAATGACTCTACAGCTAAAGAATTCTTCGTCTTTAAGTGTAGGTTCATAAATAACAATCTTTACACCTTTCGCGTGTAATCTTTTCATAACACCTTGAATAGAAGATTGTCTAAAGTTATCTGAACCGGATTTCATAGTTAATCTGTATATACCAACAGTGATATTATCTTTACCATCATTCTTATATCCAGCAAGTCTTAAAACCTCATCGCAAATGAATTGTTTTCTGGTTCTATTAGACTCCACTATCGCAGATATAAGGTTTTCTGGAACATCTTGGAAGTTCGCTCTTAATTCTTTGGTGTCTTTCGGCAAACAGTATCCACCATAACCAAAGCTAGGATTATTATAGAAATCTCCAATACGAGGATCTCCACATACTCCTTTAATGATATCTAAAGTATCTAAGCCCTTAATTTGGGCAAAGGTATCTAATTCGTTAAAATAAGCAACACGCAAAGCAAGATAAGTATTCGCGAATAATTTAACAGCTTCAGCTTCTGTGCAACCTAATATATGGGCATCAATGTCTTTTTTAAGTGCACCCTCTTTAAGGAGTTCTGCAAATTCTTTTGCTTTAGATAAGTAAGGTTCTTTTTTCTCAGGAACACCTACTACAATTCTGGAAGGATAAAGATTATCAAATAAAGCTTTTCCTTCTCTTAAGAATTCTGGAGAGAATAATATCTTATCGTAGTGATATTTATCTCTAACGTATTTAGTAAATCCAACTCCAACTGTGGATTTAACAATGATCCACGCATTTGGATTAACTTTTTTAACTTGCTCAATAACTGATTCAACTGACGATGTATCAAACTTATTTGTTAATGAGTCATAATTTGTTGGAGTAGCAATAACAACAAGGTCAGCATCCTTATATGCTTTATCACCATCAAGTGTGGCAGTTAAGTCAAGTGATTTGATCGCCAAATACTCTTCAATCTCTTTATCGACAATTGGAGATTTTTTAGAGTTGATTAAATCTACTTTTGATGCAACAACATCAACAGCAAAAACTTTGTGATGTTGAGCAAGAATTATCGCATTTGATAATCCAACATATCCTGTACCTGCAACTGCAATTTTCATTTCCGTTCACCTAATACTTTCTAAAAAGTTTGTTTAATGAGCACACCAAAACATACCAAAAAGATTTAATGACGCCAAACTTTTCATGCTTTCGATATACTCTATATTGATATTTAACCATTTTAAATTTGTTTGCAGAAACAGAGTAACTGCCAATTCTATAGATAGATAACGATTGGTTCAAACGATGTGCAACAATTCCTTTTTTTGTAATATCCAACCACGCGCCATAATCTTCTCTTTTTTCGCAATCTGTCGGCATAAATACTTTACCAATTTTTTTTGAATCGTATATTACAGTCAGACATCCAAGATAATTGGATTTAAGAAGCATTTTATAATCTATTATGTCTTTTTTCAGTTCAAATTCTTTTACTGTGCCATCACCAAAAAGGAGCTGATAGTTGGTGCAGCTGAGCTCATAATTGTTGTCTTTCATATATCCAATTTGTAATTCGAGTTTGTTTGGCATCCATAAATCATCAGCATCAAGGAAAGAAATATAACGACCATTTGCAGCTTTGATACCAATATTTCTTGCTGCAGCAGCGCCGCTATTACAATCAGTTCTTAGTAAAATTACACGATCGTCATCATTGATAATACTTTTTATGTAATCAAACGATTCATCGGAAGAATGGTCTTCAACAACTATCCATTCCCAACTGTGAAAAGATTGTTTTTTAATACTCTCATAGGTAGACAATATTGTCTCCTTACAGTTGAAAGCCGGAGTGATTATGCTTACTTCAATTGCGCTACGTTTCATATAAATCTCCTTTGCGTATTAATTCTAACTTAAAAATCTATAGATTTAAATTCGGAATTAAGAAAGTTAATCAGGGCTATAGTATTTTTTTCCACTTTTCCTTCCTATTTTTTTGCCAAGCTTTCGAACCCAAACCGGTAAATGCATAGCTAAGTGTTGTTTTGTCATAAAAGAAAAAGATCTGAAGCAAGAGATTGTTTTAACTTTCAAAGGTTCTATATCGTTCTTTTTCAATAATTTATTTGTATAAGGAAAGAGTTTTCCTCTCAAGACTCCGTTCCGATAATTAAGGAGATTTTTATTAAATGTTAAGCATTTTTTGTAATTATTCTTCTGGTACACCGAAAACGCCGCCTCAACTTCCCAAGCACTACTTCCTGTGCATTCATGAAGGGCTTTAACTAACGCGGTTCTTTTCCAAATTGATGGTTGTAAGCTAATTCCATAATGTGTGTTTTGCTTAATGTGATAAGTACCTTTAAAATCTTTATTTTTAGAAAAGCATTTTGGCATGCCGATAAGTTTGCAGTATTCAACATTGTTTTTCTCCATGTAAGAAATAATTTTGCTTAAATCTGCTTCAGCAACCTCTTTTGTCAAATAATAGTCATCGAGCATAACAAATACATAGTCGGCATCTGTTTCTTTAATGCCGCAAAGAATACGGTTGGCAAAACTATTTGATGTCTCGGCAACAATTCTTTTTGTAAAACTAAGTTGATAATCTGTAATAATATCGGTGCAAAATATTGTTTTTCCAATTGAATTATTCCAATAAATTTTTGCTAGTTCAAAATATCGTTCAGCTATTTCCTCATGTCTTTTGCAGCCTATAACTAGGACGGAATAATCAGTGTTCATAAAAAACCTCGCTATCTAAGAAACAATACAAACTATTTAAAAAAACACTTATATCATAGTCTTTTTTCTGGACTAATTTATGATTCCTTCTCAACGAGTGTGAGGAACAAATAATGCCCAAGTCCAATGAATTGTTTTCAATAAAATGACAATTGGCATTCGAAACCATTGATGAAGGAATTTTTCCTTTAATATTCTGCAAAAAGAAGATTGGCATGTCGTTTGTAAGAGCTTCTGCGGCCGCAAGAGGAAAAGCTTCTCGCTTTGATGGTATTATTAAAGCATCAATACCTGATAGATAAAACCCAATATCGGTTTGTGATCCAATAAATAAACAATTCTTTCTCTTCAAAGACAGAATGCGTTTTTTGTAGTTTTTATCCATGAAATCGCCGATAAACAAAAACAATATGTCTTTATATTTTTTTGACAGTTTTGTTAAATACAGCTGGTTCTTTTCTTTTGATATTCTACCAACGCACCCTAATACAATTCTGTCATCTTCAATTGACAGTTGACTTCTTACTGCTTCTCTTTTTCTTGAATCAAACCAAAATTTATTGGAATCAATTCCATTTGAAATGATGATGTTATGGTTACCATCAAACATAAATCTTGAACATTCCTCGGAAACGGCAATTTTGTATCCAACTTTATTGAATCTCTTCTTTCCAATAGCGTGAATGACTTTCTTGATCGGATTGTCAACATGAGCGTTGTGACCATGTATGAGAATTTTGCAGTTTGCTTTTTTTACACATGAAAGAAGTTCCCAATTACAATATGTTGATAGATTCAGGTACAACAAATCATTTTGATTTAAACTTTTTATGACAGAATCAATATCTTTTTTGTACGCAGTTCTATTTTTCCACGAAGAAATGTGAACAACATCTATATTGTTTCTTTTATATTCATCCTCGAACGCAATTGTGGCATAGGATGATGCAATGGTAATTTCATCAAATAAATTCTTTTTGATACAATCCAGTAGAAAATAATGCATCAAATTTTCGATACCGCCAGATGCAGAGGTGATTCCAAATACGACCATTTTTTTACTCACGCTCAATTACCTCACAATACTTATCAATAATAGTTTTTTCATCAAATCTTTGCTTGGCAACAACAGCATTTTTTGTCAAACGGTTACAAAGGTCGTTATCGTCAGCAATTCTTGACAATAGCATTGCCAATTCATTGGCGTCTTGTCTCTTATAAATAAGGCCGTCGGTACCATTAGTGATAATATCTTCAACACCCGGCCAATCGCTAGAAACACAAGGAACCCCCATTGAATAACACTCTAAGAGTGCGTTTGACATTCCTTCAAAATCACTCGTTAGTACAAAGCAACGATAATTAATGATTTTTGAATGAACATTAGGAATAGGTTTAATTATTTTTATAAAATCTTTGCAAATCGACTTATTTATCATTTGCTGTATTACTCCTTCATCGTCGCCTTTTCCGAATATTTCTAAATAATAATCTGGGTGATTATCGTGGAATAATTCAAAGGCTCGAATTAAAACGTCTTGGCGTTTTTGATTCAAAAGGAGTCTAGATAGTGTGAAGATTTTCTTTTCTGAGTATCCACCTGCATAATTAACACAAATCGAGAGAGGATTTGGAATCACTTCTCCTTTATGTTGAATTCTTTTACCATAGCAGTTTTTTTCCCAATTGGTTTGAAAAATAATGTTCTTGACATTTCTACAAAAAAACTCAGTCAATTTATTAACAAATTGATTCCTAACTTTTGATTTAGGATCACTGATTTCCCTAATGGTAACTCTACTTGCGTACTTTGGAGCAAATAAACATACTAAAGAGGCAATTTTAAATGTCATTGTCAAAATTGAATCTGGTGCATATTTTTTTGTATTCTCTTTAATCATTTTTCTCCAATATTTTATCGCTTTTTTCTTATGAAATAGAGGATCGAAATGCCCATAAAAAGGTATAACATCGACGTCGTTGTTTAAGTTTTGGAATGATTTTTCTTCGCTTTTGGTTTGTAGCAAAGTCAAAATTACTACTTTCCACCCCTTGTTTGAAAAGGTGTTTGCAACAAAACAAGAAATTCGTTCTAAACCGCCAGTTCCTAGCCCGCCTGTTATAATCATTAGCTTTTTCATATTTTTATTCCTTAATAACTCTTTCAACAAAAGATATCCATTTATCTGCGATTATGTCTTCACTATATTTTGAAGTCATGGATTTGTTTGATGATGAAAGTTTATAGCCAAAAGCAATGTTGTCAATCTTTTCCATGGCATCGGACAATCTGCCAGCATCTCCAACAGGAATAAGCAAACCGTTGCTTTTGTTGTTTATAAGCTCTTTAGGCCCACCAATTGGGCAATCAGTTGAAATACAAGGTATCCCAGCAGCCAGAGCTTCCATTAAAGAATTTGGCATGCCTTCAAAGTTGCTGGAAAGAACAAACATTTTTGCATCCGCATCATCATCAAGCCATGTTTTAGAGTTCCCTAAAAAAACAACTTTTTCAGAAACTCCTTTTGTTTTGGCATATTGTTGCAAATCGTTTAGGAGAGGACCGCTGCCATATATTCTAAGTTCATACCCCAAATCAGAATGCTTATGTGAAAACTTTGAAAAAGCATCAATTAACAAATGGAAATTTTTTTGAGGCACTAACCGACCGACTGACACAATTTTATTGCTTCTTTCTCTAATGTCTAAATATTTGACATTAGAATTAATTGGATTGAAGATTATTTCGAAATTATTAGAGATACTCTTACTATACCATTTTTTAGCGTCTTCAGTTTGAAATACGTTTCCTGAGACTCTTTTAAATATATACTTTAAAAGCATTCTGTATCTGAGACTTAATTTAGATGGATCGTTTCTTTCGGAACATATCATTTTTATTCCAGTATGACGCAGCGCAAAATATGTATAAATTGAGACATGAGGCAAAAATGCAATGACAACATCTGGAGAGATTTTCTTAAGCGTAGTTTTTAGGAGATTAATTCTTTTAAAACCATGGGTTTTCTTTTTACAATTTTTCATTAAGCATATCAATTCAACGCCACATAAGTCATAAAAAGAATAATCTTTTTCAGAAGATATCATAACAATATATACTGCATGACCACGTTTAACAAAGTTGTTGGCCAATATTGAAACAACTCTTTCTGCGCCCCCGGATCCCATTGAATCAACTGTAAAACAAATTTTCATTATATATTCACCACATAAAACGCATCGTTATTGACAATGCCCCGCATTTTTCCTTTCCATAATAATTGACCATTAAATTTGGTATCCATTATTGATAGCATTAAGCCAAAAAATAAATAAGTTTCTTTGCTAGAATAATAAATGCTAACTGGACTGGACAAAATAAATGTTAATGAAAGAGCGGCTGCAAAATTCTTATACGAATTATTCCACACAGAAGTCTTATAAAAGATATAAATCAAATACCCATAGAACAATAGAAACCCAATTAAACCTCCATTACAAATTATTTCAGTATAATTTGCATGTGAATATGTCCCAATACCGCTTACAACACCAAATCCATAAAATCCATATCCTGGAATAATGTTTTGGCTTCCTAATACCACTCCGTAAATCTGCCACATAATTCTAGTTGTTGTTGAGCCTTCTCCACCACCGCCCAATAAAGCAATGAGCATTTTTTCAAACCTTGTTTTCATTGTTGCCATAAATGGCAAATTCATCAAAACCACAAACAAAACAACAACAACTAATAGCGTTAGAAGATAAATCCATTTTTTCTTTCTAAATTTAAAAAACATTATTATGACAACAATTAGGATTATATTAATAACAAATTCTCTGCTGCCTGTTGTCATTCCTAACAAAAGAAACAATACCCCTGCGATAAAAATAATTTTTTCTTTTGTTTTCCCGAAAAGTAAAAAATATAGTGACAAAGCAAACCCTAAAAAGAAATAGGTCCCAATATGATTAACATTATCGAAATGGTCGCCAAGTCTAAAATTATCATTTGTATAAGTTTGAAAGTTAACAATAGATTTCCAATATACGACAATAAAATACAATGAAAAAATAAAAATAGCAGTAATTAAAATATACGAACAATATTTAAAGTTATCCACTGCTTTAAAAGAAAAATAAAAAGTTAACATAGTTATGCTTAACAAAAAGAGAGTGAAGGCTCCGCGAAAATTGTGTGAGAAAAATAAAGTACCTATAAAAATCAAAATTACAAACGTTGGAATAATTATTAAATGCATTTTAAATTCAATATTTTTATTCACCAATATCAATAAAACTGTGTTCGCAATCAGCAAAGCCATGAAAGAATATGAGATTATATTTAATGGATTTCTTGCACTAAAAGCTGGTAAAGAAAATGTATAAACTAGCAAAAATAAATATTCTAAAATATTTAGTACTTTTAATGAGGCTGAATTGTTGCGCAGTTTAGTCAATATCTTGTGCATTATCATTGCGCCTCCTTTGAGCAAGGAAAAGAATCAACAAATACATAACAAACACAATTTCCATAATAAAGAAGGAAATGGTTGAAAAGTTTGAAAAACAATAAACTGTTTTTGATGAAAAATAAACTATTCTAAAAATAGCATGAATTAATAAACCAATTGCAGGGTAAACAAATATGTGTTCGACTAAAATAGTTATTTTTTTGAGATAAAAGAATAGAAGCGAGAAGAAATAAACAAAAAATGTACTCACCAAAAATATAATAGATAGAGTGTTATAAACACTCGAATCATTTATAGTTAAAAAATCTAAAATCTTACTTTCATCAAACGAATTAACAAGATTATAGGTATTTATTTCAATTGAATAGTCATTATTGTTATAAAGTGAGGCAATTCTTTTCAGAAAAAAAGTGTTTTGGAACGGATAGATATTTAAGTAATAATTGTATGCTTGTTTAAAACTCTCTGGGTGTTTTGAATATGTTACAACAAAATCGCCCATTGTGCTTTTTAATCCATCATAAAACGAATTTGTTTCCAAATATATATTTGCGATAGAATATTGACAAATCATTTCTTCGTACTTGATATCAATTTTTGTTTTTATCAATTTTTCGTAATTATTAGCATTTTTCTCAAGAGACATTTTTTCAAGAATAATATCTGCTTGGGAACTACTTATGTAACAAAAGGAGTAGTCATCTTTATCTACCGAATGATCACCCTTAAACATTAATTCTAAAGGATAATACTCGTGTCTGTAATGGTCATTATACACGCGGTTGGAGAAAGTATTAGCATACAAAATGGAGAAGTTAATTTCATCAGATAACTCTGGAATTGCTATTGCTTGTTTTTTGTCACAATTGACAGTTGTTGAAAAATTAAAATTGTCGCCCCTAAAAATTCCATTAAGTTCATGTGCTTCGAAAAAACCGGTAGGCATCCTTTGAGATTCATTTGAAGTAATTTGTAGGGATAAATAATCTTTGTTTAATGTATTGTCTTTTGCAATGTTAGAGGCTGTCAAAGCATATTGCTCAAATCTAGTAGAGTTGAGTAATGCGCCTGAGGGAAAAATAAAAAGCAGTGAGGCAAAGAGTAACGCGCTCGCTAAAAGTTGTCTACCAACAAACATTCGCTTAAGACACTCTATTATTTTTTTCAGACAAAACCGTTTTTTCATTTTTCATCCTTTTTTTTGGTAAGTTGATAAAAGATCCGAATAGATAATCGAACTTTTTTGGTTTAAATGATGCAAAACCACTCGATTCATAAAATGTCATTTCTCCAAAAAGAATCGAATTATCAACAGAATATAAATCTACGCGAACATGAACTAACCCTTGAGATAACGTTTCAGCAATTTTGATCATTTCTGAAATATTATTTGGTAATCTAATGCCGTTTTTGTTATTCTTTGGTCCGTTAATGCATGGAAGATGGTTTAATTTTTCATCATACCAATCGTTTGACAGATTGCTATGTCTATTAGAGCAAACGAGCAAAAACTTAAATTTCCCATTGCAACAAAAAAACTTGTAATCATTAATTTCATCACCATTTGGTTCTTTAATATATTCTTCACAAATTATTTTTTTTCTAATATCTTTATATGCCCATTCTCTTCCCAACAAAAAATAATCTTCCTCAAAACCATCTTTAATCTCTTGATATGTTTTTTTTATATCAAGCTCGTTCTTATCTTTACACAAAATCATCCCGCGGCCAGAATTGTGATTGCACTTTATGACAAATGAATTCGGCAAAGTCGAAAAGTCAACATCTTCAGGATTATCCCAAGTAGCAATAAGAGGTATTAAATGATGCTCACCAATTTTATCTTTTACATATTGTCTAACCAAAAATTTATCGGCTAATGTGTGATATATAGGTTTGTGATCATTAAGCTTCAACCATTGAATTTTTTCATTATAAGTTAGTGGATTATCAAGATTTAATTTGTACCCACACAATATCTTAAAAGCCTTTTTCAAAAAGATCTCATCTGAATACTTTGAGGAATTAGATCTAAGTTTCCTCATTTTTTGCCTCTTAATTAGTAAAAAAGGATTCTTGAAATATTTAATAATTTTTTTATTCATGTTTTTCAAAATACCTCACATAGTTATTGTTGATTATTTCGCATATTTTTTGAGATGATTCTCCTGTTTCGCGAGAACCATAATTATTAAGAACAGATAAGTCGCAATTCTCAAAGTCTTGTATCGAAGTATTGGACAATACGTTTAAAAGTTCATCCATGTTATGTGCACACTTAAAACCAATTGTTTTGATATCAACACACAATCCACGCGAATTCGATACATAATCTTCATAATCGAATAGGGCTAAAACAACAGGCCTACCAGTTAAAGCAAAATCACACGCACAACTCGAATAATCTGTTATCAAAACGTCAGCCACCCCTAACAAGTTTGAAACATCATAATAATCACTAACATTGATAATTCTTTCGTTTGGAACAATATCACACTTAAGTGATGATTTGTGAAGTCGATAACATATAACATAATCCTCATTAAATAAAGATAACACTTGGTTAAAATTCAAATAGTTGTGAAAAAAACCATCAGCAGAATCTCTAAAAGTTGGCGCAAACAGTATTATTTTTTTGTCGTTTGTTAAACTAAGTTCCTTTAAAATTTTTTCTCGAGATATTTCGTTTTTCACCAACGAATCGTTTCTGGGCATGCCTTCCTTAAGGATAGGTCCTTTGTAATGCAGTGACAACTGATAAAGCCTTTTTTCAGAAAAATTGGAACCAGATATACCTAAATCTACCACTTTATTATCCATAATATTCTTGTGTTGTGGATCACAATCAAACAATACTTTTTTAAAATATTTATCTCCGTGGTACGTTTGAATAAAAAACTGGCGTTTTTTCTTTTTAAACTCTCTTGTATATTCAAAATTATTAATTACGCAGAAAGAAGAAGAAAGATATTTAATAAATTTAAAATATGAATATTTCAAAAATTTAACGTATTTAGGAAATAATTCTATTTTAATTTTTGGATTTGGTCTGTACAACCAAATCAATTCATAGTCAGGATATAAGACATGCATTTTTTCGCAAATAGCTCTTTGCGAATCTGAATATTGCGTGAAATTAAAACACACAAAAAGAATCCTTTTTCTTATTTTAAAAAACGGCGACAAGAGTATGTATAAAAAACAAAAAATACAATATTTAATATTTTTCATTACTTTTTTCTCCTTCTGAGAATTATTCTCGTAAAAAACAGATTAAACTCTTTTGGATAAAACATAAAAGAAGAAGCGATGATAACTATTGAAGAAACCAAAACTGTTCCGAATCCAGCAGCTATCCAATATCCCCAACTCATGACAGCGTAGTGAGAGCAGAATCGATAACATAAGGTTATTATCATAAAGCAATTCAACGCAACAACAAGGAGTTTTGATAAAAATGGTGTCAAATCTTTTTTAAGTATCTTTTTATAAACGAACCAAGAATATGTAATTGTTCTAAAAAGATTAGCAACAATCGTACCAATTGCGGCTCCGATCAGACCAATGAACGGGACTAGAGAAACTGTAATCGCAACATTTAAAACAGCTTCAATAATCGCGAATAGTTTAGTTTCCTTATAGTAACCACCAGCCTGAACTATTGTTTGATATGGAGACCGCAAACAAAATGTTATGCCTGCAGCAACAGCAAAAGCTGCATAAATCGGAACATTATAATTAAAATCTGTAATATTTGAGGTATAAAGATTTACAAAGGGAACAATCAACACGAAAGCGCAGGAATAAAGTAGTGTTGCGATTGAAAAAGATGCAAATTCGTGAAGGTAAAGATTCCGTTCTATTACATCTTTTTCTTTTTTGGCAAACATATTACCAAATGGGGCCTCTAATGAACCGACAAAAACAGAAACGACTTGTTTCAAGCCAACTAAAACAAGGTTGTAAACCGAATAAACAGAAATAAGTGATTTGGTACTCAAAAAGGTTAGCGTCCAAATATCGGTGTTTTCGTGAACAATGTTGGCAACCGAATGAACCATTGCATCGTTTTTATTAGATAATTTGGTTTTATCAATCTTTGCTTTTCTATCAATTTTGTAATGTTTTCTAACAAACAAGTAGATAATAATTGGCTGTAAAACCCAGATTGCACTAGCAATTAATTTAACATAAGGGAGACCCAGATGAACAAATATTAATAAGCAGGATGCAACAGTAATACAAATGTTGGTGATAATTTCCAATATATGAATAACATACGATTTTTGATCTGCTTCTAAAACGCAAGAATGTATAATTCCAAGAATGTATTGAGAAAACGTCATAGCACCAAGGCCTATGATAAGAACGAATACTTCAACAAAAGAAAACTCTTTCCCAAGAAACAAAGGATAAATAACTGAAAGAGCTATGATATAAATAGCGGCAAATATGCCACTTTTTTTCATATAGTTTTGATAAGAATTTACCGTGGAACTTAATTCGTTTCTGTCGTTATCTGCAAGTGGCTTATAAAATGAAAATCTTGCAGCATTTGCTATTCCAAGTCTAAAAATTGAAACAACGGCCAAAAATTGTGTTATAGAAGATACGAGGCCGTTATATTCTGAACCGAAATATGACAAAATCACCTTCGGCAAGATAAAGGCACACATCAAAGCTACAACTTCTTTAAAAAAGAGAGTTACAGAATTGATTTTTGCATAATGTAGCCGTGATTTTTGCATTGAAATTATTTAGGATCCTTCAGACTATTCTTAATATTTGTAGTAGAGATTTCTTTCGTTCTCTCTAAGTAAACAACTTCCACTCCTTGCTCCTTCAAAAAATCAAATTTACCTTTCCAATCATCTCCAATAACAAAAACATCAACATGATATTCTTTAACATCAGTAATCTTTTGTTCCCAACAAGTTTCAGGAATTACCAAGTCAACATATCTAATTGCTTCGAGCAACAATTTCCTTTGAGCGTAGTTAAAAAAAGATTTTTTTCCTTTGAGAGCATTAAACTCATCTGTAGAAAGACAGACAATTAAATAATCTCCTAATTCTTTTGCTCTTCTTAGTAAATTTATATGGCCATAATGAAGTAAATCAAATATGCCGTACGTAATAACTCTTTTCATATTATCTCCCTTTAACAGCCCCAAACAATTTTAAAATTGTATATACAAAAATCTTTATATCAAACCAAAGTGAGATTCTTTCTACATAACGTGAATCCCATAAAGCCTTGAATTCTGGGTCATGTTCTCTTTTCATTTTAACTTGTGCCCAACCACTTATGCCTAGTTTAACATCATATGCATTAGGTGTATATCTTTCTCTACATTCTCTTAAAAACTCTTCATTATGCGCGCTTCCTGGTCTAGGGCCAATGAATGCCATTTGACCAATGAAAATATTTAATAATTGAGGTGTTTCATCAATCGAAGATTTTCTGAGAAATTTACCAAACCCAGTGTCCATACTACTTTGAGTTTTCTCATCCATATCGCTTGGAGCAAGGTTTGGGTTCGCATCTAATCTCATGGACCTAAATTTAATCATCTTAAACACTTTTTTATGCTTTCCGTATCTTTCATGTACAAAAAACGGATGTCCCTTGGTTACAATCGCATTAACAGGAATTACCCACCACCACAAAAAAATAAAGCATACTATGATACCAACTAAGGAACCAAATATGCCTATTAACCTCTTAAAGGGTAAGTACGCTTTTTGACTTTTTTTCATGGTATTCAGTTTTAATAGAACAACGGCGGTTAGCCTCTACGACTAAATTTTCTATCGCACTGCTATTATATTACTGGGTATTTTTATTATTTACAATAGAAAATATATCAATATATTACCCCCCCACGATTTTTAGTCAATTTTCGAATAAAAAACTACACCCATAGCAAGCGCAGTAACTATCAAAAAATATGAAACAAACAAGTACAAAATGTGTTAGATTTTTCAAAACAAATTCCTCTTTACAGAAAGAAACGCTCAATCAAATTAATGGATTAATCAAACAAAGAA
>CAZLUI010000007.1:0-13189 GCA_964562705.1 uncultured Staphylococcaceae bacterium
GCCACAGATAGAACGGGAGTGAACCATAATGCCGGAAATGAACTTTAGGCATAATTCAGATAACTTCATGTCCCCTTTTTCACTATAGAAAAGATTGTTTCCTTCAAAATCAACAAGCGAACAATTGGTATGCATGCCCGAGCCCGCCATATCTTGAAATGGTTTAGGCATAAAACTTGCAAAGCAATTGTGTTTACGGGCTATTGCCTTAACAACATGCTTAAATGTTTGAACATTATCGCAAGCGGTTAATACATTGGAATATTTAAAATTAATTTCTTGTTGTCCTGGGCCAACTTCGTGGTGAGCAGTTTGCACAACGAAGCCTAAACGCTCAAGTTCCAAAGCGATGTCTCTTCTTATTGAATTACCGCCATCTAGAGGCGATAAATCAAAGTAACTTCCATTGTCAGTTTTAATTAAGTTCCCATTTTCATCTTTTCTAAAGATGTAGAATTCTGGTTCAAAACCAACATTCATTGAAACAATACCGGCATCATTCATTCTTTTAATCATTCTTTTCAAAATGAAACGAGGATCACCTGGAAATGGTTTTCCGTAAGGAGTGTATACATCACAGATTAAACGGCAACCTTGCCATAATTCAAATCTTCAAAATTTAATATTAACCATGTATCAAGATCTGGTTTAAGAAACATATCTGCTTCTTTGATGCGAACGAATCCTTCAATAGACGAACCATCAAACATGATTTTATTTTTTAAGGCTTCCTCAAGTTTACCAACTGGAATTTCAACAGCTTTGATTGCTCCAAGCATGTCGGTAAATTGTAAACGGATATAGTGGACACATTCAGCTTTAGCTAAACGCAAAATATCCTTTTTTGTATAATGTGGCATATAAATACCTCCAAAAGTCATTATTTACCAAAATTATGCACTTTTATTGACTCAGTAGTTAGTAAAATTACTTAAAAATAATAAAACGTCGAATTTATCGAATGAAAAACAATGCAAATTTAGGACGAAAATTTAGTTTGAATTCTAAATCTCAAAATCATGCCTACTGTCAAAAAATATTTATTATCAAAGATAATAGACAAATAAACACGGCGAACAATATTTAAGAATAATTATTTATTTTGATATTTATCTTTAATTTTCTAAATTGGCAGCAAGTGCTCCATTGAATACTTGAAAAAAAGTGTTACGTAGTATTTAATTATTAACCATGGGTCTGTAGCTCATCTGGGAGAGCGCCTCGTTCGCAACGAGGAGGTAGCCGGTTCGATCCCGGTCAGATCCACCATCTTAAAGATATGCGAATAATACATTGTATTGTTCGCTTTTTCTTTATTTTTGAGTGTTTTTGCTATTGTTTAAAATCATTTATTAGTTAAACAAAACAAAGCGGAATAAAGGACAGTTCAATTTTGATATGTCACACCCTGCTTATGCTTGTTAGTAGTTAAGTCCTGCACGGGACACAAAAGCAAAAGAAAAACCACCAGGATAAGTGGTGGTATAGGTACTAGCTAGGTTTACTTGTTGATGATCACTCCGAACGTCGTTTGGAATGTAGTGATTCTCACTTTATACGAAACTGTGGTTTGATAGATTAACTTCGGTTTTAACGGATATTTCTTCATGCTTCCGTTTCCGATAATGAAGTAGATTAACCCTTTGTCCACTATTACAGCTTTATCAAAAACCTTTTTGAAATCAACCTCGTCAACCTTATTGATATCGTTATTCAGCTTTTTAAGCGGTTCTAGGATAGCTTTTACTCTTGATTCAATATTTTCCTTGGTAAGCGATTCATTCTCTATTAAAACCTTCTTATTCGTTAAAGCTGTTATCTTTTCTAAGTAAGCGTTTCTCAGATTTGTGTAAAACTCATCATGATAATTCTCGATTTTATTTAATTGTGTACGCAGTTTTTCAATTTCACTGTTTAACTTATCAAACTTTTTGGATCGTTCGTCTTTGTCGGTGTCTTCAAATTCTTTATAAAGAATATCTTTTAGATCACCTATATTTGTTTTAAGTATTTTTAATATTTGAATCAATCCTTTTTCAAAGACATCGAATGGGTAATTTTCTGAAGGACATGTTTTGCTTTCCCTATTGGATGAGCACATCAAATGTCAGTTTGTCTTTTTGCCATTATAGTGGTTCAACTTGCTGATGTAATTGGAACCACATCTTGGACAGATGATAAACCCGGTGAAAGCAGTGGAGCTGTTTGATTTTGAGTAAGTACCATTTTTATAACTTGGCGTATTAAACTTATCGCATTTATAATCCATCAATTTTTGAACTGCTTCCCATGTTCTTCTATCTATGATTGCAGGATGACCATTTTTAACAATGTATTGTTCCTTCTCACCAAGATTAATCTTTCTCTTATGGGTTATTGGATCTTCTACGTATTCTTTTCTAAATAGGTGGTCACCAACATATGCTTCGTTTCTTAAGATGCTTCTAATTGAATTTGGATGCCATTTAACAATGCCATTTCTGTTTTTCATTTTTAATGAAGTCAATTCTTTGCATATGAGCATGCTTCCGTTTCCATCTAAATAAAGTTGATATATCAATCTTATTATTTTTGCTTCTGGTTCATAGATTAGTAACTTCTTGTTTTCATCATAGCGATAGCCAAGCATCTGCTTTACTGGGAGGAAGTATCTTCCGTCTTTCATGTTTTTATCTTGTCGCCATTTAACGTTTTCGGAAACGCTAATGGCTTCTTCCTCAGCAAACTCAGCATACATCGTAATCATCTGGTCGCATTTTTTATCAAGGGATGACACGTTTTGAGTTTCGAAATAAATCTCTATATCTAGATTTCTTAGTTCTCTCACAACCGTTAGTAGATCTATGACATTTCTTGCGAATCTTGATATTGATTTAACCAAGATAATGTCAATCAAACCTGCTTTTGCGTTTTCAATCATTTTATTGAAACCAGTTCTTTTTTCAGTTGAGGTTCCGCTGATTCCATCGTCATAATAGATGCCAGCAAATTCCCAGTCCGGATTCATTACTATAATTCTTGTGTAATGATCAATTTGTTCTTGTAATGACTGGCATAAAAACAGCCGGTATTGCAGTGTCTGTTATAGGAATAATTGGGGCCATTGCTACTGCAATAACAAAATCTATTAAAAAATAAAAGACAGTTTATTGTTCGCAAAAAATACAAAGTCTTCAACGAAAGGAGACTTTTATGGATAACGCGGAAAAAGTATTAATGGCGGTTATTACATTCGCTGGTGCCATTTATGGATTATATGAATTCTATAAAGAACATGAGCGCGAAATTAAAGAAATAATTAATCCGCTAATCAAATCTTGCGAAGAAATTAAAGATATTAAATTGATCGCAGAATAAGACATTAAGCATCCAAAACGGGTGCTTTTTGTTTTGCTCGCAAAAAAATCAAATACTACAAAGGAAATAATTTCCATTGTGCGACTAAAGGAGGAAAAAATGAAAGACGCAACAAAATTAATGTGGCTCGATTATTGGGCCAGCAAAGTTGATCCGAATTACAAATACGCGGTAATTCAAGAAGAAAAAGGCAAGGATGGTTATTGGCATGCTGAAGCAAAACTTCCATATTACGACAAGATCATCGCTCACAAATCAAAGAAACTCATCGTTGCTGTATTGGCAGTGGCTCGAGAGGCTTGCAAAGTAGTGGATAAGTTGATGGAAGAAAATCCAAACATAAAAGTTCAAAACAAGTATGTCGATGGTCATTGGGTTATTCGAATGGACAATGACGGTGAGGGTTACAGCATAACCCAAAGCGAAAAATATTTTAAAGAAACGCAAAACATTCTAAAAAGTTTATCTGAAGCATTATCTAATCAATCTAATGCGATATTACATTTAATTACGCGCTGGACTGGGAATACTAAGTTGGCATATTTTCACATCTTCGATAAAAGACTATTCGGGAGCAACAATAAAGAAATCATGAAAAACATGGATACTTTAATGAAGAAACTTCATAAAGGACACAGTTCTTCCAAAAGAATATTCATATCTGGCGATAGTGTTGTATCGTTTAGATGAGATGACTGGGCCAGTCAACGAAGCAGGACGAGATGTAAACGTCATCGAGAAACAAATCGCAGTGAAGGTGGGAGTTGGATCGAAGGTTTTTGAAATCCTCCTTTGGGTCCTCCTAATCATCCCTGGACTTGTCTTCTTAATCATGAAGATTAAGGCAAGCAACTATCTCAGACAACTACAACAAAGAATCCAACACGATGCATCGCAGATTGATAACTATCTCGATCAAAGAGTAAACATTCTTCAAAACCTCGCTAAGCTCGTGACCAAGTCAGTTGATCTCGACAAAGAGACGATGACCAATATCGCGAAATACCGCGGTGGCGCCGCAGGAAGCGATACGGGCCGTAATGAAATGGCAAGCGCTCTTGATGCTGCTCAAATGCGCATTAATGTCGCTTTCGAAGCTTATCCAGATTTGAAGGCTCACGAAGCAATCGCTGATGCGATGCAACAAAACAGCTATCTCCAAAAAGAGATCGTTGCTGCTCGTGAAATCTACAATGACTCTGTCGCTCGCTGGAACCACGATATTCAAGCTTGGCCAACCAAGATGATCGTTGCTGCAAAGGCCGGATACACAACCCGTATTCCGTTCTCAGCGTCTAAAGAAGTCAAAGCCGCTGCTCGCGGAACATTCTTCTAAAGAATAGATTTCAAAACAATAAAAGCACTCGCTTGAGTGCTTTTTTACTTTAGTAAATAAAGAGTGTTTGTGTGCAATTTGTTATAAGACAAAGATTTCACTGAGACAAAAATATAAGGCGAGTTTACTTATTTAACTAGGCTATAAGCATCTTGATCGACATAGATGGTAACATCTGGATGGTTTCTTAAAATCGAAGAAGGTACTCTCTTTGAGATTTTGCCTTTAATAAGATTTTTAACGGCTTCAGCTTTGCTCTTCCCCATAGCAATCAAAACAATCTTACGAGTGTTCATAATGGACTTTAACCCCATGGTGACTGCTTTAGTGGGAACTTCCTTTATCGATGAGAAAAGGCGAGAATTATCTTTGATTGTGGATTCGTTTAAATCAGCGATATGAGTCAAACTATCAAAAGGAGTGTCTGGTTCATTGAAGGCGATGTGTCCATCGCTTCCGATGCCAAGTATTTGTAAATCAATACCACCATGTTCTTCGATGAGGTTATCGTAATTATTCGCATAAGCTAAATAATCCCCAACACCTTTCAAAACAAAAGTGTTCTTCTTATCAATATCAATGTGATCAAAAAGATTAACATTCATGAAATAACGATAGGATTGATTATGAGTTCCTTCCAATCCGATGTACTCATCAAGATTAAAGGTTGTTACTTTACTAAAAGAGACAATTTTATTCTTATTGGCCTCGATAAGATTACGATATACACCTAGAGGTGAAGTACCAGTAGCAAGACCTAATACTGAATCAGGTTTCTTTTGGATTTGTAATATAAATTGTTCGGCAATCAAACGGCTAATTTCTTCGCCTGAACCCACTATAATTTTTAACATATCTATTATCCTCTATGAGAAAGTATCTTCGAAGTATTTTAACTCAAAGATTAGAGAGTGTAAATTTTTTTATAAATAAGAAATCATCATACAAGATACAAATGGGTATAAGAATTTTGAAAGATTTAAAAAGGGGCACGGCTAATTCTTAGAGATACAAAAGACCCCTCGCATTGATAGACGAGAGGTCTCCGTTTTTATACTTACCCGCGTAATAAACGGGCCTAAAATGGTATAAATGCCCTTTTTGATGAATTGCAATACTATTCATGAATTTATTAGGTAAAATCAAGAAAATGCAAAAAGATAGAGGTTGACGAATCTATAAATGTATTCACTATCTTCTTTATTGCCTAAAAATCCATAGATGTTGAAGTAGACAAGTCTTTTGGTGAGCTCATAGAATTGATCGAATGCTGACATGTCACGCCTTTTAAGGCGCAGGATGAGTTCTTTCAGTTGCTCGTTAATACTTGTCATATTGTGAATACCTCAAAGTTTATCTTTTTATTGGATTACATTTCTAATTGTGCTTGATTATTTAAAATAACAAAGCCTAAAAGCCCAGATAACAAAAACGATTCATCGCGTTGAATGAATCGTAATTGCTAAGTTTATTTCTTTTTGTAATATGGAAGATTTTCGATGACATTATTTCTTAAATGAGAATTAATTTCTTCTTTGCCATAATAGACAGATAAAATTTCACCAGCGATGGAAATTGCAACTTCTTCTGGTGAATCTCCTCCTGTTTCTAAGCCGATTGGAGAATAGAAGTTTGATAAGTCAATATTTTTGCCGTATGTTTCAAATGCTTTGGCAAGATAATCTTTAATCTTCTTTTTGCTGCAAAGCATACCAAAATATTTAGGTTTGATTTTTAATTCTAGGATTTTGTTTAACACGTTGTAGTCATTCGTGTGACTAGGAGTACAGACAACAATATATCTATCATCTGGCAAGCCATGTTTTTCGATGTATTCTACGAATCCTTCATTTACTTTTTTATCTGCAGCATCATCTAAAGCGTCGATAACCATCTTTCTTTCGTCGATGATAGTGGTGAAGAAGTTGAGTGGCTTCAGCACTCTTGCAAGAGCGGCGCCACAATGGCCTGCTCCAAAGATGTAAACATATTGTTTAGGACCGACAAATTCGTAAAACAAGGTCACCCTGCCTCCACAAGCCATCGGAAGAAGAATTTCGCCAGTATCTACTTTAACTTCACGATCAAAAAGGACATATCTTTCAGTGAATGACTCGCGAGACTTCAATACTTCTTTGCATTTTTCACGAGCGTAGAATTCAATTGCCCCGCCTCCGACCGTGCCAAAAGCAATATTACCTTCACTGACAAGCATCTTTTTGCCCACATCAGCAGGTCCCATGCCTTCTTTTTCGGTGACAGTGACAAGCACTAAATCTTTGCCTTCTTGTCGTAGTTGAGAAATCTTGGAATATAAATCTATCATTGGTGGTCATCCTTTGCTTGCTTATATTGTAAAAGAAATGATCATTTAGATATAGTAAAAAATATTTGTTTTCGCGGGCGTCGTTCAAGGTAAACGACCACGCACACGAGCCAAAAATTCCTATTTGCAACCCGTTTTTTTAATTGGTAAAGTAATGGCGTTATGAAAAAATTATTACTTATTTTACCAGCTTTTCTACTAACGGGATGTGTCTCGGAACCATTGCCGCCAATTACCACAACTTCAACTAGTGGTGATCCCTCATCATATCAAGCGGTTTTGAATCCAGCTTCCTCTGGCCTAACAACTGATGATACGGTTGAACCTCTTTCACCAAACCTTGCGATTGAAGGGCGTGAAGAAACATACAATGTAGAAATTGGACCAAATTGTTATTATTCGACGAAACATAATGAAATGATTCTAAAGAAAGGTGGCTATTTTAAGTCAACATCTACCTATTCGGTTAGCAAACTAATTATTGATTCGTTTAATGGTCAAGGTCTCAATTACAACGTTTATGCCGGCAGTGCAGCAGGCGAAACTGCCCTTGAATCGCACGCTTCAACGATTGAGCCATTAGTGCCTGCGGAAGGCACCGTTTTGGAATATCTTGTGGAAGGTGATAGTTGGTATATTGATAACACCACCGATTACAAAATGGGAATATATTCTATAACTGTTGTTTTTACTTTGAATTAATTCAAGTTATAATATAAAAAAGGTGCGAAATTATGAACACAGAAAACACATCAAAACTAAACAAACATTTACGTCTTTTCTTTACCGTCTTACTTTTTGGCGGACTTTGGGGCATTGCTGAAGCAACACTTGGATCATTTCTCCATTTGCCACTTCTAGATGCAGCTGGGATGTATGCCTGTTCAACGACCATCATGGCTCCAATTGCCTTCTATCTCATGGCTGCATGCTATAAGAAAAGTGGAAACATTAGATCCATGTTATATATGGGTGTCATGGCCGGAGGTATTAAAGCCTTAGCCTGTTTAATCTTTGGCATGTCATTTAACCCAGTTTACTATATTCTTTTAGAATCACTTGCGATGGCTGGTGCTGTCCTAGTTATTCGCCCTAAAAAAGTTCTCTCATTCAATGGACTTGCCACGATGATTATTGCTAGTACTGTGTATTTATTTGCTGCTGAATTATTCAAATTACCAAACCTCACCATGTCAGCTTGGGTTGCAGATGTTGAAAAACGTGTCTTTATGTTTAACGCAGTTGCTATTCTTTATACCTTTGCAAGTGGAGCAGCCATGTATGGCCTTACTAAACTTGTTGAAGTTAAAAAATGGAACTTTGATTCAGTTAAGAAAATTGTCTTTAGTCCAATTACCGCTAGTGTGGTAGCAGCTGTTATGGTTACCACAACTATGCTATTTATGGGCTTAGGATTGTAAGAGTTTAGTAAAACTAAAGGGCTTCGTCGAAGCCCTTTTATTTATGAGAGATAACTTTTCTAATTCCTCCACGAGGATGAGGAACATCCCCCAGATATCGTGGAATGATATGCATGTGAGCGTGCATTACTGACTGGCCACCCGCTTCTAAACAATTGAAGCCAACATTGAAGCCATCCGGATGATACTTTTTATCGAGGAATTGCTTTACTTGTTTAGATAAATCTAACATTGCACTTATTTCTTCGTTTGATAAATCAAAATATGTTACAACATGACGTTTTGGAATAATGAGGCAATGCCCTTTACAAACAGGATGATTGTCCAGCATAGCAAATGCTAATTCATTGTCAAAAATGACGTCACTGCTATTTGATAATTCACAGAATATGCAATCCATAACTATATTATAACAACACTTAAATCATTTTTATTAAAATGTGTCTATAATAAAGAAACTTATAATAAGTAGTGGAACATCATGGAATTAATCTTCTCGTTGATAATTATTGGTTTATCAATTGCTGGTATGATCTATTTCATCATTTTTCTTCCTAAAGTTAAAATTGGGAAATATTCTTTTGACACCTTTTATTGGTCACCACTTGTTGGAGCAATTATTTTATTAATTTTCAATTTATTAAATGGTTCTATTTTCTTTAACGCTTTGATTAGCAATGATTCAATTAATCCTTTGAAAATTCTTTGTTTGTTTCTTTCAATGACATGCCTATCGGTTGTTCTTGATGAAGTAGGGTTATTTAAATTTTTAGCAGAGTTTGTTTTGAAATATTCAAAAAATTCACAGATGTCTGTTTTCATTGTCTTGTATATAACTGTTTCCTTTTTAACTATATTCACTTCAAACGATATAATTATTTTAACTTTTACCCCTTTTATTATTTTCTTTGCTAAAAATGCGAAGATATCGCCTATTCCTTATTTGGTGGAGGAATTTGTGGCCGCGAACACATTCTCAATGTTGTTTATTATCGGTAACCCCACAAATATCTATCTAGCAACTTCGTTTAACGTGACATTCTTTGAATATCTAAGCGTTATGTGGCTACCAACCATTTTCGCTGGCTTAACGGCCTTTATTGTTCTTTTATTGATATTTTATAAACAGCTTAAGAAACCAATACAGCCGGTATTTGAAGAAGTTCATATCATCGATAAACCAATCTTAATTGTTGGCTTAATTGGTCTAATAGGTGCTACTATTCTTTTAATTATTTCTTCTTATATTGGCTTAGAGATGTATTTGATCTGTTTAATTTCGGCATTGTTAGTCTTGTTATTTATGGGTGGTTATTCTTTGGTCATTTATCTAAGAAAAAAGAAATTGACTCAAATAAATTTGTTCTTTAACAGTGTCAAACGTTTGCCATATACTTTAATTCCGTTTTTACTCTCCATGTTTGCCTTTGTTTTATGTCTTAATCAATATGGGGTATTCGATGTAGTTGCCAAAGCCTTTTCAAACGTTGAGGCAATTTTTGTTTATGGAATAACCTCATTTATGAGTGCTAACTTAATTAACAATATTCCAATGAGTGTTCTTTTCGCTAATTTAGTTTCTGCTTCTGATACAACCATTCAATTAAAAGCGTTATATGCCTCTGTCATTGGTTCTAATATTGGGGCTTATTTAACTCCTATTGGTGCTTTGGCGGGTATTATGTGGATGAGTATTCTGAAAAAGCATGAAGTTAAGTTCTCGTTTCTCCAATTTGTTGCTTATGGAACAATCGTTTCGATTCCCACTCTATTTGCTGCTTTGGGCGGATTAGCTATAACTCTTTTATAAATAAAAGAAAAAGAGCCGAAGCTCTTTTAATTCGATTTGAATTTATTTTTTCCACATGGCGATTAATTCATCACCAGTATATGCTTTTGCACCATAAACATCTTTAAGGTATTTGACGCCATATTCGTAGTCTTCTTTTGTAAAAGCATCCATGCCGTCAGTGCAAGCGATGACATCATATCCGAGTTGGAAGGCATCAGCGGATGTATGGCGAACACACATGTGTGCGTGCAAACCGGTCATAACAACAGTGTCGACTCCTAGTTGTTTCAATACTAAATCAAGATCAGTATGGAAGAAACCACTGTATCTCATTTTTGGAACAACGTAGTCCTTTTTTAGGTCAAGATGAAGTTCTGGAATGACTTCAGCACCTTTGGTGCCTCTAATAGCGTGAGGTCCCCAAACAGCAAATTCACGATCAATGCCAGCAAGGTGAGAGTCATTACTAAAAATGACAGGAATTCCAAGTTCTCTTGCTTCATCAAGGAATTTGGCAAGGTGAGGCACCATGGCTAAACCTCTATCGCATTTTAATGCACCAGTTACAAAATCATTTAGCATATCAACAACTATAATTGCGTATTTTTTCATATAAACTCCTTATATATACCTAGAAATGATAACAAAGTTTACTAAAAAAGGTAGCAAAATTGAGTTTAGTAAAGCGCTATCTTTATCTCTTATAGATATAAACTCTATATTTTTGTGATAAAAAGTATAGAATATATTTGTAATTTTTTGAAAAGGAGAAAATTATGCCATTAGTAAATACTAAAGAATTATTCAAAAAAGCTTATGATGGTGGATACGCTATCGGAGCTTTTAACTGCAACAACATGGAAATTGTTCAAGCGATTACTGAAGCTGCCAAAGAATGCAACTCCCCAGTTATTCTTCAAGTTTCCGCTGGTGCAAGAAAATATGCAAAACAATGCTATTTAAAACACATGGTTGAAGCTGCTGTTGAAGACACAAACCTTCCAATCGTTCTTCACCTTGACCACGGTGCAGACTTTGAAATTTGTAAAGACTGCATTGATGGAGGTTTTACCTCAGTCATGATTGATGCTTCAAGCAAATCGTTTGAAGAAAACATCGCTATCACTAAAAAAGTCGTCGAATACGCTCACGCTCACAAACCATATGTCACTGTTGAAGCTGAACTTGGAACCTTAGCAGGTATCGAAGACGAAGTTAAAGTCGAACACGGCAACGAATCATATACCAAACCAGAACAAGTCGAAGAATTCGTCAAAAGAACTGGTGTTGATAGTT
This sequence comes from uncultured Staphylococcaceae bacterium, assembly GCA_964562705.1. Classification (GTDB taxonomy): domain Bacteria; phylum Bacillota_I; class Bacilli_A; order RFN20; family CAG-826; genus Fiminaster. The sequence continues at coordinate 11,529 of CAZLUI010000007.1, forward strand.
TAGCTATTGCCATTGGTACTTCTCATGGTGCCTACAAGTTCAAACCAGAACAATGCACCAGAAACAAGGATGGTGTCTTAGTACCACCTCCACTCAGATTTGATATTCTTGAAGAAGTTAGCAAACGTTTGCCAGGATTCCCAATTGTTCTCCATGGCTCAAGTTCTGTGAACAGAGAATATGTTGATCTTATTAACGCTCATGGCGGCAAACTTGTTGATGCCGTTGGTGTCCCAGAAGATGAACTTCGCCGCGCCTCAACCATGGCTGTCTGCAAAATCAATATTGATAGCGATCTCCGTTTAGCCATGACTGCTGGAATTCGTGAACATTTAGACCAACATCCAGACCACTTTGATCCACGCCAATATATCGGTGATGGTCGCAAATATGTTAAAGAACTCGTTGAACATAAAATTAGAGATGTTCTTGGTTCTGTCAACAAAATCTAATTATTTTATCAACAACAAGAAAAGGTCACAAAGTGACCCTTTCTTTTTGCGTCAAAATACCAATCATAGTTTTTTGATTTTAATATTATTTGAATGATTTGATAAAGCTTTCCCAAGGCATTCCCTCAGTTTTAAGATTGCCTTTTTGTTTCAAGACTTTTAAGTGTTTTTTGTCTTCCCTTATAAGCCTGATAAAATCTTTAAATGCATATGAAGATTTCATGATTATTTCATCTCCAAAGATCAATAATTTTCTTCTTAAATGAAACGACAAATACATATTTAATAATTCTGGTTGATATTTTTCAATTAAGTGGCGTTCTGCAGCGAAAATGTTGATAAACCAAGGAATTCTTGTCTTATCTTTCATACTTGTGGTAGATTCAAATGTTTTGTCGTAGTAATAGACAGGCTTTTTAAATTGTACGAGTTTATTGGCTTTCAGAAATACTTGAAAGTTTGTTAGTACATCCTCACGAATGATATTTCCTTTCGGATATACATAATTTGAATCTTTTAATAATGAGGCTTTATAGATTTTGTTCCACATGAAACCATGCATATAAGTGTCTTGCATCAACGCTTTTAACATTCCAGCTTTATCGTAGGTTATATTTTTGGAGAGAAGATTCTTTTTATTCTTTCCTTTTTTGACATAGTAATAGTTACCGACCGCTATATCAGCGTCATTCCTGCTGATGGCTTGAAGCATGGTGGTAATCGCATCATAAGTATAATAATCGTCTGCATCGATAAACATTAAATATCTGCCCTTTGATGATTCAATCCCTTTCTTTCTTGCTAGAGCAATTGAACGAGTCGTGACATCGATGTGGTAAATAAAAGAATAACGTTTCTCATATTCTTTAATTATGTCTAGTGTTTTATCTTTGCAAGGATCACACACCAAAATAACCTCATAAGCGAAGTGTGTATCTTGATTAACAATGGAATCTAGGCATCTTCTGATGCTTCGTTCATTGTTGAACACCGGAATAATAATTGAGATAGTAACATCCATATCGTTATTATATATCAATCTGAAAAACTAAAAATAAAGATTGTTTTTTGAAACTCCTCATATTATTGTTATTAAAAATAAAATTATGAAAGGACAAATTTTATGAAAAAAGGAATACTTCTTGTATCTTCTATTCTTGCAATTACATTATTAGGTGGTTGCAATGAATCTACATCAGGCTCAAGCTC
>CAZLUI010000007.1:13289-28141 GCA_964562705.1 uncultured Staphylococcaceae bacterium
CTCAAGCTCAAGCACGGGTGATGTCCCAACTGACTGGACGGACGCCGAGAAAAAACTCATGAGTGATAACCTCGAAGGAAATGTTATCCCATTCTATTACGTCGCAGGTCAAACTGTTACCGATGCCTATTTTGAAGAATATGGTTGCATTAGCGTTGAAGCAGCAGCAGCTGTTGAAGCAGATTTAACAGCTTATGCAGCAGTTCTTGTTGATGCTGGTTACACTGTATCTGTTGCTAAAGGCGAGGACAGTGAATATCCTTACTTTATCGAATATTTATTAGCTGATGATATTGGCAATTTTATTGTTCAAGCCTATACAGGCACACTTGAAGAAGGAACAGCCGCTTCAGGAAAATGGACAATTGATGCTTACTACAATATTCCATTAACTGACTATTCAGCTGAATACACAACCTATGCCGATGCCAAAGCAGGTGTGATTGCCTATTTTGATAACTATGAGGCCACAGGCCTTGTATTGCCAGAAGCTTTAGTTACATCCGCTACTTCCTATAAATTGTCGGACTACCGTTATATTTATTCTGAATCTTTTGGCATTGATTTTGGCCCATATGCTCTTCTTAGTTTAAATGGTGCTCTAGCAACTGAACTCGAAGCGGTTAGCAATGCTTTCGTTGCTGCGGGCTGGGAAGTTGCTGTGAGCGAAACCACAAGCAGTGAATCATCATCAAGCTCTGATACTTCGTCATCTGGTTCTTCAACTTCTGAATCTGAAGAGATTTCATTATCTAAAGGCAATTTTGTCGCATCAATTTCTTTCTATGCTGCTGACGAAACATACCCTGCTTCGATCGATATTTATCTTCATCTAGCTGCTTAAACAACAACTATAAAACTAGGCACAAATTCTTGTGCCTTTTTTGATGCATAGTTTGTTAGTTATAACAAAATAAGTTATAATAAAAACATGGAAAAACCATTAGCGGATATCTTAAGACCTTCTTCTTTAGAAGAAGTAGTCGGTCAAAAACACCTTCTTGGCAAAGACATGGTGTTTCGAAAAGTCATTGAGTCTGGCCATGTGTCAAACATGATTTTTTATGGTCCACCAGGAGTGGGCAAGACAACGATGGCAAATATAATTGCCAAATCCACGAATATGTCTTTGTTCAAACTGAATGGGACGACTGCTTCGACGGAAGATATCAAAAAGATAATTTCAGAAGTTAACAATGTGTTTTCTCAAAACGGAATTCTTCTTTATCTAGATGAAATCCAATATTTGAACAAGAAACAACAACAGTCTTTGTTAGAATTTGTTGAAAGTGGCGACATCACTTTAATTGCTTCAACAACTGAGAATCCATTCTTTTATATTTATCCCGCTCTTTTATCCCGATGCACTGTTTTTGAATTCAAATCAATTTCAATAGATGATATCAAAGATGGCTTGTTTAAAGCGTGTAAAAAAATAGAAATAACAATTGATGAAGATGCTTGTGAAACTCTTGCAACTTCTGCTAATGGAGACATGCGAAAAGCTATCAATAATCTTGATTTCATTGCAAAAGCCCTTGGAAATGATAAAAATATCGATAAAAAACTTGTCGATGAATTAACAATAAAAGCAAATGTTTCATATGATCGAAGTGAGGATCACCACTTTGATAATTTATCAGCATTTATGAAGTCACTGCGCGGTAGCGATCCTGATGCTGCAATATTCTATTTAGCAAAGCTGCTTGAATGTGGAGATATCATTGCTGCTTCAAGACGACTCTTGTGCTCTGTAAATGAAGATGTTGGTTTAGCCTATCCCCAATTAATTCCTATTGTTAAAGCGTGTGTTGATTCGGCTTTACAACTTGGTATGCCTGAAGCCAGATTGCCTTTATCTAATGCTGCAATTTTAATTGCTAATGCACCTAAATCTAACTCGTCATATCTTGCTTACACCGATGCTTTAAATGACATTAACGCCGGAAAAGGAAACAGTGTTCCTCGTCAACTTCAAAACACTCATTTTGATGGCAAAGACGCTAAGGTAAAAGGACAGAATTATAAATATCCTCATGACTATAAAAATCATTATGTAAAACAGCAATATTTACCGGATGATTTGAAGGATAAAGTCTACTACAAATCTCAAGATAACAAGAATGAAAAAATCACCAAAGAATATTGGTCAAATATTAAAAGCAAATAAACAAACTATCTTTATTAAAAGTATACCAAAGGTATACTTTTATTTTATATTTAGTCCAATTACGGAAATATCTAGTTCGTCTAAAGTAGATCCGGCGTGGTGACCAACAAACGGCACTTTCTTGCCTTTTTTGTCTTTTGGAAATTCAATTGACACTTCGTCAGTTGCAACTGCTAGATAGTTGCCTAAAAATGGTTTGATTTTGTCATCTACTTTTGTTTCCCCAAACAAGTTTTCTTTTAAAGCATTTTCCATCGTAAATAATTCATAATGTTGACCATAATAAGCTTTAAACAAACCTTCGAATCTTTTTTCCATACCTGGCTTAACATAGAAGTTCGCACAGCGTTTTTCAATGCTCATCGGTCTAATCAAAGTTTCTAATAAATCTGGGTGCATTTTTAAGTTTTCCCAAGTAACATCTTTCATCCCATGGTCAGCAATGACAAGGGTTGCAACATTCGGGTGCTTTTGACTATATTTTTTAATGTACTTTTGAATTTTGTTGATACATTTTTTTACTTTTTTATGTGTCACTCCATAATGATGCATCAAACTATCAGGATTTACCCAATATGCATAAGTAAATGACTCTTCTTTGCTATCTGCCTGCTCATAAGAATATTTCACAAACGATCTAAGATGTTTTGTTTTTTTATTGTCTTTATTAACCGGGTAACCAAAAATAAGTTTCGCTACTTCTTTGTTTTTGTTTTCGTTAATTAGTTCGGCAATTGTTTTATAAGGATGTTCAGCTTGCATTTTGTTAACTTCGCCGATTGATTCACCTGTTACGTCATCAACGTTTGGGAAAACATTTACGAATTTGTCGATATCATGGAAATATAAAGTCCAACCCAACCAGCCCGTTTCAATTGGAAACTTTCCACTTAGAAATGAAGTGGTGGAGGCAACTGTTGTTGGAGGCAGAGTGGATTTGATATTGTGAATAATATGTTGCCTAAAGAAAGAATCTTCAGGTAAATCTTTTTCTAACACTACTTTTCCCATTCCGTCGAAAAGAAAAACGATGACTTTCTTTTTGTTAGCCAATAAATCATCTATTTCTTTAATTGAATCATGAAACGGTTTAACCCCGTAATGTTTTAAGATACTGTTTGATAAATTGGTAATGCAATTTTTATAATTTGGTTTATTCATAAATCAATTTTAGCATTGAGCGAAGTTTTAGTATAATGATAATATGCAAAAACGAAAAATTATTATTGATTGTGATCCGGGACATGATGACGCAGTTGCAATTATGGTAGCGGCTGTTGCCCCAAACCTAGATTTGTTAGCCTTAACTGTTGAAGCTGGCAACCAAACTCTTGAAAAAACCGGCAGAAACGCCCTTAATTTGGCGGAATACCTTCATTTAAGTGTTCCTGTAGCTCTTGGTGCAAACCATCCTTTAAAACGGACTCCTATGACCTGCGCCGCTATCCATGGCGAAAGTGGTCTTGATGGATTTATCTTTCCAAAATATGACCGTCAATTTGATAAGCGTGATGCTGTTACTCTTATGAAAGATATTCTATTGGAAAATGATAAAGTCACCCTTGTGCCAACTGGTCCGTTAACCAATATTGCGTTGCTTCTGATTAATCATCCTGAAGTTAAATCTCATATTGATGAAATTGTACTTATGGGTGGTTCAATTGGTTATGGTAATGTCTCTCCAGCCGCAGAATTTAACATTTTATGTGATCCTGAAGCTGCTGAAGTAGTGTTCAATTCTGGTTTAGTGGTTAAAATGATGGGACTTGATGTCACTAGACGAGTACTTCTTTACCCCAAAGTTCTTGAACGAATGAATAAAATAGGCAATCACGTTTCCGATTTGTTCTATGCTTTGATGAAAACTTTCAATTCAAATCAAAAGAAAATATTTGGCTTTGAAGGCGCACCACTGCATGACCCAGCAACGATTGTGTATCTTGTCGATCCTACTGTAATCGCCTTGAAAAAGATGAATGTTGTTATTGATGTGAGTGGTGGCCCATCTTATGGCAGAACAAACTGTGATCAATTTGGTTATCTCCATCAAAAAGAAAATGCTTATGTCGCAATCGATATCAATGTTGAAAAATATTGGGACATTATTGAAAAAGGCCTTGAGGCCTTCTCAAATTAAAGTTTATAATCTGGTTTTGGAATTCCTGTTTCTTTAAATGGGAATTTTTCTAAATAATCTTTATAAACGTTATCGAATTCTTTGATTTTGTATACTTCTCGCATTAGGCGAATATCCCAAGGACGAATTGGACTCCAAAATCTGAGAACACGATTGCAGAAGTGACAGACAATTGAATCTTTTTTAATTGGCCTTTGCTCATTGAATTTTCTTGGAAGATAGACAAACGATTCAATTAGATTATTTAATGCGGTTTGGTCGGCAAAGTTATATGTTTTTTCTGTTAACAACTTGAGGCTTCTTTCAAATAAGTGAGTCTTCTTTATGTTAATTCCATTAATCCAAAGTACTCCTGAGTTGAAATAACCAGGACGTACCCACCATTGGGCGAGATAGTCTGGGCAGGCTGCTAATTCAACTTGGCTGATATCTATTTTGTTGAATTCTAATAACGAACCTATAATCAGCGTATCGGCGTCCAAATATAATATGTTTTCATCAGGAATGATGGATTCACTAAACAAGCGAAGCATGCAGTAAGGCGAGAATTTGCATTTATGGTTTCTAGTTTGTTGCAATGTGTCTTGGTAACGCTTGCTAAAATCATGAAGGGTGACAACGCTGTCCTTATTAAATTGTTGGATAGTCTTTTCAAGGAAGAGACGGTCTTCTTCCTTGATAGCACGTCCTTTTTCGCCTTTGTCTTCAATAGCCATTGTTAGGATACTAAAATGAATTGGAAAAGCATTGTGTTCCACGATACTTCTGATTGATAAATAGATGCCTCGGAGAGTAAGCCTGTCTCCGGCGTACATGATATTAAACATTCTCTTGTTCTTCTTTCTTCATCTTATGAGAAGAGATAGCTTCAAAGACTGAGTTAGTAGCAAAGCTAAGAAGAATTAGTAAGTAGAAGGTCAACAATCTCCATAATAGAACAACGCCTGAAACATCCCCTGATTGATGCAAGGCGGCAGCAATGACCATCATGAATGCTAATTCGATGCCGCCGACTCCTCCTGGAGTTGGCATCCAAACAACAGCCGTTATAGCAAACGAGGTGGCAAATGTTATCAGCATTAACTGATCATAAGCAAGTTCAATCCCGGTAGCCTTTAATAAGAAGAACGGGATAGCGTAATAACAAAACATATCCACTATTTTGATTAAAACAGCAAAGACGCTGGCGAGTTTATGGGTCCAAACTTGTTTGAATGCCACTTGTGCGTTGGTGCAGTATGTTTCAAATACTGGCACTTGTTTTTCGAGAAATGTTCCAAACTTCAGCATCAGTTTATGTTTTTCGTTATGAAATAATTGAGCTCCAGCAATCTTTTTGATGATGCTAGATAGAAATTCCCGTAATTTCCTGCTGGTGCCAAGAGCAAACATGAAGATAAGTACGGAGAAGTTGATGACAAAGCCAATCAAGGCAATCCAAATTAGATAGGTTTTATTAAGAGCTTCAAAGCCACTATAGAGACTTGGCCAGAAGAATAGTGATACAATTGCGAACAGATTGGTAACTAACATAAATGTTACAAAACTAGCTAAAACAATTCCTGTAGCATTAGCAGTCGTCACTTTTCTTTTAGTGTAGGAATATATTTGGAATGGCTGCCCACCCGTTGAAAAAGGGGTAATACCATTATAAAAGTGCTCAGAGTTGCCAATTAGATAAGAATCAAAAAAGGTAGCATTTGTCTTTAACGCCTTAGCGTATATGCATTGCGATAACGGCCAAAGGATAAAATAAACTAACACTAGAGCAATTGCGATTAATAGCCAAATATAGTTATTGCCGTTTTTAATCGCGTTGAATTGATCAATGATGGCTTGAATATCTCCAATGGAGAATAAAAGGATGACAACAAAAACGGATAATAGAAGAAGAAAGACAACATTTGAAATCGTTCGTTTCTTTTTCTTTTGAATGTCGTCTTTATCTGCTGTTGGTTGTTTAAACATAAATGATGAAGCAACGCTACAAACGATGAGACTGATTAGTAATCCGCCAGCGGTATCACTTAAAAAGTGGCATCCTGCTAAAATGCGTGAGAAACAACAAATTAAACCCCACCCTAATCCGATGTAGAAAAGGATGATTTGCAGTTTTCTGTCATTCTTTGTTTTATCTGATAACAGAGTTAGATATGGTAGAACAAACATTGCTAAACAGGCATAGGTGGAGTGCCCACTTGGAAATGATTTAAAGCTGTCTGAATGACTTTGAGACAACACTTTAAAAGGATCTAGATTCCACACGCCATGGAATAAACTGCTTGGGTCTTCTTGTGTAAATATATAGTTTGGTCGAGGCCTACTCCAAAGGTATTTACCAAGTGTTGCAAATAACGCTACTAGAGCAGAGATAATAAGAAAATGAAGTCCGATACTAAATAGCTTATTCAAATCGTATTTTTTTCTTTTTAAAATGACATAGACAATGATGGTTGTGCCAAATATCAACGTAAATATTATTCCTAATATCAAGATTAAAGGATTGAACCTAGGTGTATTAATGTTAAATATCACGGTTTTATCAAATTTAGTTATATCCATCCAAGTGTCATAAACAAAATATAATCCAACTCCTATGGCAATAATGCCAAAAATCCAACAGAGAATTTCTTTCCATTTCTTGTCTTTTATTCTTGCGACAATTAAGGAAATGCCACCAAAGCATAAGGCAAAACAAACGGGGAGTTCAGCAATTCCTGACATGATTATTCCGAATGCGTTTGTATCTATTGGATCATAGACCTTACTGGAAATTTGGAAATCAAAACAAATACCTAGAACTAGCATAGTTAGGCCGATAATCAAGGCAATTATTATTTCGCGTATTTTAATTATTTTGTTCTCAGTAATCATGATGCTTCTATCTTAGCGAAATTAACTTCATATTTGAAGATATTATGCGCGCTAACACGTTAATATTCTCCTCAATCGTCCCAGTATCGTAAATAATCCAGTTACGAATGACACCAAAAACGCTTTGAACTAAACATTCAACAACGATTCTATTTTTAGTTGTGTCCTCTAAATTCATTAAGACGCTTTTTCTTGCTTCTGCTAATGCGTTATCTACATATCCGCTCAAATTTGTGTCTGTCAAAACAATTCGGTATAACTCTATTTCATCATATAAAACAGTAAAGATAGTTTCTAAAATCTTCTCAATACTTCGTCTGTTTCTTTTGGTTTTTATTATCTCGGATATTGGCAAGGATGACATTTGTTTTTTATAGGTTTTCTTTAGAATAGCCGAAATTATCTCTTCCTTTGTTCCATATCTTAGATAGACAGTATTGCGATTGACATTTGCTCTTTTAGCGATGTCAACTATGTGAACATTACTAAAGCCTCGTTCCTCAATTAACTCAAGGAAAGCTTGTTCAATTGCAATCTCGGTTTTAGTAATTCGTAAATCTTGTTTCATAACTTACTAATAAGCATTTTATCAAAAATGTCTATTAATAGGCAAATGCTAAATTATGACTATTGTATTATTTTTCATGCGTGGGTATATTTGTTTTGCACATTTGAAAGGAATATTTAAATGAATAAATTTGCAATTATTGGTGACTCAACATGTGACTTAACTACAGAGATGAGAAAAGAGCGAAACATCGATTACGCTCAAATGTTGGTCTCTTGGACTGACAAAGAAAAGAAATTCCATGAAATTCCCGCTGATCTTGATTGGAAAATCGTCGGACCTAAAGAATACTATAACATTCTACGTGATGGCATTCGTATTATTACTTCCCAAGTTACTGAACAAGAATTTGATAAAGTTTTTAGACACCACTTAGCTGCTGGTGAAGACATTCTATATGTCGCTTGCTCTTCTGGTTTATCTGCTTCCTTAAAACTTGCTCAACGACTTTGGAATGATAAATATTCCAAAGAATATCCAGAAAGAAAATTAATTATTATTGATTCCTTAATCTCCTGTATGGGACAAGGATCCATGCTTCTCCGCGCTGCCGATATGCGTGATGAGGGCAAATCAATGGAAGAAATTGCTGCTGAACTTGAAAAAACAAAACTATGTTATAACCAAGTTGCAGTTGTTGAATCCCTTGATTGTTTAAGACGTGCTGGTCGGGTGAAAGCCGCAAAAGCATTCTTTGGTAACATTTTTGGTGTAAAACCAATTCTTATCTCTGATAGAGCGGGACAAAACCACGCTATTGAAAAAGCGAAAGGCCGTCGAGGATCTATTCTTCGCTGCGTTGAAATGATACATGAAGCTGTTGTTAACCCAGAGAGTCAAATTTGTTATGTTTTGCATGCTGATGCTAAACAAGAAGATGTTGATTTGATGGTTAGCAAGATTAAAGAATCAGTTCCATTTAAAGAGATTAAAGTTATGACTCTTGGTCCAATTATTGGTGCAACTGCAGGGCCAGGTACTCTCGCGATTTATTTCTATGGCAAGGAAGTAATGATTTCCGGCGAACAAGAATAATATGGTACTAAAAAAACTAAATGGTGAGCAATTTGCTGCCTTAATAGAAAATGGTGCCAAAAATCTACGTGCTAATTATCAAGAAGTTGATGAATTAAATGTTTTCCCTGTCCCGGATGGTGATACGGGAACAAACATGAGCCGCACTATTGAAGGCGGCACCCAAGCAATTAAAGATTGTAAAGAGCTATCCATCGGATTAGTTGGCAAAGAATTATCACGCGGTATGCTTATGTCCGCCAGAGGAAACTCTGGTGTTATCCTTTCACAAATCTTTAGAGGTATCTGCAAAGGCCTCTCAGAGAAGGAAAGCGTTAATGCGGTGGAACTTGGTGAGGCCTTTAAAATTGGCGTTAAACAAGCTTACGGGGCGGTGGTGACTCCAGTTGAAGGAACAATTCTTACTGTTTTCCGTGAAGCTACAGAAGTGGCTTGCAAACAAATTGATGAGAATTCCACAATCAATGAATTTTTTGAAGCTCATCTAAAGCAAGCTTTAGTCACATTAAAACATACCAAAGAACTACTTCCTGTTTTAAAAGAAGCAGATGTTATTGATTCTGGTGGCTGCGGTTACGTCTACATCGTTAAAGGTATCGTGAAATACCTTGATGGTGAAAAGATTGAACAAGAACTTTCTAGCGTTCGCGCGAGTGAACAAATTGACACAGTTGATTGTTCAGCGTTTACCAGTGATGATGTTCTTAAATTTGGTTATTGCACAGAATTTATTCTCCGTCTTCAAAACTCTAAAGTTAATGTTGTCAACTTCAATGTTCAAACAATTATTGATTACTTAAATGAAGAAGATATCAAAGGCGATTCTATCGTCGCTTTAAAAGATGAAGATGTTGTTAAAGTTCATGTTCACACCAAAGAACCTGGTCTTGTACTACACAAGATGAGAGATTATGGTGAGTTTCTTACAATCAAAGTAGAGAATATGGCCCTTCAACATAACGAAGTAATAAGCGAAGAGGAAAAAGACTCTGAGCTACAAATGAAACATAAGAAATATGCGATTGTGGCAGTAGCCCAAGGCAAAGGTATTTCCGATCAATTTAAAGCATTTGGTGTCGACTATATTGTCAGTGGCAACCAAACCATGAATCCTTCCACCGAAGACTTCATCAAAGCATTCAAAAAGATAAACGCCGATAACATCATTGTCTTCCCAAATAATAAGAACATTGTTATGGCTGCTCAACAAGCTAGCAAATTATACAAGGGGGCAAATGTGGTTGTCGTCAACTGTGTTTCCATTCCCCAATGCTATAGCGCATTAACAATGCTTGATTTATCAAGCGATGATTTGACTCTCATTCTTGGCAACTTCAACGAAGCTATTCGCCATGTTGTTTCCGCTGAGATTACTGTGGCTATTAGATCCACCAAAGTCCAGGGTGTCACCATTCATAAAGGCGATCATATTGGCATTGTGGATGGTAAGATGGCTATCTCAAGTTCATTTAAGAATAAAATCGTCGTTGATTTATTAAAAAAGATACCAGATATCGAAGATAAAGAAGTTTTAACTCTCATCTATGGCGACGGAATAACTGAAGAAGAAAAAATTAAGAATGTTCAAGCTATTGAAGCTAAATATCCTAACCTCGAGATCGGTGCGATTGATGGTGGCCAAAACGTCTACAAATATCTAATCGCTGTCGAATAGGAAAGTTAACTGCCAAGTGGCAGTTTTCTTTTTGGCTTTCGATAATGCTATAATATATTTAACATAGTTATTGGAGCACACAATGAGCAAAATTATTGTTATAGGTTCAGTTAATATTGATAACACTATCTACGTTGATTCTTTTCCACGTGTTGGTGAGACTTTAATAGGCAAATCAAAAATTGCTAATTTAGGTGGCAAAGGTGTAAACCAAGCCATCGCCATTGTTCGATCGGGTGAAGATTGTTCTTTCCTTTGTTTTGTTGGCAAAGATGATATTGGAAAACAAATCAAAAAAGAAATTAAACAATACGAAATCAACGCTAAGATTGAAGAAGTTGATAATCTCAATAGCGGCAATGCCTTCATTTTTGTTAACGATAAATCTGAGAATGAAATTGTGGTTATCTCAGGAGCTAACAACGTGAATGATGTATCTCTTTTAGAGAAACATCAAAAAGATATTGAAGCTTCAGAATATATTGTCCTTCAAAATGAAATTAATCCAGCGATGAATGAACATATTATCCGTAAATATGGTAAGAGCCACAAGATTATTTATAATCCCGCTCCTGCTAAGGAAATTAACAAAGAATTGATTCCTTATATTTATTGTTTTGTCCCTAATGAAGGTGAACTTTTAGCTCTAACCCAAAAACGCTCCTTAGAAGAAGGCGTAAAATATCTCCTTAATCTTGGATTAAAAAATATCATCGTCACATTAGGCGAGAATGGCTCAGTATACGCTAGTAAACAAGAACGATTTGCTGTCCAGGCATTTAAAGTCAATTCGATTGATACGGTGGCAGCAGGGGATACCTACATTGGTTACCTCACTAGTGGGTTAGCTCAAGGAATGGATTTTGGCAATGCGATGGTGTTTGCTTCTAAGGCTGCGGCATTAAGCACCACCAAGAAGGGCGCCGCACCTTCTATTCCCACTTTTGATGAAGTTAGTGAATTTGAATAATAAGTTGTCTTTTTGGATGATATTTGCAATGGAAATACAAAAAACTACTTAACCGGTGAAGTAGAATTAGATAAAATCATTGAATACATTCTAGTTGGTGGTTGGCCATCTGCTGCAAATCTTGACATTGAGCATGGTACGTTAGTTTCTCGAGAATACATAAAATCAGTAATTAACGAGGATATATTTAAAACTGATAATGTAAAAAGAGATAAACACAAAGTAGAGTTATTATTTAAATTGCTGTCACGAAACGAGGCCACTACTGCGACTAACACAACGTTGCATAAAGATATTAACGGAACAGATTTTAATGATGTAAGCATTGATACAATTAGAGATTATTTAAATTTATTTAACAGTCTATATTTATTGGAAAATATTCCCCCCTTTTCACCTAAAATTCGCTCTTCTTTAAGAGTCAAACAAAACGAAAAAAGACATTTTGTTGATCCTTCATTGCCTTCCGCTATCTTATCTTTAACTAAAGACAAATTAATTGGTGACTTAGAAATGCTTGGTTTCTTGTTTGAATCACTTGTTGAACGAGACCTTTTAACCTACGTTGATTCTTTTAATGCAAACTTATATCACTATCAAGATTATCGAAGCAATAAAATTGATTGCGTTATTGAAATGGCGGATGGCGAGTGGTGTGCTATTGAAATCAAATTAGGGGCAAACAAAATAGATGAGGCTGCAAAGAATTTAATCAAAATTAATAATGAGATTAAAAAGACTGGTGGCAAACCAGCAAAATCGCTATGTGTCATTTGCGGTTTATCAAATGCGGCTTATTTGCGACCTGATGGAGTTTATGTTGTACCAATTACTTCATTAAAAGATTAATTTTAATTAGCGTTAGCCAATAACCAAGATATTAATATTGTTAATATAGTGTCTTGGTTTTTCATTGCTTCGTCATATTCGAACTAAGAAAAATCGTTTATTGTATAAATAGTCGATGCAGTTTAAGATAAAAATAAGAGTTAGAGATATATTTCTCTAATAGATGAGAACTACTCTTAGTCTCACCTGCTTCCAACAAGTTTCCTTGTTAGAAAGGGACATTATGAAACATATAAAACCATTCGCATTAATCGGAGCAATGCTGGGAGGACTTCTTCTATCATCATGCTCTTTTATTACTCCTATTGGACCTACATCCACTGATACATCAACCACTGATAGTTCAAATACTTCCACAACCGATAGTGGTGGCAATGACACCTCAACTGATACCAGCATTCCTGACACTGGTGAAACAGCCGAATGGGAACATGACGAAACCAAGCATTGGCGTTATGACGCTAATCACAACAAAATTGATGAATACAATCACTCCGCTGGAGATTGGATTATCGATACTGCACCAACGACCACAACTGCAGGTTCTAAACATAAAGAATGTACTGCTTGCCATTATCGTATGGAAGAAGCTACCATTCCAATGCTCACATCGGAAGTTAAAAACTTCAAAGTATACGCTATCAATGACTTCCACGGGGCAACTCATCAAATGAAATATGTTGCTGGTTATTTAAATGCTAATGATGATGGCAATACAATCATCATCAGTTCTGGTGATACCTATCAAGGTTCAATTACTAGTAACACCAACTATGGTGCATTACTTGGCAAGAGCATGAGATTATCTGGCTTTGATGCCTTTACATTAGGTAACCATGACTTTGACTGGGGATTAACAAACCTCCAAAGAACTAAGAGTGTATGCGCGGATGTTCGTGGTGAATATGAAGGTACGCCTTTTAAATATTTAGGTGCTAATATTTTCCATTGGGACGCAGCAAGTAAGACCTTTGGCGATTATGCTAGTGAATTAGCAGAACCATATGTCATCAAAACATTGGAGAATGGTCTGAAAGTTGGAATCATTGGTTGCATTGGTTCAAACCAAATCACTTCCATTTCATCTCAATATGTCCAAACAATTGGTTTCAAAGATCCAGCTCCTATTGTCAAAGAATATGCCACTAAACTAAAAAGTGAGGAAGGATGCGATGCTGTTATTGTTTCCATTCACTCTGATGCTGATGGTTTAATTGGCACCTCTAATTGTTCTTATTCTGGCAATTATGTTAATGGTATTACTGGTACTGCTGATTTTGAAAATTATGTTGATGCAGTCTTCACTGCTCACTCCCACCAAGAATATATATATGATTGCAATGGTCTTACCTTTATCCAAGGTGGTGGCAATGGTCAATATGTTTCTCAAATCAATTTTGCGGTTGGAGCAACTGGGACAGTGTCCGCGCTTTCTTCTGCCAACAATCAAGTTAATGCATCTTGGCCTATCAACTCCAAAGTTCAAAAGTTAATTGATGACGCCAATAACGCTCTCACTAGTGTGGCTAATGAAAACTTAGGCAGTACCTCTGATGATTTAGCCTACAATGTTGGTGTTCCTCGATTGGTCAGCTACGCTATTGCTTCATATTGTGAAAGTCAAAACATTTCGATTGACATTGCTATGTGCAATTCTGGAAGATCAACCTTAGGTGCTGGTTCAATCACGTATAGCGAATTATTCTCTGCTATTCCATTTGATAACGTGGTTTATGTCGCTAAAGTCAGCGGAAAAGATATTATTAGTGAAGCCAAATATAATGCAATCTATCGCGTTAATCCCTCAGCGTTTGTTTCTAGCCAAATGTACACCGTTGCGACCTTAGACTACCTTTTATATCATCAAGACAAAGACCGTCATTACAATTACTTCCCAACTGCTTTTGCTTCTGGCTCTGAAGAACCAGTCGCATTGACCAAAACTGGCGAAAGCATTTATAACTATCGCTTGATTACTAGAGACTACCTAAGAGGTTTATCATCCATCAACTGTGACTTATATAATGTCACCAATAATCACACGAATACCGGTTCACTTTCTTCAGCTGTTACCTTTTAGTTGCTAAATACAAAATATATTTATGATGTTATAATTATTGCCATGAATGACAATAAACCTTTTACTGGTAAATGCAGTGATATCTCTTTCGAAGGAAAGGGTGTAGTTAAGACTCTTTATGGAGTGTGTTTTGTGGATGGCCTTTTTCCTAATGAAGAAGCCATGATTCAAATTCAATATAGAAGAGCAGGTTCTTTCTTTGGCAAGATGGTTCGTCTTGTTTCTAAGAGTGAACATCGTATCCAACCTCGTTGTGGGGTTTGTACCGCCTGTGGTGGTTGTCAATTCCAACAACTTGACTACCCAAGCCAACTTGAATTCAAAACCAAGAAAGTAAAAGAAGCGTATAAAAGACACTTAAAACAAGAAGTGAAAGTTTTGCCATGTATCGGCATGGATAATCCATATAATTATCGCAATAAGATTCAAATCCCAATTGGCAGAGATCCTCATGGTCATATTGTGACCGGCTTCTATAGAAACGGCACCCATAA
>CAZLUI010000008.1:0-19512 GCA_964562705.1 uncultured Staphylococcaceae bacterium
TATAGCTCCGGTTGTTCTTCATCTTCACCATCGTCATCTTCTTCATCTTCGGCGACATTGACAAGATTGTCGTCTCTTAAGAAGCGCGGGTAATCAGAATTTATATGTTCATAGAAGTTTTTCTTCTCAAAATAAACAAATCTAACTGAAAGATTAATGGAAAATTCGGATAAAGTGCCTAAAAGGTACTTAGCAATCTTCGCTTCGAATACTTCATATTGTTTTGGAGCGTGCACGATAATAATCGCGTTCCAAGAGGTTTGTTCAACACCTTCATGGAGAACAAAAGATTGTGGGGCAACAAAAGAAATATCGTCAGTTTTGGTTTCAAAAAGGTTCGCCAAATTTTCAGTATGTTCTTTGGAATAATGCCCTACTGTATATTGGTCTAATCCATTAATGTAAATTGTAATCATAGTAATTCTCCTAGAAATTATATGGGTCAACATCAATCTTAATGTTGATCTGACTCTTCTTCTTCAATAATGCAAGAGTCTCTTCAAGATATGGCTTAATTTTATCACTATTTTTATATTTTACTAATATAAGACGACGATAGTTGCCATTTTCGACAGCAATATAGGGACTAACCGGTCCTAAAACCACCACATTTTCATAATTTTGATCAATTAAATCTTGAGCAATTCTTTGAATTGTTGCGATAACAAGTTCTTCACTTTTACCGCTTATTTCTAGACTAGTTAAATATGTGTAGGGAGGATATTGCTGAATCTTACGAATTTGCATCTCTTTCTTAAAGAAACCTTCATAATCTTGTTTGGACGCTAACTGGATGGCGTAATGAAATGGGTTGTAGGTTTGAATAATGGCAGTGCCTGTTTTCTTGCTTCTCCCGCTTCGACCAACAGCTTGAGTGATGAGTTCGAACGCTCGTTCAGTGGAACGGAAAGAAGGAAGAGATAAACCGATATCTGCTAAAACAACGCCAACAAGGGTGACATTCGGGAAATCATGACCTTTAGCAATCATTTGGGTGCCAACTAAGATATCAGCTTCTTGGTTAGCGAACGATTCTAATGTTTTAGCGATGTTATTTCTGACTTCACCGACATCGCTATCAAGGCGTGCTACTCTGGCAATTGGAAATAGTTTCTTAACTTCATCGACAATCTTCTCTGTCCCAAAACCATTTTTAGATAAGTATTTTGAGCCGCATTCAGGGCAAGAATCTTGCATTAATTCAACATGACCACAGTGATGGCATTTGAGCATATTATCTTCACGATGATATGTTAAAGCGATGCCACAATTTGGACACATCATAATATGACCACAACTGCGACAAGTAATATATCCAGAGTAGCCTCTTCTATTTATTAATAGAACAGCTTGTTCTTTTTTATCTAAAACTGACTTCAAATCGTCAATTAATTGCTTTGAAAACATATATGATTCACGAGTTAAATTGAATGGTTTCGATAAGTCGACAATCTTGGTTAAAGGCAGTTGCTTCTGATTAATTCGATTGTTCAAATAAACCATGTTGTAGACTCCTTTGACTCCGCGAGCTTTGCTCTCTAAAGAAGGTGTCGCGCTTCCAAGCACAACCTTGGCATCGAAATGCTTGGCTCGCATAATCGCCACTTCTCGAGCGTGGTAACAAGGCAAATTGTCTTGTTTATATGATTCAACATGCTCCTCATCAAGAATGATTAATCCAATGTTATCTAGCGGTGCAAAGATAGCGCTTCTTGCACCTACCACCACATTACATTCGCCACGAGAAATGCGACGATATTCGTCATATTTCTCCGCCGAGGTGAGTTCGCTATGTAAAATGGCAACTTTGCCTTTGAATCGTCTTTGAAAATATTCCACCATGACTGGAGTTAGAGAAATCTCAGGCACCAACATCAAAATGTTTTTGCCTTGCTTTAAATAATGTTCCGACAAAGTAAGATAAACTTCAGTTTTTCCTGAACCGGTGACACCTTGAATAAGCGATACCATTTTGTCCGTTTCAATGATTGATTTAACCACATCTTTTTGATCTTGTGTTAATAGCCTTACTTTCTCTTTTTTATATTCAGGAATATCAAGGCGGTTTTTCTCAACTTGTTTCAAAGAAACACGTTCTTTTCTTAATAGGCCATTTAAGGCGGATGCACTCTTGCAATCGCGTTTAAGAATGTCGCCGCTATTTTTAAGAAGTCGCAGCAACTCAATTTGCTTTGGAGTTAAACCTTCTTCAGATTCACTATCTAAATGCACATAAGTGTCATATGCAATCTTTGGTCCTTTAAGAGATGATTTTGCAGGTTTTAAAGACGTAGGAAGCATCGTTTGTAGCACGCTAATCAAAGGAGCAAGATAATAATCACTCACTTCTTTAGCAAGGCTCATGAGTTCGTCATTAAGCAAAGGTTTTTCATCAATAACATCAATTATTTCATTAAAATGAAAGCCTTTTTCTTTTTCAAGTTCTTCCACACTTTTTTCACTAGTTTCAACGCTTATGACAAAACCAACTAGCTTTTGAATGCCAAAAGGCACTAAAACACGGTAGCCAATATTGACATCTTTATTACCAAAATAAACATAAGAAAAAGGGCGATTAAGAGATTGAGCTTTGCGTTCAATTAACACCTCAATTATTCTCATAATGCCCTCCGATTTTATTTGCGATTCATTCTAGAATGAATGATTTGTTTTACCTCGTTTACACAACGTTTTATATTATCGTTGACAACAACATATTCGTATTGGCTTTTTAATTTAAGTTCAGCTTCTGAACGAGCTAAACGTTTTTGGATCACCTCATCCGCTTCAGTGGAGCGACCACGAATTCTTTTTTCAAGTTCTTCAATTGAAGGTGGTGCTAAGAAAATAGAGACAACATTAAGATCTCCTTTTAGTTTATTGAGAACTTGTGATGTTCCGTTGACTTCAATTTCAAGAAGTACATTAACGCCTTCATCTCTTTTGTTTTCAACTTTGTCTTTTGGGGTGCCATATTTGTTACCAACAAATTCAGCCCATTCAAGTAAATTGCCATCTTCAATTTGTCGGTTGAATTCATCCTGACTAACAAAATAATAGTCAGAACCATCGACTTCGCCAGGTCTTGGTTTTCTCGTAGTCATCGACACTGAATAGAAAAGGTTTAAAGTTTTGTCTTTGACAAGTTCGAGTCTAACGGTGCCTTTTCCAACACCACTTGGACCGGACATAATAATTAATAATCCACGTTTCATGCTTTTAATTATATTAAAATATATAGAATATTTCAATTGAAGAGAGCGAACTCTGTTCTATTCCATTCTTCATTGAATGAATTGGTATAAAAACTTATAATATTGGCATGCGAATATCACATGATTCATACGAGAAATATATCAACTCATTGAATAGACAATTATCAGGTAAAATCTTGAATTCACCTATTCTTTTAAACAATAAATGTTTTATGTTTCCATTTGATGGGGAAATTGGTTCACTAATCATTTCCTTAAATCACGTCTCACCTTGTGTATTTAAAAAAGAAGAACAACCATTCTTTTCAAGCATGGAAAACCAGTTTTTCCTTAGGCTTAGAAAGAAGATTCGCAAATCAATCATCAATTGCATTAGCCTAGCCCACGATGACAACATCGTTTGTCTTTCACTTCACGTTATTGATGAAATAGAAGAGGGAGATTTATTGCTTTATATTGAGCTTATTCCAATGCATCCAAATCTCATTCTTTGTGACAAAAACAAAACAGTTATTGAAGCCTATTATCAAAGCAAAAATCGAGAATTGAAATTTGGTGATACCTATACGAGTCCAAAGCAAACAGGTTTGACCGATTCTGGCGAGCAATTTAGTGAAGCATTAATTGACAATCTTCTAAGAGAAGAAATTGAAAATAGACGTAAAGAAAGATATAAGGTTTTTCTCAATTTTATCAATGGAAAAATCAAACAAAGTAAACGTAAAATTATGGCGATTGAAGATGATATTAAACTCGCTCAAAATAACATTAATTACGCCTCAACCGCCGATGAAATCCTTTGTCTAGGATTGAACTTAAAAAGTCGTCTTGAGTCAGCACAAATTAATGGAAGAACAATTAAGTTAGATCCTAGCAAAACAATCATTGAGAATGTTGAAGCATTTTATAAACGAAGTAAAAAAGCTAAAGAAACAATCGCCAGAAGTGAATCAAATATCGCTAACGCAAATAAAGAAATTGAGTTATATGAAAGTTTGTTAACTCGTTTTGCTAATGCTGATGAAAAATCGGCCGATAAATTGATGCAAGAAGTCGGTATGATTAAAAAGAAAAAGGAAGTTAAAGCCACCGCTTTTAACAAACCATACAAACTTAATTTAAACGGCACGATTATTTATTTTGGTCGCAACGCTTCTCAAAATGATTATCTTTCTTTTGTAATGAAACTAGATCGAGAATATACTTGGCTTCACATTAAAGATAAATCAGGAGCCCACCTTGTTATTTGCAACAAAAAACCAACCGACGCCGAACTTACTTTCGCCTGTGAAATTTCTCTTATTTGTTCTCATGTTACTAGTGGCGAAGTCATCGTGGCGACAAAGAAAAATGTCCGTCGAGGACATGTTCTTGGTGAAGCTATTTTAAAGAACTATAAGATAATAAAACTGAATAATGTTTCTAAAGAAACAAAAGATGCATTTCTCAAAGCTGAAAAGGTAAATTAAATTGTATATTTTTTAATCATGTCAAAGGTTGCCAGTGATGGAAACTTTTTTTGACGAAGAATATCATAGACAACAATCGCAACTGAGTTCGAAAGATTCAAACTGCGAGCAGTTGAAAGCATTGGGATTCTCAATGTATCTTCACGATGTTCGTGAAGGATAGCTTTATCAATTCCGGTTGATTCTCTGCCAAACATGACATAGACATCTTCACTTTGATCAGAAAAATCCACATTTGAATATACATTTATTCCATACTTGGTGACATAAAAGATTCTGACATTGCCAATTTTATGAACAAAATCTTCATATGAATCATAATAAATAAACTTAGCTTCCTTGATATAGTCCATCCCAGCTCGTTGCAAAGCTTTGTCACTGATATCAAAAGGAATTGGTCCAATAATATGGACAATTGAGTTCGTGGCCATCGCCGTACGAAGGATGTTACCAGTGTTAGCGGGAATTTCAGGATGATAAAGAATAATGTTAATCATATAAATATGATAATATAATATCACAATGAAATTAAAAGACATTTATTCATTAGATAAGGCTATCAATTTAAATGAAGGAATCACTAACGAATCCTTTTTAATTGATAAAAAATATGTTTATCGTCATAAAAAAGAAATTCTCGATCCGTTTAATATTCCAAAAAACGAATTTAAAATAATTAAAGCCTTAAAAAATGAAAAATATGTGGAAGATGTCATTGATTACAATCGTAAAAGTGGTCAAAAACTTTCCTTATTCATTGAGGGTACTACTAGACTAGATCGAAATCCAAGTAAAAAGAAGTTGCACCAAGTACATGATGTCATTATGTCTTTGCATGCATTACCAACTATTTCCGGGGTGGATTTTTTGCCTTTTGAAAGATTAGAATTTTATAAGCAAAAAATTGTTTCTGAAATTAACCCTTCACTAGAAAAACAAATTATTACAGAAGCTAAAAAACTATATCAACTCTATCCATTAGTGCTCTCACATAACGACTTAGTAAAAGGGAATCTTCTTTTTAAAGAAGATAGGATGTTCTTGCTTGACTTTGAATACGCTGGCAATAACATCGAACTATTTGATATTGCGAGTTTTTTAAGTGAAAACAATATTAAAAGTGAAGAGAAGAAAGATTACTTCATTTCCCTTTTTGAAAACATAAATAAAAAGGATGTCATCTCAATGATTAATTTTGAGAACATCCTTTGGTATTATTGGGCGAAATACTTATATAAAGTTACTTCTCGCAAAATCTTTCAACAGATAGCTGAAGAAAAATTAATCAGTATTAATAATATTTAGAACCATCACCAAATTTTTTGGTGTAGGCATCGATGCATACTTGGATGACCTTTTGAGCCATCGCTCGACCATGGATTTCGTTAACAACTGTCTCTTTTCCTTCAAGTTCTTTATATACCTTAAAGAAGTGTTTAATCTCTTGAAGAATATGGTCTGGGATATTTTTAATATCGGTGAAGGAATTGAAGACTGGATCATTTTTACAAATAGCAATGATCTTTGCGTCTTTACTACCGCCATCAATCATTTCAAGAATACCGACTGGATAACAATCAACAATGGCAAGTGGAACGATTGATTCACTGCAAATAACTAAAACGTCGAGAGCGTCGCCATCATCCGCCAAAGTCCTTGGAATGAAACCATAGTTTTGTGGGTAGTGAGTTGCTGTATATAAAATACGATCCAGATAAAGAGCGCCTGAATATTTATCGAGTTCATATTTATTTTTACTACCTTTTGAAATCTCAATACATACTAAAAACGAATCGACTGTAATTCTTTTTGGGTCTACTCTATGCCAAATGTTCATGTTAGAGCCTCCTAATTGATAGAGAAATTATATCATATATAATAATATAAATTAACCTAATTATGCTATAATGCAACTATGAAAATGAGGAAAACAATCCCTAGTTTGATAATGTTAACATTATCAGTAACAAGCTGTGGCGAAAATAAAAACAATCCAATCATTCACCGCAACGGAGATTTATTATCCTTAAGTGAGATAACCTACGATAATGCCTTTGTTAATGCAACAGTGGAATTACTTGGCAATATGCTAAGCGCCAATGAGCCATTTTTGTTTTATGTAACTAGCAGCGAATGCTCACATTGTTATGACTTCCAAAGTGTCATTCTGGATTATGTTAAATCCACTAAAAACATTGTTTTGAAACTAGATGTTTACGAAGAAGACATCAATGGTGACCCAGTCTACACTAATGATTTCCAAAATATCTACGATGAATACAAAGATTATTTCTTTGTAAATGGTCAATTGCTCACTCCTTCAGTTTTTGTCACTAACGGCTTTAATTTTGCTATTTCTATTCCTAGCTCAAGATTTGCGAATTCTGGGATGTTTTCACGAGCGATGAATGACTATGTTAGATATAGCAACGTCTACTCTATTTCTTCTTTAGAAGGAAGCAATACTTTTGATAGCAAACATAATAATTCAGAATCGATGACAATCTTGATTGATCGAAGCAATAAAGAACTTATGACTACTTACAATCTTCAGATTCAAGAAATAACCGATTCTTCTTCTTTCGATATTGCTTTAGTTGATATTAATAGTTCAAGCAAAGATGATTTATTAAAAAAATATGAACTCGAGAGTTTAGATAGGCCAATGGCCATATATAAGAATGGCTCAAAGATTGATAAATACATTTTTAACTCCGAAATTGATTCCGGCAAAGAATTCTTGAAGCAATACATAAAATAAAACTTCCTAGCATTGTTGCTTGTTAGGAAGTTATTTTTTTAATGATTATTGCTAGCTTCAAGACGAGCAATTGCACGCTTTAAGGCTAATTCGGCGCGTTTCATATCAATATTAGGATCTTTTTCCTGAAGTCGCTTTTCAGCTCTGGCTTTAGCGGCCTTAGCTCTTGCAATATCAATGTCTCTGCTTCTTTCAATAGCGTTGGCAATGATGACAACTCCATCTTTTTTGACGTTAATTGCCCCACCATGCAAAGCATAATATTTAGTTTTCCCGCTAACCGACACATGCATTGGCGCATAGTCGAGCGTGCCAATAAGAGGTGTATGACCCGCTAAAATGGTGCGGTAACCGGAAGTTAATTTCAAAGTTAAAGAATCGACATCTACTGATTCGAATAATCCTTTCGGTGTAACGATTTCAACTTTAAAAGACATATTTATTTCTTCCCGGCTTTCTTTTCAACGTCCTCAATTGTGCCAGCGTAAAGGAAGGCACTTTCTGGATAGTGGTCATAACGTCCTTCAAGAATTGCCTTAAAGGAACGAACAGTGTCTTTAATTGAGACATAAATACCTTTAAAACCATTGAATCCTTCCGCAACATGGAAAGGTTGTGACAAGAAGTTGCGAATTCTTCTAGCCCTAGCAACGGTAACTTTATCTTCATCGGAAAGTTCGTCCATGCCGAGAATAGCGATGATGTCTTGTAGTTCTTTATAACGTTGAAGAATCTTTTGGACATCACGTGCTACTTGGTAATGTTCTTCACCAACAATACGTGGATCAAGAATATTACTAGTCGAATCGAGTGGATCAACGGCTGGATAAATACCTAAAGCCGCTGTACCTCTATCAAGAACGGTCTTAGCGTCAAGATGTGAGAATGTCGTGGCTGGCGCTGGGTCAGTTAAGTCATCAGCAGGCACATAAATTGCTTGAACGGAAGTAATCGAGCCATCCTTGGTGGAAGTGATTCTTTCTTGTAATTGTCCCATTTCAGTGGCAAGTGTTGGTTGATAGCCAACAGCAGAAGGCATTCTGCCTAAAAGAGCAGAAACTTCGCTGCCAGCTTGAGTGAAACGGAAGATGTTATCGATGAAAAGAAGAACATCTTTATGTTCAACATCGCGGAAATATTCCGCCATAGTTAATGCGGATAAACCAACTCTCATTCTTGCTCCTGGCGGTTCATTCATTTGACCAAAGACTAGAGCGGTTTTAGCTAAAACGCCACTAGCTTTCATTTCATAATATAAATCGTTTCCTTCGCGGGATCTTTCACCGACTCCAGCGAAAACCGAAATACCGTGTTGTTCAGTTGCAATGTTATGGATTAATTCTTGAATAAGAACAGTTTTGCCAACGCCGGCACCACCAAACAATCCAACCTTACCACCTTTAACATATGGACAAAGAAGGTCAATGACCTTAATGCCTGTTTCTAACATTTGAGTGGAAACGTTTTGATCTTTAAATTCAGGAGCTTTACGATGAATTGGCATATGTTTTGTTTCTTTAAAGTCTCCACCTAATTCATCGATTGGCTGACCGAGAACATTGAACATACGTCCAAGAGTAGCTTCACCAACAGGAACACAAATAGGGGCTTTGGTGTCAATAACATCAAGACCACGAATAATTCCTTCAGTCGCTCCCATAGCGACACAACGGACAGTGTCATCACCAATGTGTTGTGCAACTTCAATTGTAAGTGTTCTTTCAGCTGGTAGTTTAACTACAAGTGCAGTTAAAAGTTCTGGTAGATGTTCATCTGGAAAACGAACATCGATGATAGGTCCAACTGCTTGAACAACTTTTCCTAATATTTCATTGCTCATAAATAACCTCCTTATTGTTTCTGACCCGCTACAACCTCAGTAATTTCCTGAGTGATTGCAGCTTGTCTTGCTTTGTTATATTCAAGGGTTAATTGATTAATCAAGTCATCAGCATTATCAGTGGCGTTATCCATGGCGGTACGTCTTGAGGCTTGCTCACTAACTTGAGATTCAATAATTCTTTGATATAGAAGTGATGTGATATATATCGGTACCAACTCATCGATCAAGGTCTTAACATCAGGGTCGAAGAGGGGCGGACATAAATTTTCTTTAACACCTTTAGCCTTAGCTAACGGAAATACACTAATCATATCTGGTATAAATTTAATAGAATTAACATATTTGGTATAAACTAATTTAACGGCTTTGTATTTATTTTTCGCGAATAAGCCAAAGACATATCTTGCCAGTTTTATGATGTCTTCAAACGAGATACGTTCATTTAATAAAACATACCTATTATCAATGTCGTAGCCATCTTTAGAGAAGTAATTCTCTCCTTTTCCACCAATGACAAGAAGGGTGGCATCATTCTTCGCTATGTTGTCATCCACATAATGATATATATCATTATTGTAGCCGGCGCATAAACCGAGGTTGGAATTGATGACAATATACAATGTTTTGTCTGCTTTCTTTTCATTTAAATAAATACTGCTGTCTTCATCGGAACATTTGCTTAAAAGAAGATTCATCAAAGAGACGATCTCATTGGTGTAGCGATCGTTATTAAGCATAATATTCTTGTAACGTTTTAGTTTAACTGTGGCCACAAGTTCCATTGCTTTAGTAATTTTCTTCGTGGAGTTAACAGAGACGATACGACGTTTAGTTTTATTTAAATTCGCTGCCATATTATTTTGATTTTATAAACTCCGAGATGATGGCTTTTAATTTTTCCACCAATTCATCTGATAGACATTTTTTAACATTAATCTCTTTGATTATCTCTTTGTGAGAAGCGGAAACATAGTCATATAACTTGTTTAAAAAATCTTTGATTTCAGCTAATGGAATGTTATCCAAGAATCTGTATTTCGCCGCAAAAAGTTCGATGACTTGTCGATTTACTGGATAAGTATCATATTGATTTTGTTTTAAAACTTCCATCAACACTTTGCCATGATTCAAAACATTTTTTGTTTCTTGATCAAGGTCGCTACCAAATTGTGAGAACGCTTGTAGTTCAGCATAGTTAGCAAGTTCAATTTTTAAAGAATTAGCAACTTGCTTCATCGCCTTAATTTGGGCAGCACTGCCAACACGAGAAACTGATAAGCCTGAGTCAACAGCTGGTCTTTGACCAGCATTAAACAAATCACTCATCAAGAAGATTTGGCCATCGGTAATAGAAATGACGTTGGTTGGAATGTAGGCTGAAATATCACCAGCTTGTGTTTCAATGATTGGTAGAGCGGTAATTGAACCACCACCATTTTCATCGTTGAGTTTACAGGCTCTTTCAAGCAGTCTTGAATGTAGGTAGAAGACATCACCTGGATATGCTTCACGACCACTTGGACGTTTTAAAAGCAAAGACAGGGTACGATATGCCACAGCGTGTTTACTTAAATCATCAAAGATAATTAAACTATCTTTCCCTTGGGACAACCATTCCTCCGCCATCGCCATGCCTGAATATGGGGCAAGGTAGAGAAGAGGGGCTAGTTCACTAGCGGTCGCACTAACAACAACGGTATATTCCATAGCGCCAGCTTGTGTTAATTTATTAACAAGAGAGGCGACGGTTGAATTCTTTTGACCAATAGCGACATAAATGCAATTAACATTTTGCCCTTTTTGGTTAATGATTGTATCGATTGCAATCGCGGTTTTACCGGTTTGACGATCGCCGATGATTAGCTCTCTTTGTCCACGACCGATTGGAATCATAGCATCGATAGCTTTGATACCAGTTTGGAGTGGGGTATCAACGCTTTTACGATACATGACACCTGGAGCAATAACTTCCACCGGGCGAGAGGTACTAGTTTTAATTTCACCTTTATCATCGAGAGGTTGGCCAAGCGCGTTTACAACTCTACCAAGTAGAGCGTCACCAGTTGGAACTTCAACAACTCTTTTGGTGCGTTTAACTAAATCGCCTTCTTTAATCTCTTTGTCGCTGCCTAAAAGTGAGCAACCAACATTTTCTTCTTCTAGATTCATGACCATGCCATAAATACCATGTGGAAATTCGACGAGTTCGCCTAGCATTGCTTTATCAAGACCATAAACCAAAGCAACACCATCACCAACAGTGATAACCGTGCCGACATCATCAGATTCAACATTGTGGGAATAATCTTCAATCTGTTTTTTAATAAGTGCTGAGATTTCTGAAGAATTTATTTTCATTGTTTATTTCTCCTTTCATTTAATTTTGTTTTCATTGTTTCTATTTTATTTTTGATTGAGCCATCATAGACGTGATCATGGACAACAACTTTAACTCCACCAATCAAACGTTCATCAATTTCATTTTTAAGTTCTACTTTGCTATTAAGTTTTTTCGAGATACTAGCTTCAATCTTGGCAATTTGGAATTCATCAAGTTTAACTGTCGAATACACAGTACCTTCGGAAATGCCAATCGCTTCGTTACAATCGCGAGTGAATTCCTCGGCGATATGTTTGAAGTCAATAAAACGATGTTTCTTTACGAGAAGTTTAATAAATGATGATAAATTGTTGAGTTTGAATGGCTCACACATTTCATCAATCACCTTTTCTTTTTCTTTTTCTTTAACAAAATAGGATTTTAAATATGTATTCACTTCATCGTGATTTAAAAAATATTTAAGGAGCACATTGATTGCTTCTTTATATTCTTTAACTTTCTTTTCATCTTTAGCGATGGAAAGCAAAGCAAATGAGTAACGTGAATATAATGAATCCATTATTTACCTTCTTTGTCTAAATCTTTCACAAAGTCGTCAACTAAACGAGCGTTGTCTTCTTCGTTAATTTCTCTTCCAAGAACTTTCTTAGAAGCGTTCATCGCCACAGAAACAATTTCGCGACGAATATCATCTTTGCTCGCTTCAACTTCGCGAGCGATATCTTGTTTGGCTTTTGCTTTTTCTTGATTAGCTTCTTCTTTAGCTTGTTCAATAATTTCCGCTTTGCGGATATTAGCGTCTTCTTTAGCTTTGTCAACGATTAAAATAGCAGATTTCTTACTATCGGCGACAGTTTTCTCTGCTTCCTCAACCAAACCACGAGAATCTATTTCTCTCTTTTCAGCTGTTTTAATCTTACCTTCGACATAATTAGATCGTCTTTTGATATAGCCCTTGATTGGTTTATAGCCAAAGAAGAATGCGACCAATAATAAAACAATAAACGCTAAAAAAGTAGCAAGGAAATCCCAAAGATTGAATGAAATTCGGCTGAGAAAATCATCGGAGTCAAATGGACTACCTTGACAGCCACTTAGAAGAAGAGAGGATAATAACGCTAATGCAATTATTTTCCCTTTATTTTTCATGAAAAAGCCTCCTATACAAAATAACTAACTATCTTAGACAGCTGCAGGAATTTGACCTGGCAAAATGAAGATGATTAAGATAGCGATAAGCAACGCATAAATACCACATGTCTCAACAAGGGCAGTACCGATGATCATTGAAGAACGAAGGGTTTTGCTTGCTTCTGGATTACGGGCCATGCCTTCAATGGCTTTGGAAATTAAATATCCTTCACCAAGTGATGAACATCCAGATGAGAAAATGGCAATTGCGGCTGCAATAGCGATTAATCCGATATCAGTCATGATTCAATCTCCTTTCTAGAACCAACGGAAAGTTCGATTTCCGGTTCTGGTTTTTCTTGGGCAACAAATAGTGAAGTCAAATAAACAAACACAAGTGTTTGAATAAATGAACTAAACACGTCAAAGTATGCGTGTAGCACTGGGGTGACGAACGGGACAAACAATAAATCGCTTGCTTGACCAACTTCAAAACTGAAGTTTGCAACCCCAAATATCATCGCTGACACGTTCTCAAGTCCCCAGTTGACGATGGTTAGTAAAACCCATCCAGCAAGAGCGTTTCCGAATAAACGGAGAGTGAGAGACAAAAGAGGCGCCCACATACTAAGTAAATTAACTGGCAAAAAGAGTGGAATAGGATCAACATAACGTTTGAAATATTTCCACTTCGTATAACGAATTGAAGTTATATGAATCATGAGAAAGGTTGTTAAGCCTAAAGAAAGAGGAACTGGCAAATACGCCATTGGAGTAGGAAGACCGGTGATGCCAATAACTAAATTGGTGAAACAGAAAAGAATAATCGGAAGAAGAATTCCACCAAAATTTTCAAATCCTTCACCCATATTTTCAGCGGTAAAGCCATCAATCTTTTCGACAGCCCAATCAGCTAAAAATAATAAACCTTTTGGCGCTTTGGTCTCGTCAGCGTGTTTAGCAATGATGCCAACAATGATGAATAAAATGGCGAAAATAAGGCATAAAGAAAGACAAATAATCGTTTCTAGATTAGGTGCAAAGATAAGATTTTTTTCAGAAATCAAGTCGCCCATTTATTTTATTTCCTCATCCTTGGTATCTTCCGAGGCACTAATGAGAGTTTTCTTATTTCTGCCCATTACAAAAACAACTGCAATTTGCATTGGAACATAAGCAATTAAAACACCCCAAAGAGAATTGTAAAAAATGGAAATAGGTTCGACTACATTTTTAATGCCATACGAGAATAAAGCGGTAACAGCAAAACCAGCAAGAAAGAGAAACATACGGATAAAGTAAAAGCCTAAAAACCTAATTGCTTTCATCGCATGAATGCTGATATCTGAGCCTTTATATAATAAAAAAATATTTATGAGCTCTATAACAGAGCCAATTCCAACACCGATAAGCCAACCAAGTTGATTAAAAACAAATAGAGGAATAAGGGCAAGCAAGCAAAGCACTACAGCAACAACGATAGCTAAAAGAAGCATGCGTTGTAATTCGTTAAATTTTTTAATAAATTCTTTCATCGTGTGCTCCTTTGTACATGTTACTTGTATTATGGGCGTGCAAATAAAAAAAGTCAAACATGAATGTTCGACTTTCTGTTATTAAATTTACGACTAAACACGAACTTTTTTAAGCTCGGCAGCTTTGATAATTCCGTTTTCGTATTTGACTTCAATTTCACCTTGAATTAATGGTAGACAATAATCGGAAAAAGAAGGCGCCATATGGGAATCATCTTTCATCATTGATTGAGGAACGATTCTCTCAACGTTAGCAATTTTGCTAATATCAACTGGTTCATATTTTACAGCATACGGATGATCGCTGATACGTTTGATAGCAATCATACGACCAGACATACCTTCGATGGCTTTTTGAACAGCAACACGACCACACATAATTGTTTCATCTTGGTCCACTTTGCTGGTGAGAAAACAATACGCTCTTTGAGGAAGTGATAATTCAATTGCACGAGCTGGCAGATCAAGTTTAGTTTCAACAATTTTAGCTAAATCTGTGGCAGCACCGCCAAGTTGTTTATGGCCAAAGCTATCGATGCGGACATTTGACTCGTCTCTTTCAAAGGTAATTCCTTCAGAAATAGCAGCAATGGCAAACCCTTTTTCATCGAATTTAACTTTGATATCTTTAAGGAATTTTTCGACATCAAATTTGTTTTCTGGAAGGTAAATAAAGTCGGGACGATATCCTTTCGGAAGAACATCGACAGCGGCTGTTAACCAGCCGGCGTTACGACCCATGATTTCAATAATGAACACTTTGCCACGTTTATAACAACTAGCGTCAATGCAAATTTCTTTAACAGTATTGACGATGTATTTAGCTGCGCTACCAAAACCGTTGGAATGATCAGTTTCCGCCAAATCGTTATCGACTGTTTTGGGAACGCCCATTACTTTAATATCTAAACCAAGTTCCTTGCATAATGCTGAAAGTTTAAAGCAAGTATCCATCGAATCATTTCCACCATTTACGAACACAAAACCAATGTTGTGTTTCTTTAAGGTTTCGATGATTGATTGATATTCTTTATCATGATAATCTTTTGGAAGTTTATGTCTTGAAGTACCAAGAATTGATCCTGGAGTTTGTTTTAAAAGTTCGATTGTTTTAGGATCTTCTTTACCTAAATCAATAAGTTCATCGCAGAGTAATCCTTCGATGCCGTGCAATGAGCCATAAATATGAGAAATCACATCTTCATGAAGTTGCGCTTCTTTAATTGCTCCATAAAGTGATGAATTGATAACTGATGTTGGTCCTCCACTTTGGATGTAAACCATTGCTTTTTTTGCCATTTTAACTCCTTTTTACTTGTCAATATTATTGACACATAATGCTTGATTATTTTATATTTATTTACTCCAAATGTAAACCCTAAATTGCAAGAATTAATTCATCTTCCAAACTGAATATTTTGAGATTGTTTTCATCGAGAATTCCATAGCATCTCTTGGATAAACCGCGAGGTAATGAAATACTGCCTATATTTACAAGATTAATAGTGTTAGTAATTGAACTACCTACTCTATGAGTATGTCCATAAACAATATAAGCATTTTCAACCCCTAGCATCGCTTCGATATTTGAAAGCAAATTATCTCCATGGACAAATAGATAATTTCGAGTGCCTAAATGCATATAAAAACTATCACGTAATTCAAAGTCAAAAATGTCATCATTTAAGCAGTAATCACAATTACCACGAACCCCAATAATATCGTTTTTAAAGAAGTTCAACATATCCACTACTTTTTCATCATCTTTTGAGTATGAAAGATAATCACCCAAAAGAATGATTTTATCGTACTTAAGCTCACTAAATTTATGAATCAATAATTTTAAGGAATCAACGCTTCCGTGAATATCACTTGCCACTAGGTATTTCATGCAATTCATTATAATGCCGGGGAAATATTGTTCTCCACCATTTATAAATGTAAGCGCTTGAATTCTTTGCCGTGCTCGTGTATAGTAAATGGCAACTATTTGGAGGACTAAAAACATATATGTCATTTAAGTTACAATATTTAGGCCAAGAAAAAGAGTTCGATAAAAACGTTCGACTCCTCGACCTAATTGATAAAAATGATCACTCAATCATTTGTGCCCGTGTTAATAACCGCGTTCGCGAATTAACCTATGAAGTTTATTACGACGCTAAAGTCGAATTCTTAACTGTTAAAGACGCCGATGCTATCAAAATCTATGAAGCATCATTGCGTTTTGTAGTAGCGATGGCTTTTGCCCGTGTCTACCCAGAATTAAAAATTAGACTTTGCTACAACGTTTCAAGATCAATCTTTGTTCAAATCCTAAACGGAAAGAAGACCAGCAACCTTGAAATGAGAGACGCAATCGATAAAGAAATGCAAAAAATTATCGCCGCTGATTACCCATTAAAACGCTTCGTCGTCTCAAAAGAAGAAGCTAAAGAAGTCTACAAGAAAAACGATTTAGTTGATAAATTAGACATCTTGAAATATCGTCCAGAAAAGACAGTTCATTTATATGACTGTGATGGATATTTAAATTACATGTTCTCACACATGGTTCCATCAACCGGTTGTTTAAAGAGCTATAAGCTCAAACTATACCAACCAGGATTGATTCTTCAATACCCGCGTGCTGAATGCAAAGGCGAAATCCCAGAATTTGTCGACGCCCCAACATTTGGTAAAACTCTTAAAGAATCACATTCATGGGGTAAAATTGCTGGAGCAGACTCTGTCTCCGGCATTAACGAGCACATCAAACATGATGGTGTTATCGATTTCATTCAATTATGTGAAGCTCGTCATAACCGCATGCTTACTCAACTCGGTGACTTGATTGAAGCCGATATTTCTAACATTAGATTAATTTGTATTGCTGGACCTTCTAGCTCTGGCAAAACCACATTTGCTAATAGACTAAGAATTGAACTCTTAAGCCGTGGTCTACATCCAATTAGAATTTCAATCGATGACTATTACTTACCAAAAGCCCAAGCACCAAAAGACGAAGATGGCAAACCAGATCTTGAAAGTATCGACGCTCTCGATGTTGAGCAATTCAACAAAGATATGCTCGCCCTCATCTCTGGTGAAACTGTCCAACTTCCAAAATTTGACTTCAAACAAGGCAAACGTGTTCCAGGTCGAATCCTCAAAGTTGGCGAAACCGAACCAATAATTATTGAAGGTATTCACGCGCTTAATGAGCGTATGACAACTTTGATTCCAAAGCATCAAAAGTTCAAAATCTTCATTGCCCCACAAGCACAAATCAACCTTGATAACACCAACCCAATTTCCATCACCGACCTCCGCTTGTTAAGACGTATCGTCCGTGACTACAACTTCCGTGGTGCTTCCGCTGAAGAAACCATGTCAATGTGGCCAAGCGTCCGTCGTGGTGAATTCAAATGGATTTATGACACTCAAGAAGGGGCTGACTATGTATATAACTCCATGCTCTCATATGAATTATGTGTCATGAAGAAATACGCTATGCCGCTTCTTCAAGCTATCGAACAAGAAAATCCATATTATCCAATCGCTGAACGTCTCATCCGTATGCTTAAATACTTCGATGATATGCCAGATGAATGGGTGCCATGCAATTCCCTTATGAGAGAATTCATCGGTGGATCTTGCTACGCTGAATAAGTAACAAATATAAAATTAAGAAGGCAAAATATATTGCCTTCTTTTTTGTAAAAAGAAAAAGGACACTCGTGTGTCCAATTTCATTTGTTGATTAGAGAGTTCTAATACTTTCAACTGGTTGCTTTTTACTAGCGATAAGAACAGGTAAGTAAGTACCAAGAACGGCGATAATTAAAGCACCGCCGATGATAATGCCAACATTGACGAGGTTAAAGTCTAGTAGCTTAATGCCAAGCTTAGCACCCATCATATTGTTGATGGAGTAGCAGACCGCCCCCGAGATAATGATGGCTAAAACAGAACATATAGCACTGATAACGCCGGATTCAGAGAAGAAGATTTTAAACAAGTCACTGCCTCTTGCACCAACAGCACGTAAGATGCCAATATCTTTGGTCTTAGATGAAATGGAGTTGGCAATGAAATTGAGAAGCATCAAAGCGGCGAATACTCCAAAGACAATGCCCATGATCAAGAAGACAAGTTGCAACGTGTTAATCATTGATAAGAACATGCTAATTATTTGGCTAGTAGCGTTAGTTAGACTGTAGGAATACGTGCCGTGATTGGCAGTTAAATTGCTGATTTGATTTTGGTTGAAATCAGTCACTGTAATAG
Organism: uncultured Staphylococcaceae bacterium; assembly: GCA_964562705.1. Classification (GTDB taxonomy): domain Bacteria; phylum Bacillota_I; class Bacilli_A; order RFN20; family CAG-826; genus Fiminaster. The sequence goes on from CAZLUI010000008.1 coordinate 18,565, forward strand.
CGCGGTTATACCTCGCATCCTCTGGCTTTACATAGTCAGTTGTTGAAGCAGTGTAATATGATGTACCTTCATAAATTCCATAGGTTTTAAGGAAATTATTAGTAATGATATAGCCATTACTGTACCTGTTATTGCTTAAAGAATAATAACCAATTACTTCAAGTGTGCCTTCACTGCCATTACTATTTTTATAAAAGACGGTCGGTGTAAAGAAATTAATTTCAGTGTTGAAACAAGAAGGATTATAAGTAGCACTTTTGAGATTAATGTTACTTGGTTCAGTTACATAGGCTGTGAGAGTGTCAAGTTCAGTTTGAGTTAGATTTTCGTTATCACTTAGGAATTTCTTACATATTTGATTTTTTGATTCAAAATAAGCAGAATTGTTGTTGAAATAATTTTGAGCTTCATTTACCAAAACGACTGATTTAAGTAAATTATCATTGTGAGTATTTAAGTAAGAATCTAATGCTTGAATATCGGATAAAGTAACTAGAGAAGAATCGTTTAGCTTAAATTCAACATTTCCCAACTTGCCTTTGAACTGATTGTAATCTGTTGGATATGGAGTCACATTTCTACTTTCAAAAGCGTCCTTATAAGAATTCGCAATGGTGTAAATATAGTCATTTTTTGCGATATTTACATAATGATTTTGAATTAGACTATTGATGGCGTTAAAATCATTATTTTTATCAAATCCTTCTGGATAATAATCATTATTGGAATAATAGTTCGCTAATCTACCGCTTGCTTGGCTCAGGTTTTCACGTTGCTCGCTGCTTAAAACCGATAGTTGTCCATATGCGGTGCTATCAAATATATATCTTTCTATTACTTCAGAAACTTTAAAGAAATAATAATAATAACTTATTTGTGCGATATTCTGAAAATCGTTAATCGAACAATAGACTTGTTCATCGCTCATTGATTCATTATATGAACCAG
>CAZLUI010000008.1:19612-23740 GCA_964562705.1 uncultured Staphylococcaceae bacterium
GATTTGTTCATAATGCGAAGTTGAAGTGGATAAAGCTTGGGAGAGCGAATACGCTGGGTCATATAGCATCAAAGTTGACACAACGCCAAACATAGTTAAGGCAACAATGGTCAAAATGGAAGTGAATATCATCTTGAATGGTTTAACCTTCAAAGAAGAAGTACCCATTTTAAAAGCCCGAGATAAAGGCAAATGTGATCGAATAAATTTCGTATCTTTACCATCATATTGCTGGACATCTACTCTAGTAGTTTCGTCAAAATGATGTGATGAGTCATCATCATTGATATGGATGGCCTGTCTAACCAAATTTACGTCGTGATCGCCACTAGAAATAAGAGCAGAACCAGTTCCTGACTTAAGTGTTTCTAAGATGTCTTTCATATCTTTATCGTTCAAGCGTGATACATCTTTAATCGATACAGTATGATCATTGATAATATTGACATTATCAGTCACCGCTTTTGCTTCAGTAGTTTCTTTGGTGACATCACTTAGGATTTTACCATCTTTCAATTCGATAATTCGATCGGCGTATATCTCTGCGAAATCGCGGTCATGAGAAACAACGATGACAAGTTTGTCTGCTGATAATTTTTTAAGGGTATCGAAAACTTGTTTACCAGTGTTGCTATCAAGAGCGCCGGTCGGTTCATCAGCCATGATAATTTCAGGGTTTTTAATCAACGCTCTAGCGATAGCAACTCTTTGTTTTTGTCCACCAGAAAGAGTGTTTGGCTTGCGTTTGCCTAAACCTGATAAATCAACATCCGCTAAAAATTTCTCAACTGTTGCTTTGTCATTTGGTTTGCCTTGAAGTTGCAAAGCAAGAGAAATGTTTTGTTCGATATTAAATTCATTTAAAATGTTATATTCTTGGAAGATGAAACCAATAAATGTATTACGGTAACTATCAAAATCGCTGCCAGAGAATGATTTAGAGTTTTTACCTTTAATGATAATTTCACCACTGTCTGGTTTATCCAGCCCACCAGCAACGTTTAAAAGAGTGGATTTACCAGATCCAGATTTTCCTAATAGGAAGACCATTCCTTTTTCAGGAAATTCCACACTGACGTTGTCTAGAGCGTGGACTTCGACACCGCCTTTTGTCTTGTACGTCTTTACCAAATTCTTAAGTTCTAACATAGTTTTCTCCTTATTGTTCCTTTTTAGTCAAGATGGAACGTTCTCTTTCATAAATTGATTGTAAATATGGATAATATACACTCTTCATGTTCTCATACCTTTCCATTTCTTCTTTCGAAATGATATGGGTATAGAAGGAGGTAAAAATACTTTCCATTCTAAAGAATGATTCATATAAGTTTAATATTGTTAAATGGAAAAAATAAGCGTCTCGAGAATAAATAAGCATCGGTGAACTATGAGCGATTTCACTCGCGGTTTCATAAATCTTAGAATAGCTACTTAAACCAGCCAAAGCTTCAATTCCATCTCTAAAATTAAACTTAAACTGGATATCTTTATTATAATTTGGAATAGCAATGAGCCAACCATATTCAATAAATTTTTTCATATCTTTACTCTTCAAATCTAAAGATTTCATTTCATCTTTAATTTGAACAAATGTTTCATCAACTTTAGCTTTATCTTTTATGACACCACGAAACGCCATCGTGTAGGTGATATGCTTTAAATATTCTTTAATGACAGGTGAACCATATTTTGTCAAAAGAATTACCACACATTCAGTTTCATGCAAAGTTCTCCAAGTTGAAAAGGCTTCTGTTTCAAAACCATCTTCGAGCAATTCGATGATGGCTTTGCACATTGAAAAGCCTTTATATAAAACGTCAATTATCAATGTTTCTTGAGGTTTTTTCTTACTGAATTTTGAAAGAACATTTAATGCGAAATTCAAATAGGTTTCAAGGGATGATATTTGGGGGGAATATTTACTAACAATCGGCTTATTTTTAAAGTTAAGATGTTCATTTGTGAAATATTTATCAAGCGACATAGATACCACTTTTGTGGCCAACTCTTCATCTTCTTTTAAACCATTAGGATTAATGTCAACATTGTATCCATATTCATGAATAATATAGAGCAATAACACAACAGGGTTAATAGGGACAACATGGCCGAAAACATTGTTCTCAACTAGTGAACCCGCCCCCTCGGAAGCATACTCATAACAGCGATAAATAAATTCCTTATTTAGTCTTTCACTGACATGGAGGTTCTCATAGACTGAATCAAATTGTTCTTTATTAAGCATTATTTCTCTTTTCTTGGTTTAAAGGCGATTGTGGCTTTAACAGCGAACTTCCAACCTCTATCTCTAATTTGGGCCTCTTCTTTGCTCATCTTTGGCAAAAAAGTAGCTTTATATTCATGAGTCTTGCAAATTTCATCTATGCAAGACCAAAAACCACATTTTAATCCTGCTAGATAGGCAACACCTAATGCTGTTGTTTCTAAGCAAGCTGGTTTCCGAACTGGTAATTGCAAAATATCGCTTTGAAATTGCATTAAGACATTGTTTACGGTTGCACCACCATCGACTTGCAGTGATTCAATGTTAATGCAAGATTCTTCTTTCATAATATCAAAAACATCTTTTGATTGATACGCAATTGATTCTAATGTTGCCCGAATTATATGTGATTTGTTCGTCGCTCTTGTTATTCCAAACATTGCTCCCCGAACGTCATCATCCCAATATGGTGTGCCAAGTCCAACAAAAGCAGGAACAATATAAACACCTAGTGAATTAGGCTCTTTGAGAGCTTGTGTTTCGCTATCAGCTGCATCTTTTATTATTTTCAAACCATCTCTTAACCATTGAACAGCTGCCCCACCAATGAAGACTGATCCTTCCAGAGCGTAGCAAGTCTTTCCGTTTAATGTCCAAGCGACAGTTGTAAGTAAACCATTTTTCGATAAGATCGGCTTTTCTCCGATATTAAGAAGCATAAAACAACCTGTACCATACGTATTTTTTGATTGACCTGCTTTGAAACAATTATGGCCAAACAAAGAGGCTTGCTGATCACCATTTACCCCGAGGATATGAACCTTGTTATTAAAAACAGAGGCAATTCCAAAATCAAAACTAGATTCACACACTTTTGGAAGCATGCAACTAGGAATATTAAAGATTGATAACAGTTGTTTGTCCCACTTCATTTTGAAGATATTGAAAAGTAAAGTTCTAGAAGCGTTTGACACATCCGTTAGGTGCTTTTTCCCACCGGTCATTTTATAGATGAGCCAAGTGTCAATTGTGCCAAATAATAGTTCGCCATTTTCTGCTCTTTTTTGACCATTTTTGATGTGATCAAGAATGAATCTAATTTTGCTGGCAGAAAAGTAAGGGTTTATTAATAAACCTGTTCGTTCATGAATAAATGTTTTTTTATTCATTAATTGGTCACATAAATCACTTGATTGTCGCGATTGCCACACGATAGCATGATAGACAGGATTTCCAGTTTTCTTATCCCAGACAATTGTGGTCTCTCTTTGGTTAGTGATACCAATGCCAACAATTTGATTCCAATTGATTCCGGATTTGATTAATACTTCATTTACTACATCTACCACCGAAATCCAAATTTCCATTGGATCTTCTTCAACATAACCTTCAAAAGGATAAAGACACTTTACTTCTCTAGACGCAAAAGCAATCTTTTTCCCTTGCTTATTAAATATGATTGCCCGAGAGGATGTTGTTCCTTGATCAATTGCTAAAATAAATTTTTCCATAAAATAATTATAACTAATTGTATATATATTAGAAATAACTTCGAGCGCAACACCATTTTTGAATTTTTATATATATAAATAATCATAAAGTGCTAAAATTTCATTTGTCAAAACTCGAAAAGGGGATACTTATGAACCTAAGTAAAAAAACTTTGTCGATAAGTCTTGGCGTAATATTAACCATGACTTGTATGGTTGGAATAGCTGTGAAAAGCAGCGAAACCAATCAACAGCCTATTAAGGCTGCCGCAGCAGACACAACTGCTTTATACGCAGATTGCGAAACTGCTGTTTCAAACAAGAGTCTAGATAGTTTGTGGACGGCTGTCCAAGCCGCTGCTGCTAGTGGCTTCTCAGGCGGAAGCTACGATAAGCTATGGACTTGGTATGCTA
>CAZLUI010000009.1:0-3713 GCA_964562705.1 uncultured Staphylococcaceae bacterium
AAATTATCTGGTGAATTAGCATTTAGCGAAAAGCTAGAAAGTGTTGGTGTTGGGGCATTCATGTATTGCGATGAAATCACCAAAGTTACAATTCCAAGCGATTTTGAATATATTCCTGATTATCTATTTGATAATTGTACTTCCTTGAGCCAGGTTATTTTCCACGATTCTGAATATACGGCTGATTCAAAAATTAACTATATTGGGGATGGTTCTTTTAGAAAGACCGCCATTTCTAATTTCCATGTTCCGTTCAATGCGACAAGCATTAAAACGGATGCATTTGAAGAATGCCCAAATCTTACTACTATTTATACTTTGAATAACATCAATGGTGAAAAGCAAAATATTCGTATTCCAAATCAAGAAACCGGTGAATATTATTGGTCTAAATCAGATTCGACATATCAAGGTCTTCTTGTTATAGGGGCTTCTGTCTTCAAAAACGCTCCTGTGTTTGAAAACTTAATTCTTGTTAATAGCGAAAACGAAGTCATCAGCGCTCTTGGTGAATTTACTTGTCCAGTCACATTGTCAAGTTTAGGCGGTACCAACAATGATGCCTTCCTTCTTACTGGTACTAATGTAAAGACCTTAAATTTAGGCAAAGACACCTCTGGAGTCACTAATGCCGATTATTTAAAGTATCTTGTAGGTGATGCGTCTTCATCTGGACACGTTGTAGCTGTGCTACCACCTTCATTATGTGAAAATGCTACTGCGTTGAAAAACGTCAATTTTGGTGGCGAATATTCCACGATTAAGACTATTAACCGCGCTGCCTTTAAAGGCTGTGTTGGGCTTGAAACAATCATTATTAACGATTCTGTCACCACTCTTGAAACAAACATCTTTGAAAATTGTACTTCTTTGAAGAATGTCACTCTTCCAAATAGATGTGACTCGATTACAACCCGTTCATTTTATGGTTGTTCTGCTTTAGAAACAATTACCATTCCGGCTAGCTATAAGACCATCGGTCAAGAAGCTTTTGCTCAGTGCATCAAATTAGCTTCGATTAATTTTGTTGATTTCAAAGTCACAAATATTGGTCTAAGTGCTTTCCAAGGTGATGTTGCATTAACATCATTCACTTTTGGGAATAGCTGCAACGCGATTGCAAATAGCATCTTTAGCGGTTGTACGTCGCTCACTAATATCACTTTAAGCACTGATTGGCGAATTGATACTGTGAAGTCGAGCATGTTTGAAAATGCTACTTCATTAGCCTCGATTAAGCTTCCATCAAATTACCATCACATCGCCGAAGCTGCTTTCAAGGGTTGTATTGCATTGAAATCAATCACCTTAGAAGCCACTCAAATTGTATCTCTAAAATCAAATTCGTTTGATGGAGTTACATTGGCTCATGTTTATGTGCCTGCCACACTCGTTGAATCATACAAAACTGATTCACAATGGAGCGCCCACGCATCAATAATTGAAGCTATCCCTACGATATGAAAAAATCTTGGCTCAAACGAGCTTTAAACTATATTCTCCTAAGTGGAAAATCAAATATTTTTTACACTGATGATGACTTCAGTGGTTTGACCGAAGAAGAAAGTAAAAAATATGTCGTTAAAGATATTTATCGTTATTCGGAAACGTTGACTCCGGCGGTTAGCATTGGCACAGCTTCGCTAAAGAAAAGCAACGGCTTTAACTTCTACGTTATTGATTACAATAGTTTCAAAGTTACTGAAGTAATTAAGGAATCTTTATAGAAAATAGTTTTCTTAGGACAACTTTTTCTTTTAAGTTATCTATGCTATATTAAATATATGTTTTCAAGAAAATATACTGTTGATACAACGCACACAGACGCTAATTTCAATTTAAAAATATCGAGTTTATTTTATATGTTTCAAGATGTTGCCACGGCCCATGTTGAAGAACTTGGGCTTGGCAAAGATAAAGTTATTGATAAAGGGATGTATTGGGTTATTACTCGTTATTCTGTTAGTATTAACAAACTGCCTAAATATTTAGAGAATATTGTTGTCAAAACATATCCCGGAAATGATATGAAATTTATTTTTCCTCGTTATTTCAAAGTTGAAAACGAAAGTGGCGAAGTATTAATTACAGCATCATCCACTTGGGTCATCTTAAATAAACTTACTCATAAAATTGTTCTTCACCCATTTAATAACTTCCATGTGAGTCCTGTTCACCTCATAGATGAAGAACCACTTCCAGGCAAAGTAGCCTTTATTGAGCCAAACAACGTGATGGAACGAAGGGTGCATTTTACCGATTTAGATTTAAATTGTCATTTGAACAACACTAAGTACATTGATTACATCATCGATATGCACGATTTAGATTTTTATTGTAAAAAAGAAATTAAACATCTTACTATTAATTTTGATCGAGAAATCAAAATGGATGAAAAAGTAATGCTTTCCGAACAATATCTTAATGATACTGAAATCGTTATTGGTCAGGTGAATGGGGAGAACGCTTTTTCCGCAGAAGTCCTATACAAAAATATATAGTCTTTACTATGTAAAGATTGGTCTTGTTTCTAACCTCGCTTCTCTTTTTGAACGAATACAATTAATTTTGCAATAATGACTTTATTAAATTCCTAATCTTTCCTATAAAAATCATTAAAATATATACAGTGTATGAATAATTCTTTTTTTGCCTACAATACAAGCAGTCTTTTTTATATAATAATCACACACTCAAAGCAAACATAAAAACGTTGAGTCAAACCTAGAAATTCCGATTGTCTAAGTATTTTTAAAATTGGGGGAAATAAATATGTTATCAGTTAAAAAAAGAGATGGTTCATTAGAAGAATTCAAGTTAAGCAAGATTGAAAGTGCGATTGAAAGAGCCTTTATGGCAGAACATAAGTTCTACAATAAGGACATCATTCAAATGTTGGCACTACGTGTCACAGCTGAAATAAATACGAAAATCAAAAGCGATGTTGTTGGCATCGAGGACATCCAAGATGCGGTAGAAGTTGTTTTAATTCAAGCCGGTTATATTGATGTGGCTAAGAGTTACATGATTTACCGCAAACAACACGAGAATCTACGTCAAATCAAAGAAACAAACATTGATTATAAAAATGTGGTTGATAATTACTTGAAAGTCAGCGATTGGAGAGTTAAAGAAAATTCTACGGTCACTTATTCTGTAGGTGGTTTAATTTTATCCAACAGTGGCGCTGTCACTGCTAACTATTGGCTCAGTGAAATTTACGATCAAGAAATCGCCAATGCTCACCGAAATGCGGATATTCATATTCATGATTTATCAATGCTGACAGGTTATTGTGCTGGATGGTCCCTCAAACAGCTCATTCAAGACGGTTTAGGTGGTGTTCCTGGTAAAATTACCTCCTCGCCTGCTAACCACCTTTCTACGCTCTGTAACCAAATGGTTAATTTCCTTGGTATTATGCAAAATGAATGGGCTGGAGCTCAAGCGTTCTCCTCGTTTGATACCTACCTTGCGCCTTTTGTTAAAAAAGACAATCTTTCTTATAAAGAAGTAAAGCAATGTATCCAATCATTTATCTATGGTGTCAACACTCCGTCAAGATGGGGAACTCAGGCACCATTCACCAATATTACCCTTGACTGGACTGTACCAAATGATATGGCCGAACTTAACTGCCTTATCGGTGGCAAAGAAATGGACTTCAAGTACAAAGATTGTGCTGAAGAAATGGCGATGGTTAACAAAGCCTT
>CAZLUI010000009.1:3813-5296 GCA_964562705.1 uncultured Staphylococcaceae bacterium
GATAAAATCATGGACATCTCTGCTCGCTCATTAAATGTGAAACGTAACACCATCACCAAGCTTCTGGAAGCTGGATTATATCCATACACAAAAAGATACCTTGGTTCATTCAAAAACCACTTCTCCACAATCGGATTAGTTGGAATGAATGAAGCTTGTTTAAATGCTCGTTGGATTAAGAAAGGCTTAACCAATAGCAAAGCAATTGAATTCACTAAAGCGGTTTTAAACCACATGAGAACTAGATTATCTGATTACCAAGAATTATATGGTGATTTATATAACCTTGAAGCCACTCCTGCGGAATCAACTTCATATCGTTTGGCAAAACATGATAAGGTTCAATATCCAAATATCATCACTGCAAGTGAAAACGGACATACTCCTTATTACACCAACTCATCTCACTTACCAGTTAGTTTTACTGATGACATCTTTAAAGCTCTCGATATTCAAGATGGCTTACAAACTTTATATACATCCGGTACTGTTTTCCACGCTTTCTTAGGTCAAAAACTTCCTTCTTACAAATCATGTATGAACCTAGTTAAAAAGATTGCTGAAAATTATCACATTCCTTATTACACAATGTCACCAACATATTCAGTGTGTAAGGAGCATGGATATCTTGAAGGTGAACAATTTACTTGTCCAAAATGTGGCCAAAAGACTGAAGTCTACAGCCGTATTACTGGATACTATCGTCCAATTCAAAACTGGAACGATGGCAAGACTGAAGAATACAAAAACCGTAAAGAATACGATTTAAAGAATTCCCATTTAGAACACGAAGTTCATAATGATTGCTGCTGTGAAGATGGCTGCTGTTCAGATGAAAAGCATGAAAAACTAGAAGAAGTCTTATTGTTTGGCACCAAAACATGCCCTAACTGTAAGATGGCTAAAATGCTTCTTGATAAAGCTGGTATCGTCTTTAGATTTGTCGACGCCGAAGAAGACACTGAAATGACCAAGAAATTCGGCATTAAAAAAGCTCCTACACTCGTCGTTCCTTCTAAAGAAGGCGTACTCTTATTTGAAAATGCTTCAAACATCAAAGGATATATAGAGAGTCTCAATTAATGATTTACGATTCGATTATTGTTGGTGGCGGTGCCTCAGGCATGAGTGCGGCCTTATATCTACTAAGAAACAACAAAAATGTTTTAATCTTGGAAAAAGAAAACTTTGGGGGGCAAATTGCCAATTCTCCAAAAGTTGAGAATTTTCCTTCTATCAAAGCTATTTCTGGCCTTGAATTCTCCGATCATTTATTTGAACAAATTAGTGATTTAGGAGTTAACTTCGAACTCGAAGATGTTGTTTCTATTTCGAAAACCAATGATATATTCCACGTTGTGACAAACTATCACGAATACGAAGCCAAAACTGTCGTTCTTGCTAACGGAGTTAAACATCGTTTAATGAACTTAGAACATGAGCAAGAACTAATTGGCAACGGTATTTCCTTCTGCGCAGTCTG
>CAZLUI010000009.1:5396-13489 GCA_964562705.1 uncultured Staphylococcaceae bacterium
GGTTTATTATTTGAAAATACGCTCGACAAGGTGAAACGAGAATATCCAACTGATAATGTCTTTGTTTGCATTGGTCAAATTCCTCAAAATGATAAATTTAAAGATTTGTTAGATTTAGAAAAAGGCTATGTTCTCACTAGCGATAGTATGGAGACCAAAACCAGAGGTTTATATGCTGTTGGAGACACCAGAAAAAAAGACGTCCGTCAACTCGTCACTGCGTGCAATGATGGAGCGATAGCCGCCTTATCAATTATTCGCTACTTAGCTTAATAACCTCTAAGTTCAACAATCGGAATATATTTCTTAAGTATAGTTTTATATAGTTTAGCCTTCTCCTCATTAACTGGATGAAGGCTTTTATTTATAACTCCCTCACGATAAACAAACTTTTGAAGGTATAGTTTTTTAGCGCCTTCGAGCATTTTTCCAATCGCTTCAATATCCTCTTTGGAATGCATTTCATCCATGAGTGTAGTTCTGAATTCATAGTCCACTTTATTCTTTATAAGAATAGTAATTGATTTTTCACACTTAGAAAAGTCAAAACCGACTCCAGTGGTTAAGGGATATTTAACTACCGAATTTTTTATATCCATAGCAACATAATCCACCAAATTTTGATCGATTAATTCTTCGAGAAGCACAGGGTTTGTTCCGTTGGTGTCAAGTTTAATTTTGTAGCCCATTTTTCTTATCGCAATTATTTTGTCCTTTAAATCAGGCATGAGAGTTGGTTCACCACCAGAAATCACGACCGCGTCAAATAGGCCCCTTCTTGAATCTAAATAGTTTAAAATTTGTTCAAAAGGTATTCTTTCTTTCGCATCTACGACCGTTTCAATATTATGGCAAAAAGGACACCTAAAATTGCATCCAGGGGCAAATAAAACGATAGAAATCATTTCATCAAAATCAAGTAATGAGAATTTATCAATTCCTGTAAAATCCATACCTTGATTATATATTGTTTTGATAAATATATATATATTTAACTATGCCAATTTGTTATCATAAGAATATGATAGTCAAAGAATATGTCGCTCTTCGGAAAGAAGAATTAAAACAACAGTTTTCAAATGTTGGTAATCCTGGTAGATTTGTCATCGTTCAAATGAATGAAGATCCAGCTAGTTGTGCCTACATTAAAGGAAAACTTAAAGATGCTGCTCAGCTTGGTGTTAACGCCGAACTAAGGAAATTTCCAATGGATTTTTCACAAGTTGAACTTCTCAAGGAAATTGATGAATTAAATAAAGATGAAACTGTAATTGGTTTCATTGTTCAAATGCCATTGCCAAAACAAATTAATGAAGAGGATGTTAAATTAGCTATTGCCCCTCAAAAGGATGTCGATGGATTTCATCCTTTATCAAAACTTAATCCGTGCACTCCACAAGGAATCATGAATTACTTAGACCATGAAAATATTGCTCTTCTTGGGAAGAATGCAGTCGTTATTGGCCGCAGCAATATTGTGGGTAAGCCTATGGCTAAAATGCTCCTTGCTCGAAGTGCAAACGTTACCATTCTTCACTCAAAAACATCATTTGAAGATATGCATCGATATATCGAAAACGCCGATATCATTGTGGTGGCGGTAGGAAGAAAAGGACTATTAGATAATCGCTTTTCTTATAAACCAAGTGCCGTGGTAATAGATGTTGGTATTAACCGAGATGATGATGGGCTCCACGGAGATGCAATTCCTAATTTGCCAGTCGCATTACAAACACCAGTTCCTGGTGGCGTTGGCTTATTAACAAGAATTGCTTTATATGAAAATTTATTAAAAATTATTAAGGGGAATAAAAATGGAATTTAAAATTGAAAATACGGCTGTTTATGGGTTAGATAAATCATACAAAGCTAGTGGCAATCCAATGCGCACCAAGTTGGATGATGGGGAAGTTACTGATAAAGATAAAACTAGAGCGCAACATTTAGGCGGATGTCGAAATGGCTTAGGCCACGATAATTTCCTAAAAGGAATCATCGTTCAAATGGATTTAACCGCTCCGTTATATTTTTGGAAACAAGCTCAACGTTATCATTGGTTTGATTTTGTGTCTTCACAATCAACCATGCATTGCTTGTTAAAGTTTGATGTTGAAACCCAGTGTGTTTCTGACACAAATAAAGAAATACTGGCAATTATGAAACGTTTGATTAGTGAATATAACGCTCTTGAAGAAGGCAATCCTTCTAAAAAAGCAAAGTGGAGAGAACTTGTTGCTTCTCTTCCATGCGGTTTCTGCCTTGGTGCAACTATGACCACTAATTACCAACAGCTAAAAACCATGTATATCCAAAGAAAAATGCACAAACTCCAAGAGTGGCACACTTTCTGTGAATGGTGTGAAACTCTTCCAGACTTTTTGGAATTAACGAATGTTAAAAATATTAATTGTTAATCATGAAACGCATTTTCTTTTCACTTTTATTAGTGCTTACTCTTGCAAGCTGTGGCCAAACTACTAGCGATTCAACTAGTGACACATCAAGTGATACTTCGTCTTCTACTAGTGATACGTCGAGTAGTTCTAGCACTACCCCTGTTGGTCAACAATGGAAAGATGAAACTCACAATATTTTAATCAATATGATTGGTGAAGAAATTCCGCTTATCAGTGGCCTTGATAACACCTACTATGTTAGAGGTTATAACGGGACAACAACCCCTTATTTCAATCCATATATTAAAGGAAGCGCTGATCGAAGCAGTGAATATCGAAACGCTTTACTAAACTATGGTTATACATTTGTTGAGTCATATACAAATAATGATAAAGAAGATCAAATATTCCACAAAGGTAATATCGAAACTAGATATTCATATTATCAATCTGAAGGCTCTTATTGGTTTGATGTATATACTTACTTAATAGTCGATTCTATAACAAGCTATAGTGGTGAAAGTACAAATATCGTTCCAACCACTTTTAACAAGGCTTATGATGATATTTCTAAAACTGTTGATGGTGTTAGCGTGAATAGCAAAGGAGTAATGAACAATTCTTCTTTGATTCAATTTAAAAGAGGCACGAGCAGTGTCTTGACTCTCTCGGGCAAAACCATGAGTCAAATCAAGATTGTTTTTAATCAATATACTCACCGTATGATATTTAAAGCAGGCACTTCAGCTTCTTCCTTGAAACCGGTCTTTAATAACGCCGGAGTGTTCGCCTTAAATAATGCCACCTATTTCCAAATAGAAAATAACGGCACTGGGGTGTCTTCAATTATTTCAATAGGAATCTACTTCTAAAGTGATTCCTTTTCTTTTTTGACGATGCGGCGGAGCAGCTTCTCTTTGAGGATTATTAAAGCGACGATATAAATAATGATTGAGGCAATTAAAACAATGCCTATTTCAGCAATCATTGCTGTTTCAGTTTCCATGCTTGTAGTTAAACCATTATAAAGAAGTGGACCAACAAAATAGGCAAAGACTGCCAAGATAGTTCCAACTCCGATAATCTTAAGATTATTGAGATTAAAAATCATATCTTTTGATTCTTTCCAAGTCATAGTAATCATCATCAGTAAGATAATCAAATCTGATATTGCAGTAGCAATAGCAATTCCAACAGCGGGATTATCTTTGAAGACAACAAGTCCAAATAACAAAGACAAGCCAACATTTAAGGCCGAACCAATTCCCATAGCAAGAAGATATAATTTCTCTCTTTTTGACGGAATTAATATTTGAGTGTAGATTATGTTGCCCAAAGAAAAAGTCAGCATTAGCGAAGCCAGTGAAATTAATACCCAGTTAGCATCGGTATAGCCGGCATTACTTGTTGAGCCAGAGATAAGAGCTGTTATTGGTGTTGCTAATGTGCTCATTAGTGCAATAGCAGGGATTGTAATTACAAAACATATGTTTGTGGCGTAAGCATTAAGTTCATTATATTTTTTTGTCTCATTTTTGGATAAATAATAGCTAGCTCTAGGCATAAAAACGCTGCCTAACGCCACGATGAAACCAATGATTATGTCAACGCCTTTCATACCGACAGAATAGCTTCCCACAGAAGCTTTTGTTTCGTCAATTATTCCAAGAATAAAGGAGTCACTCTTACTATAAATTGCGACAACTAAAGATATTGAAAACAAAATCCCTAAAGTAGGCAAATATTGTTTGAAATTATAAGGGCCTGTTTTTTTAAATTTCACCAGTTTTGGTAGATAAATTAAATTTGATATTACGGTTAGAACTGTTACCAAAACAGTGAGAAAAGCATATAAAACAACTTCATCTGGCCTTTTTACAAAGGCAAATATCAAAATATCAACGATGGTTAATATGATGATGGAACGTATTGCTAAATAGGCTTGTTTTTCTAACGCTGTAAAAACCCATTCGAAGGCAAATACACTTGAAAGGAAATTGATTGATAAAATGAATATCATCGACTGATTGATTGGCCCTTGCAAAGAAGGAATAGTAAAAACAAAGACGCACATTAGTCCAAAAGAAAGCACTGACATGATGGCTTGAAGAATAAAAAATTCTTGAATCTTCATTGATAATTTCACTGGGTCGTCTTTAACCTTTGCGCACTCCCTTACAGCAATGTTTGGAATTGAGATCTTTGATAAAATAATGAAGTAGTAGACAAAAGCACTAGCCCAGGAGAAAGCTCCAAGAGCAGCGTCTCCTAAAATTCGGCACATTAAAGGAAAAGCGACAAACGATAACAAAGTCATCGTTATCGTGCGAATTAGATTGATGACAACATTTGAACGAATATCGCTTTTCATGGTGATATTAGTATAATCTTTAATGTATTAAAAACAAAGTGGTTGATTTTTACTAAAAAACAAAACTCTAAAAAATACTATATAATAGTAGCAACTATGCGCATTCTTATTGTTAGTCAATATTACTATCCAGAACGCAATTCAGTGAACGATGTCGCTGAAGGTTTAGTCAAACTCGGCCATCATGTTACTGTTGTAACAGCAAAGCCAAATTATGGTTTTGGTCGCATCTTAAAAGAATATAAAAAAGTTTCGTTTGAGAATATAAATGGTGTCCAAATACATCGCTTAAATTTATATCCAAGGAAAAACAATCGCCTTTCTATTTATCTAAATTACATGTCTTTTCATAACAATGCGAAAAGGTTTGTCCGCCACTTCAAACAAGAATTTGATGTGGTGTTGTCGTTTTCTCTTTCGCCAGTAATTTCGGTTTCACCTGCGATTCTTTTTGCCAAGAAACACCATATTCCGCATTTGCTTTTTTGCCAAGATTTATGGCCTGAATCAACTGTTGTGACGAAGGCAGTAAGGAAAGATTCGTTTATCTATAAATTATTATATCGTTGGAGTTGTTCGATTTACAGCAAGTGCGATCGCATCATAATTTCATCACCTTCTTTTAAAGACTATTTTGAAAATGTTCTGCATATTTCTGATAAAGGTTTTGATTATATTAATCAACCAATTCTTGCTAGTAATAACAAAGATATTGACCCTGTTATTTATGTAAATAAATATAACATTGTTTATGCTGGCAATATTGGTAAACTTCAGTTGACCGCTAGTTTAGTTGAAGCGATGCAAAAGTTAACGGATAAAAATATCAAACTGCATTTAATGGGAATGGGAAGCGAGCTTCCTTTAATAAAAGAAATGATTGAAGAAAATCATATGGAAAATATGGTGGAATATCATGGTGCTTTGCCGATTGAAGAAGCAGAACGTTACTATCTAAACGCTGATGCTTTAATTGTTTCATTGAAGAATGAGGGATTTGTTGGAAAAACTATTCCAAACAAAGCTATTCAATATTTGAAGTATGCAAAGCCGATTATTGGTGTCGTCTCTGGTGATTCAAAAGAATTACTTCAAAAGGCTAACGGCACGATTTTCTCTAGTGAAGATATTGTCGATATTGCCACCACGATTGAAAATGTTTGTCATTTAAGTGATGAAGAAAAATCAAAATTAGGACAAAACAACAAGGATTATTTTGATGGTAATTTAAGTTCAGAAAAATTAGTAGAGCAAATCGAATCCACACTAAAAGATTTAATTAAATAGTTTTTATTTTGAGAATGCTTTGATATGTATATCATGCATTTTCTCAATGGTGTTATCTCGTGCAATTTCGAGAGATTTTTCTTTATCAAAATTGACTACTTTTTCTAATGATTCAGGTATCTCTTTCAAGTCTTTAATTAGCAGACCATTAACTCCTTCAATAATTAACTTTTTTGAAGAGTTAACATTTGTGGTTGAGATAACTGGAAGCCCTTGTGACATCGCCTCGTTAATAACGTGACCATAAATATCTTCTTTGCTTGGGAAAACAAAAGCATCAGCAAGTTGATAATATTTAAATTCTTCTTCGCGTGACAAATAACCTAGCAATTTAATGTTTTTTACCTTGTTTTTGCAAAGATAATCGACGATTCTTTGCTTTTCTTTGCCTTCTCCAATGATTAGCAGAAGTTTATCTTTATCCTTTGGCCAACTACGGATTAAAGAAAGATAGTTTTTACGATGGATAAGTTGACCACATGACACGTAAATATTTTTTGTTTCAAGTCCTAATTTTATTCTTCTTCGGTTTATCTCGTCTTTTGTTAATGGATGAGCCAATATTTCGTTTTCGAAAACGGTGGAATATGGATAGGTTATTATCTTATTTTTATCTGCTCCATAATACTCTAAATACTTATTTGAATTAGCGTCGGGCGACATATAAAAATCTGCTCCTTTGATAAAGGATTTTTTTATTGCTCTTTTCAAAGCTAGTTCGTGTGGCTTAATAATTCCACCATTGATATAAAAACAGTATTTAATGTTATGTTTCTTCAAGTATCTAATTGCTTTCATTTCAGCAAAAGTGGAGTAGCCATTCATAACTACTAAATCGTACTTATTGTTTTTCAAAGTTTTCACAATTCCGTTAGAAACAATATTTTCTTTACCCAGTTTTAACCCTTTAATTCGAATGTTCTTAAAAAAGTATTTTTCTTCAAAGTAAAATTGTTTATTTCGATCTTTATTTTTATCACGTTCAAAAATGACTGATAAATCAAAGTCTTGGCATAGACTATTTAATAATCTGACTTTATAGAATGCGGGGTGATTGAAGACAAATAGTACGGAACGCATATTTAGATTATACTTCGTAATTAGTTTTTTCAAAATGATATAATTAGCATATGATTTCGAAGTGGAATGACTTTTTCACAAATGTGAAGGCTAAGGATTACTCAAAACGTTTGAATTCTTTTTTAGACAGCGAATATCAAAATCGAACAATTTATCCTAAAAGAGACTTAATGTTTAACGCTTTTTCTTTGACATCTCCAGAGGATGTTAAAGTCGTAATTGTCGGCCAAGATCCATATCACAATCCTGGTCAAGCTATGGGCTTATCATTCTCGGTTCCACAAGGAATTAAATGCCCTCCATCGCTGGTAAATATATATAAAGAAATTGAATCTGACTTAAACATTAAGATGAAAAATAATGGTGATTTAACATATCTTGGAAGACAAGGTGTGCTTCTTATTAACGCTTATTTAACAGTAAGAGCAAACCAGCCTCTTTCTCACCATATAAAAGAATATGATTGTTTCATGGACGACTTATTTACTTATCTCGATAAGTTAGATCAGCCCATTGTCTTTATGCTCTGGGGTAATTTTGCTAAACAATATAAAAAATACGTCACTAATCCCAAACATATTGTTTTAGAAAGCGTTCATCCATCTCCTTTAGGAGCAAATCATGGTGGGTGGTTTGGACTACATCAATTTTCAAGGTGCAACAAATATTTGCAAATCAATGGAACAAAGCCTATTGATTGGCAAAATTAATAGCATATAATAATGACATATCCGGAGCTTCTTTGTAGAGGCTGAGAGGAGTCTAATTGAGGACTCGACGGAACCTGATCCAGGTAATGCTGGCGGAGGTACGCATTGTTTGTATTGCCTCCAAAATAGGAGGTATTTTTTATGGAAAAAAACGATAAGAAAGTCACATTCGCTTCACTTATGGAGAAATATGGCCATTATGTCGCGATTGGCTTAGCCGCAATATCAATTTTTGTTTTATTCGCCCCG
>CAZLUI010000009.1:13589-21669 GCA_964562705.1 uncultured Staphylococcaceae bacterium
CAATTCTGGTGTTGATGAAGTCTATATTCAACCAGGATTATATGTATCAATAATTTTGGCAGCTTTTGCTGCTTTATTTGCCTTATCCGATTCGTATTCGAACAACGAAATGAGTGTCCGTGATATTGCCGAAGAAGGCATGCTTGTCGCCATGGCGTGGGTCTTGAACTTAATCACCTTATTCAAAGCTCCAACAGGTGGCTCAGTTAATTTACAAATGTTGCCATTATTTTTACTTGCCCTAAGGCATGGTCCAACTCACGGTTTAATTGCCGGTGGAATCGTGTATGGATTAATTTCCTGCATGACTGATGGCTATGGTTTGCAAACATATCCATTTGATTATCTAATTGGCTTTGGTTCAATTGTAGTCATCGGTTTGTTCAAACCATTGATTTTCAATGGCAACACCAACTACAACCCTAAAAGCGAGCTGTTTCTTTTGTTAGCCGGTGTGCTTGCAACCTTCATTCGCTTAGTCGGTTCCACGTTGTCATCCATGATTCTCTACGAAGTTCCATTTGTGGATTCGCTTATTTATAACTCAATTTATATTCCAGTGTCTGGCGGAATTGCTTTAGGTATCATCATGCTTTTGTTTGGTCCATTAGCCAAATTAAATGCCCGCTTCCCAATCAAGCATTCTTATTTGCTGTAATATTGTTAGTTTTATCGACTAGATTGTGTTATATTCCTTTTAGGAAGTTAATACATGGAAGAGAAAAAAGAAATCATCGATGTAGAAAATACATCTATTCAAGAAACACCAACTGAAGAAAAGAAAATTGAAAAAGAACGTAATGAGCCTTTAGACAACAAGCCTCAAAAGCCTGCTGTTGAAACTTATTCTTATTCACATCCCGCTCTTCAAAATATTGAAGATTCTAGAAAAGATTTTTTAAGATTTTACAAAAAGCAAAATATTTTAAAATGGGTTATTGGACTACTTTGTTTGGCAATTGTTATTTTTGCTTGGATTGGTATTCCAAATATTGTGCCTGTTGATTCTGAAACAGGGAAGCAACCAGCCTTTGTTATTCCATTAATTATTGTCGTAGCAGTAGTTGTTTTAGTAGCTGTTTTTGTCTACACCTTCTTGACCAAACGATATGTTAAGAAAAGAATGAGAGATTATTTTTCTGATTATTATAGCTATTGTAAAGACTTTGTCTTTGATCAAGAGGGCTTTGAAGAGGCAGAACTGCAATTCCCAGACAAAATCGAAAGAGTTCAATTCGATGAGAATTTAATTTATTGTAACGTTGCTGAAATTGGTTCCCGTGGTTTAACTGAATTCAAATTCAATGGTGATTTGATGATGGTTTGTGACTGTGCTGCTCAAGTTAAAAATGATAAGAGCATTATGCCAGTATTTGTTGGTAAATATCTTGTTGCCCCGGCAGCATATGCGGAAGATAATCAAATAATTATTTATCTAAAAGGTGACCATCGCGCCTTACCACCAACCAATTTGGAAGGTATCAAAGCTGTTTTTGATGACAAAGTTATGAGTATTTATTCTAATAACAAAGATTGGAGCAAAGTGGTGAACGCCAAAGTGCTCAAAAGCTTAAAAGCCATTAAAATTGGCAAAGAATTAATTGATGTTGCTATCTCAGTTAATAATGGGAAGGTTTATTTTTGCCTTGGATATGATGATCCACTCATGGTGCTTCCTTTGGAACAACCATTCAATCCAAAACCAATAACCGAATATAAAAAAGATATGGCAGTTATTGCTAAATTAGCTGAGGAATTTTCTAAATAAAATGAATAACTTAAAAGGACAATGGGTTCTTGTTCAAGCCTATAAGCATAATGAAGAACTGCATCGACAATGGTCGCACGGCTTTGTCCTTGAAGACAATGACGAATATTTTGTTCTTGCTTCCATCCGCGCTTCAGTGACTGAAAGCGATGGCAGAAAATGGCACACCAAGGAGCCCGCTATTTTTATTCTTTCAAAAAAAGAATGGTTCAATGTTATTGCAATGCTCAAGGAAGATGGTGTTTGTTACTATGTAAACATTGCTTCTCCTACTATTTTTGATAAAGGCATTTTGAAATATATTGACTACGATTTAGATGTTAAATTATTTGGAGATGGTTCAACCAAACTACTCGATGTAAGCGAGTACCATAAGCATGCGAAAGAACAAGGCTATCCTGATGAAATCAGAGCCATATTATCTCGTTCAGTCGACCACACTTTTGAAATGATCAAAGAAAAAGTATTCCCCTTTGTCGATCAAGACATTCAGAAATACTATGCAGAGTTTAAGAAATCAGTTTCCTAGTTCTTTTAAGATTTTATCAATCTCATTATTTCCGGGCGCGATGCGCCTTTTTTTGTTCTCGTAATTTACAACATCGCCGGCTGCGTATATGTGAGGCGCAACTGAATAATCATCTTTTACGTTAATAAACGTTTCATCTTTGTTAAAACCAAATTTTGTTTGCTCAGCAATATTGCCGTAATTGACCAAGATATAATCAACATTTAAAGTTATTAGTTCATTTTCAGTTTCTGATGCCTTTTTAATGGTGATTTGTTTGCACTTATTATCTACTTTATTCAAGGAATAAGGAATATATGGAAGAAACAATTTTAGATTAGTGATTCCTTCAATAGTTTTTGAATTTCCTCTAAATTCGGTGCGGCGATGAATAAGAGATACATTATCAGATATTTCAGATAAATGTTTGGCCCAGTCAAGAGCAGAGTCTCCTCCTCCAAAAATGGCAATCTTTTTATCTTTCAAAAAAGAGAAATCTTGGAGACTATAAAGAATGTTTGAACAATCCTTCTCTCCTTCCAGTCCAAGCGGTCGAGGAGAAGGGAAACCTAGTCCAGTTGTTATAACAACGTCATCTGCAAAATACTCACCCTTAGAAGTAATTACTTTAATCAATCTCCCGCGTTTAATACTCAATACTTTTTCATTTAAATAGATAGAATTTGGATTAATCTTTTCAATTAATAACTTGATGTAGTCTTTGGCTTTGATTTGTGTAAAACCATCTAGATCATCGATAATCTTTTCTGGGTATAATTTTATTAATTGACCCCCCAGACAATCAGTTGCTTCAAATAAAAGATAATCTTCACTTTTTGAAGCAAGATAAAGTCCAATTGGACCTCCACCGATAATAATTAGGCTCTTTTTCATGTCTATTTAATTATAACAAAGTTATAGATGTTTGCTATAATAGACGAGGTAAGAAATATGATGAAATACAAATATATTTCAAAAAGTGAGTCTGAAACAAAGACTCTGGCCGGCAACATTGTTGAGCATCTTCGTCCTGGAGATGTTGTTTTATTAACCGGCGATTTAGGTGCTGGAAAGACAACTTTTGTGTCAGGAGCTTTGAAAAAACTTGGTTATAGTGAATATGTTGTCTCGCCAACCTTCAACATTTTAAAATGTTACTTTGAAGTGAAACCTCCCGTGTTCCACATTGATGCCTATCGACTTGAAAATCAAAATCACGATATCGGACTTGAAGAATTTATTGAAGGTAATGGCATTACTTTTATTGAATGGCCAATTTATATTCCTGAATTAATTCCTCAAAAACACCTCAGTATCGAACTCACTCGAATTGATGATGATAAGCGAAATATCATCATTAGTGATGAAACTGATTCATATAAAGAACTATTTGCTTCTTTGAAGGTAAACTAATGTACCAATTATTAATTGACAGCTCAAACAAATACCTCGCCGTTGGCTTAAGTCAAGATGGTGAAGTTGTCGACTCCATCTTTTATGAGGCTTGGCAAAGACAAAGCGAGATGATGACTACTGAGATTGAGAACATCTTGAAGCGAAATAACATCGTTAAAGAGCAATTAAATGCAGTAGTAGTTGGCATTGGCCCTGGTTCATATACCGGCGTGCGTATTGCTATTACCATTGCTAAGACGATTGGCTACGCCTTAAAGATTGATATCTATCAAGTCTCCTCACTAGCGTTGTTAAAAGACTCTGTTAAACCAACAATCTGTATCTTTAATGCGAGAAGCGGAAGATCCTACTTTGGCGTGTATGAGAAAGACAAAGTGATTAAAGAAGACTGCGTTGAACCAAATGAGAATCTCTTAAAATATATTGGCGAGCACAAGGACTACGTCCTAGCAGGCGATTGCGAGAATCTAGGATTGGTTAGCGTCAAGTTTGACATTATCCAAAACCTTGCTCTTGGATATAACAAAGAGAATAAAGTTGAAAACATTTTCAAACTTAACCCGAAATATTTAAAGGATTTAACAAAATGATTTCTATTCGATTAATCGAATACAATGATCTAGAAACACTTAAAAGTCTAGAAAATGAATGTTTTGTATCTCCATGGAAAGAATCGGATTTGCTCTATGAGATGAAAGTGAATCCAATCAACACAATATATGTGGCGATTGATGAGAATAAAGTGGTTGGCTTTATTGATTATATGACCACCTTCAACTCGGCAACGATTTCTCAAATTGCAGTAACAAAGTCATATCGAAAACAAGGTGTAGCGACAATGTTACTAAAAAAGATGTTTGAATCATTTCCCACAAGTGGAGATGAAATAGTTGAATTTACGACATTAGAGGTTCGCGCTTCTAATGTTGCCGCTCAAAAGTTATATATCAAGAACGGCTTTGAGGTAATAACTACGAAAAAGAATTATTACTCAAATGGAGAAGATGCCATATATATGGTAAAGAGGATGAACTGATGGCTTGCATACTTGGAATAGAATCTAGTTGTGATGAAACTTCAATCGCAATCATAAAAGATGGACAGTTATTGTCAAATGTTGTTGCCACTCAAATAAAGATGCATCAACAATTTGGTGGCGTTATGCCAGAACTTGCTAGTAGATTGCATTGTGAAAATGCGTTGTTTGTTTTAGACGAAGCTCTTCGCAATGCGAATATTAAACTAGAAGATGTTGATGCTTTTGCTTTTACAAGAGGACCGGGGCTTATTGGCGCTCTTCATATTGGCATGCAAGTCGCAAAGACTTTAGCTATGCTATATAACAAACCTTTAATTCCAGTCCATCATCTAGCAGCTCACATTTACGCAAACGAATATGTCAAACCTTTGACCTTCCCCCTGCTTTCCATTGTTGTCAGCGGTGGCAATACTGAATTTGTTTATATGAAGGAGTCAATGGATTTTGAAATCATTGGTGAAACCAAAGATGACGCGATTGGCGAATGTTTTGACAAAGTGGCCCGTACCGTTGGCCTTCCTTATCCAGGTGGTATTCCTATTGATCGTTTGTCAAAAGAAGGAAAGCATTCCTATAAACTGCCTTTCCCGCTTCATGATGATAGTTTAGATTTCTCTTATTCTGGATTGAAAACTGCTGTAATTAACCTAGTTAATAATGAAAAGCAAAAAGGAAACGAAATCAACATCCCTGACTTATGCAAATCATTCCAAGATGTGGCGGTTAACATGGTTATGGATCGTCTTGAGAAAGCGTTAAAACGTTACGACATAAAGCAAGTTGTTCTCGCTGGTGGTGTGAGTGCAAACTCATATTTGCGTGAACAGATGCATACTCGCCTTGACGGCAGTGGTGTTGACCTTATTGTGCCACCAATTTGGTGCACAACTGATAACGCCGCTATGATTGCTAGATTAGCAACACATCTCTACGAGATGAGGCTGTTCGCAGATTCGACAATTTCTTGCGATCCGAACTGGCGAATTGATAAATATAAAGAATTTTAAGTTCTAGTGATTATCACTAGTTTGCTATAATTAAAATAATTGAGGAAAAAATATGGAACCGAAAAGTATTACAGTCTCTGATTTATATACGTTTATTACAAGCGATGATCCAGAAGACAAAGAATTAGTAAAAACAATTAAAGACGTTTTTGTGGAGGGCTGGGTTAGAACTAACCGCAACAACGGCCCTATTGGATTTATTGCCTTAAACGATGGTACTTGCTTTAAAAATGTCCAACTTGTTTATGATGATAACTTAACCGAAGACTATGATGCTTTGGTGCATGTCAATACCGGAGCAGCCTTGTCCGTCGTTGGCGAATTAGTTTTGACACCAGGCAACAAACAACCTTTTGAAATAAAAGTAAAACAATTCGATATTGAAGGTGATGTGGCAAGTGATTATCCACTTCAAAAGAAAGCTCACTCCCTTGAATTTTTACGTGACATTGCTCACTTAAGACCAAGAGCAAATACTTTCAATGCAGTTTTCAGAATGAGAAACGCTATGGCGATGGCCATTCATGAATATTTCCAACAAGCGGGATTTATGTATGTTCACACTCCACTTATCACTGGAAACGATGCGGAAGGTGCAGGCTCCACTTTTAACGTAACAACTAATGATAAAGATCCAATTAATGCTTTCTTTGGTAAACCCGTTGCTTTAACTGTTTCGGGGCAACTTCACGTTGAAGCATTCGCTTTAGCATTCCGCGATGTTTACACCTTTGGTCCAACATTTAGAGCGGAACACTCAAACACAACTAGACATGCTTCGGAATTCTGGATGGTTGAGCCTGAGCTTGCCTTTGCTGATTTAGAAGATGATATGGAATGCATCGAAGCTTGTCTAAAGCATTGCATCGATGTTGCCTTACATGAATGCAAAGATGAAATGGAATTCTTTAATTCCTTTATTGATAAGGACTTGATTGAAAGACTACACGCTGTTTTGCATAGTGACTTCAAACGCATGACTTATACGCAAGCTATTGAAGAACTACAAAAGGCTGTGAAAAATGGTCATAAGTTTGATAACAACAACATTGTTTGGGGCATGGATTTACAAAGCGAACACGAAAGATATTTAACAGAACAAGTTATCAAAGGCCCAGTCTTTGTTATTGATTATCCAAAAGAACTTAAAGCCTTCTATATGAGACAAAACGACGATGGAAAAACAGTGGCCGCTTGCGACTTATTAGTGCCTTATGTCGGAGAATTAGTTGGTGGTTCTCAAAGAGAAGAACGTTATGATATTCTCAAAGAGAAAATGGAAAACTGCGGTTGTCTAAAAGGTCTTGAGTGGTATCTCGACTTAAGGAAATACGGTGGTTGCAAACACGCTGGATTTGGAATCGGTTTTGATCGCTTACTTATGTATGTGACCGGAATAGGCAATATTCGTGATGTTCAACCATTCCCAAGAACAAGCGACCCAATTAAGTATTAATCAGGAGGAATTATGGCAGACGAAGAAAAAGGATTGTTATCAGCTGAAGAAACTGAAAAGCTCGAATTAGAAAAAGCCCAAAAATCGCGCAACCGTGTTTTCGCTCTCCTTGTTTTTGTTTCTATTTTATTACTAGCGGCGCTGGTATACGAAATTGCTATGTTGTTAATGCCAAATTAGAAAGCCATCAAATTGGCTTTTTATTTAACAATAAATTGAAGATTCTGTTTGTATATATAAAGAATAAAGGAGAAAATTATGAAAAAAATAGGCTTATTATGTATTTTAACTAGCACCATTCTTCTAAGTGGCTGCTCGAATTTTACATTGATTTCAAGTAGTTCGACAACTACTGCGCCAATTGGTGAATCAGGTTCTTACACTATTTTAATTTACATGTGCGGATCTGACTTAGAAAGCGCCAGTGATGGAGGATATGCGACTTCTGACTTAAAAGAAATTGCTGCTGTTAGCAATCAACCAAGCAATGTCAATATTGCCATTGAAGCGGGCGGAGCAAAATCTTGGAAGAGCACCTATAGTTCCGTTATCAGCGAAACAAATTTAAGCAGATTTCATCTTGAAAATAAAACATTTGTTAAAGGCGAAAAAGATATTGCTCCTACTAAAGCCAATATGGGCAATACTTCTACCTTCCAAAGTTTTCTTGAATGGGGTTTAACTCAATATCCTGCTGAAAAGACAGGTGTTATTATGTGGAACCACGGTGGTGGCATGTATGGTGTTTGCTATGATGAAAACTATAGCGATGACTCACTATTAAATAGTGAGATGAACGCTGCTTTAGCGGGTGCCTTTGCGTCTACTGGTCGCACAACTAAACTGGAATGGATTGGCTATGATGCTTGCTTAATGGAAGTTCAAG
>CAZLUI010000010.1:0-8309 GCA_964562705.1 uncultured Staphylococcaceae bacterium
AATAGCGGTAGGGTTTATTATGGCTGGTGTAACCGTGACATTGATTGTTAATTCAGTATCATTAGGTCCAAGCATATAAATTGTCGTTGAACCTGCTCCGGTAGCACGAACTAATCCAGTATCAGTAATAGTACATACATTGACGTTATTAGATTCAAAAGCAAAATCAGCAAAAGTATTATAAATTTGAGTTGAACCATCGGAGAAATGACCAGTTAGAGTCAACTGTTGATAAAAATCAACTTCTAAATTTACCTCACTAGGCGAACATTCAAATGAAGTCATGACTGGATTAACGGTTATCTTGAAAGTATTGGTCACCGCTCCAGTATTAGTCGTACAAGTTATAGTAGCTGAACCAATGCCAATAGCAGTTACAAACCCATTTGTATCTATAGAAGCAACATTAGAATTACTAGTTGACCAGCTTACTGATTTATCAGTAGCGTTATCTGGTGTAATCGCAGCAGTTAAAGTTTGGGTGCTACCAACACTCATAGTTGCTGAACCACTAATAGTAACACTCTCCGGAACTGCTCCAATATTTAAAAACTTCGAAATGTTAAGAGAGCCATTACCAGCCCAGTTAGTATAACTTGAACTAGAATCGTCAATCGCATCACACGAGGTATATAAAGCAGTCTCAATTTCAGAAGGAGTCGCTGTAGGATTTTGTTGTAAATATAAGGCAATCGCACCAGTGACAAGAGGAGCTGAAAAAGATGTTCCTGAGGTATTTTTATAAGAGGAATTATCAGTGTTGCTAGCAACATTAACATAACCAGGAGCAACTAGATCAATTGCAGAACCATAATTAGAGAATCCGGCCTTTGTAGTTAAAGAGCCATCCGCTAAAGAACCAACGCTAATAACGTGATTGTTAGAAGCGGGATATGAAGGTTCACTTGTGTTATAGTTTCCGGCAGCGGCAACTAAAGTAATACCGGCGTTATAAGCTGTGTTTAAATAAGGAGTTAAAATAGAAGAACAACCAGTTGAAGCACTCATCGAAGAGGTATTGTAACTAACAGCGTTTTCATAACTCTGAAATGACATATTAATTACTTTTATGCCAAGAGTTTGAGCGTTCATCAAAGCATTCTGAATTGCACCAAATTCATAACCGTTACTCGAGTTAGTAACTTTATAAACATATAATTCAACATTAGGAGCAACACCTAAGCCACCGACACCATTGATGGCTGCGGCCACTGTGGCGGCAACGTTCGTGCCGTGGCCAAGAGTATCATCAATATAAGAATATCCGTGCGAAGTGGCACCATAATATAACCATTTTGATGTGCCACTATTATATGAATAGTATTTAGAATCACCTTGCACTTTTGTAACACCATCAACCATGAAATCTTCATGATCGTAGTTAATACCAGAATCAATAATTCCAACTTTAACAGCGTCACCACGATAAGATGACCAAGTATCACCGACATTCATGTTTGTAAATGTTTTGGTATTCTGAGTTGAATAATTTGGCTCATCGCTAGCATTTGTTGTATATGATGCAGCGTGAGCTACCATACCTGGCTTAGCAAATTGAGCAGTTTGTTCGATATCAACTTTTGACTGTGCAAAAGAAGACATTGCTCCAAGCCCAAGAGTGGCTAGAACAGATGCATAAATAAGTTTTCTGATTGATTTCATATTATTATTTTCTCAAACAGAGAATAATAATGCAATCGTTAGAGGTAAGTACAAAAGGCCAGTCTAGAGACCGGCATTTTATTTATGTTATAGAAAAGAAAAGCCAGGGCATTTAAGTCCTGGCTATTGAGATAGTTATATCCTATTAACAATATCCAATTGAGAAGTTGATTGATCTCCAATTGGTGAAGTTGGTCTGAGATGTAGCATATGCGCTACTCGCGGAAGATGAATCTGTGGTGTTCTTCCAGCAATAGAACAATGCAAGACCATAAGCATTTCCAGCAGAATTGCCTTTCTTTGAATAGGCAACAAGATTTCCTAACGCGGTTTCAGTTGCAGATACTTTGTTCATCAAGGTTGAATCGCTATTAAATGATGAACTAGCCTGGAACTTGTTGATGAAGTCTTGAATATCAATTAAACAGAAATAATATTGACTATTGTCAGCATCAACAGCAAACGTTTTGCATCCATCCATTAATGTATTGAATGTTGAACGATTTGAAGTGGATAGAGTTGTACTATACATATAAGATGCCATATCTTCAAAGGCTGACTTATATGCACTCATCTTACTTAAATCAAGAACAGATAAGGTTTGATCATTACCGGTAGTGCCATTACTTGAAATAAACGAATCGCAGTTTGATTTCAAAATGGTAGTAGTTGCAGTTGATGGGTTTGTAAATAATGTGCCTAACCAACCACCATCATAATCCCACCCTTCGCCTGACTCAGATTCTTCAGAAGCAATCATATAATTGAAGTAATTTGTGTTAAATTCAGCAATATCTTGAACTTGCATCAAGCAAGCATCATAGCCAATCCATTCAAGTTTAGCAGAACGGCCAGTTGAAGCAAATGCACCAGAAAGAGCGGCATTAACCTCAGTATTAAGGAGTGAATCATCGCTATAGTTTTCATCATAGCAAACACCATACATGCCACCGCCGTGGTTCCACATAATTACTGCGGTCTTTTCAGCAGGGTATTGAGTTAGTCCCCATTCGAGGAAACTTTGGAATGTTGAAGTTTTACCCATGCTTGCTTTGGTTGGAGCAGTATCTTTTGTGCCAGACACGAAATTTTGGTTTTCCAAATGGAATCTACTTAAATTTGTACCACTAATAACTGAGCTATAGGTTGAAGCCCATGACTTAGCACCGCCTGCTTCAACAATGACATTAACATTATCTGGCTGACCGGCTACGTTAGCGATTTCTTGTAAATCTCCGGTTGCTAAGCTACTGCCACTTTCAAGGTCAGAACCACACATATAAATCATGACTGTATATTTATCAAGAGCTTGTTCAGTGACATTAACACTACATGTAGCAGTTTTGCTACCATCAACTGTAGTTACCGTAACAACAGAAGTTCCAGCAGTAGTTCCAGCAGTGACAAGACCATTAGGATCAACGCTGACAATTGAGTTATTCACACTCCAAGAGACATTTTTGTTAGAAGCATCAGTTGGAAGAACAGTAGCGCTTAATGTCTTTGTGCCACTCTTGGATAATTCAATACTAGTTTCACTTAAAGAAACACCAGTAACAGCAACAGTTTGAACTGTAACTGAACATGATGCTGTTAATGTGGCACCAGATTCATTTAATACGGAAGCGTTAATTGTTGTTGTACCAACACCAACCCCGGTGACAACGCCTCCAGAAACAGAAGCAATTGAATAATTATCTGAAGTCCAAGTAACACTCTTTTGATTTGTATCAGAAGGAGTAAAAGTAGGAGTTAAGGTTGTTTGACCATTCAAAGAGACATTAGCAGTTGAAGGTAGTGAGATTGCTGTTGCATAAATTGGTGAAGCAGTTCCACCACGATAAAGTTGTGGCAATAGCATAGATGCGCTAGCAGATGATGTATAGGTAGTAAATCTAGGTGAAGAGACATTATGTAAGAATGACCCGTAACTAGATGTACCATTTGTTATTGTTGCGTCACCACTTGTACTATCAATTGAAATCGACCAAGTTGTAGTTCCACTACCCCATGCTAGTTTTTTAACGGCAGTTGCACCTAACAATTGGCTTGACGAATTAGCAAGAGTCCAAGCACCACTTGTGCCACCTAAAGTTAATTGAACAGTATTGGCACCTAAGGTAGAAATTGTCGAATAATCAGTGGCAAAAGTAGAACCAATAGTAGCCATGTAAGCACTAGAAATATCACCAGCTGTATAGCCTTTGGCGTTTGAAGCCATGACGAGAACATCACCAACTGCTAATGTAGATGCATCTTTGACAAGATTCCAATCTCCAGTGAGAACAGGAGTAACTGGAGCAGTTACATTAATAGTACATGATGCTGTTTTACTTCCATCGGTTGATGTGGCAGTGATTGTAGTTGAACCGACTGCAATAGCGGTAACTAAGCCAGCGTTATCAACAGAAGCTATGCCTGAATCACCACTTGACCATGAAACGGTGGTAACTGTGGAGTTAGTTGGTGTGAAGACAACACTTAATTGTTGAGTGCCACCAATAACTAAATCATATGAAGAAGAACCGTTTAAAGCTATGCTTTGTACGGAAACATTAGAAACGATGATTGAAACTTCGGAATAAACAGTTTCATTTAATGCAACACGAACAGTCCATGTTCCGGCTGTTGTTAAGGCTGAAGTAAGTGCTACTCCAGTGCCAGAAGGATTGGATAATGTTGTAGTTAAACCATAAGTGCTTAAATTGTCATAGCTAACATCACTGATGGAAGTGGAATCGCTATAAGAAAGAGAAGCAGTTAAATTAGAGGCAAATGTAATTGTGTCGCCAACATTATAGGAAGTTGTGGCCATTTGGGCAGTAATGCCAGTAATAGTAGCGGCTGGATTAGAGACATTGATTTGAATTGTTTGAGAAATAAATGTTCCGTATGAAACAGTGACAAAATAAATGCCGGCAGTTCCAAAGGCTGAAGTTTGATCGACAGCCACATTTAAACTATTTTTGATTACATATGTATATTGCGCAGCTGTGAGAACAACTGTTGAACCATCAGAATATTTAGCACTGACACTTAAACCGTTGTCGGTAGCGTATACACTTTCGGTGGTGTAGTTATCACTAGCCTTGGTATCAAGAACTGTGAAACCAACAAGATCTTTTGGCGTTCCAACTGAATTACCTGCAGATTTGGTGAATAAGTTAATAGCATCTTGACCAGATGAATAACAAGAGAAAATGGAGCTGTTTGAGTTATACTTCAAAGAATTATGAGTATTAATTCCGTTAGCAACTAAAGCTGTAGCTGTAACTGTCCATGAACTGTTAGCAGATAATTTTGATTCGGTTCTTAAATAGTTTTTTGAAGAGGAAGCAGCATATAAATATCCAGAACTTGTTGCGCTATATAGTGACCAAGTGCCAGAAGTAGTACCTTTGCCAAGAATTAGTTCATCAGTAGTGGAACCAGGAGTCAATATATCAGAAGAAGACAAGGTTGACGATGTATCTTGACCTCTATTATTTGAATTTTGGGTAGTTGATAAGGTAGTTGCACTGCCAGCAGCAGAAATAGATTTAGCAATAACGAGTTTATTACCAACAACTAAATCGGAAGCAGGCGTTACACGAGTGTATTTACTGCTACCACTACCACTAGGCGTGGCGTTTGGATTAGGAACACAAGTATATTGATATGTTGCTGAATAAATATTAGTAGAACCGCCAGAAACTGATAATTCAACATAATACGGATTGGATGGAAAATTATAAGTTTCTTCGGAGACAGCATCGTTATAAGCACCCCCAAGTTGAACCATCATATGATGTTCTAAACTTCAAAGAGCCATTGCCATCAAATCTAACGCGGAAATAGTTGACTGAAATAATATCGTTAGTGTTAACCAAGATACCTCCATCGCCCAAAGTAACGTGTCCACCAGACAAAGCTGATGCGTTCGTGTAGGAGAATGGTATTTGCCAAGATTTTGAACTGGTAGTAATACTTTGGCTTGAGCCAGATGAATAAGCATTTGAACTATCTAGGATAACAGTATAGTCAGATGTATCTCCATAAACTCCAGCGACGTTCAACGATTTATCGCTATTGGCTGTGAGGGCTAGAACACTGACCAACCCAATCATAGCTAGGGAAGAGAAAAATGCTAACCGCATTGCTCTTTTTTGTTTTGTTGTTTCCATTTGAAAAACCTCAATTTGCTTTTAGTGCATAAAAAATATACAAACATATTTTCGCAATTCTTGGTATTATTTAATAATAAATTGTAAAAAGCGTTCTTCCAATCGAACATATTTTTAACATAAAGAAAAGCCCCGCTTTCACGAGGCTTTAGTTTGAATTAACTATTTGTGAAATTTGAAAGCTGACATTCCAGCGTATTTAGCGTCTTTTCCGAGAGCTTCTTCAATGCGGAGAAGTTGATTGTATTTGTTGACGCGTTCACCACGGCATGGAGCGCCAGTTTTGATTTGCCCAGTTGCAAGACCAACGCAGAGGTCAGCAATGAATGTATCTTCGGTTTCACCAGAACGGTGGGAAGTAACTGCAGTATAACCAGCTTTGCGAGCCATTTCGATTGCAGCAACTGTTTCTTTAACTGAACCAATTTGGTTAAGTTTGATAAGAATTGAGTTAGCAGCACCGATTTTGATACCGTTAGCAAGTCTTTCAACGTTTGTGACAAATAAATCATCACCAACTAATTGAACTCTGTGGCCAATACGTTTGGTGAGTTTTTGCCATCCTTCCCAGTCTTCTTCGTCGAGGATATCTTCGTAAGAAATAATTGGGAATTGATTAAGTAATCTTTCCCAGTGATCAATTAATTCATCACAGGTCATGTACTTATCTTGTTTTGGAAGGTGATAGAAACCAACACCTTTCTTTTCGTCTTTCCATTCAGAAGCAGCGGCGTCCATAGCAAGGAAGAAATCCTTTCCTGGGACGTAGCCAGCGTCTTTAATGGCTTTGACAATTTCAGTTAATACTTCTTCATCAGATCCGAGATTTGGAGCAAATCCTCCTTCATCACCAACAGAGACGGCCATTCCTTTGGCTTTCAAGTTCTTTGCAAGAACATGATAGACTTCTGAACACCAACGGAGGCATTCACGGAAGTTAGGAGCGCCAACAGGCATAATCATAAACTCTTGGGAATCAACAGTGTTGCTAGCGTGGCAGCCACCGTTGAGAATATTCATCATTGGGACTGGAAGCAATGGAGCACGACCTTTGGCGAGATATTCGTATAAAGGCTTTCCAGAAATTTGAGCTGCTAATTTATTAACAGCTAATGAAATTGCAAGAATAGCGTTTGCGCCTAATCTTGATTTACCTTTGGTGCCATCGATTTTGAGCATTGCCTCGTCGATTGCATCTGGGTTTGAAGCGTCCATGCCTTTTAGTTCTTTGGCAAGAATTTCATTGACATTACTAACAGCTTTTAATGTTCCTTTACCTAAGTAACGGCTTTTGTCGCCATCACGAAGTTCAAGAGCTTCATAAATACCAGTTGAAGCACCACTTGGAACTTCAGCACGTGCGAACATGCCGTTCTCTAAAGTGACATCAACTTCAACAGTTGGGTTTCCACGTGAATCGAGAATTTCACGACCGTGGATTGATTTGATTGAATAATTCATCTTTTAAAAATTCCTTCTTATGAAAAAGATAATAAATTATCTACTAGTTTTTTACAAGGGTAAGGACTGAAAAAAGCGTTTTCATCGCCTATATATGTGACAAGATGAAACGCAAAAGGTCTTGATTAGCATCAATGCTTTCTGGGTAATCGGGATGCATGATATTGAAACAATGTTCAAGAATCCTATTTGATGGAATGTATTTCTTATATTTGTGTTCAATTTTGTTATTAGCAAATAGCTGAGATAACTCAACAGAAAATTGATAGTAATAAGAATCACCTTTGGAAGTCAAAATATAACAAGGCGGAAGTTTACCTTTATTCAAAGTGTCCTGTATAGATGTTAAGTTGTACCTTTTTCTTCTTTTTGAACCAAACTTATAAACATAATGTTTAAACCAAAAGATGTGACATGGATATTTCATCGCCTTTTCAATATTAGCAACCGGGCAAATCAAACCTAACGATTTAAAATCATAACTTGGTTCATCTATCTTATAGATAGAACGCAGTTCCTCGGAGTGATTCAGCAAAGAATATGTAAGTAAAATCCAAGAACCTGCTGAATCGCCAATCGCTGATATTTTATTCGGATTACCATGATAATTCTTAATATTTTCTTTAACCCATTTCGCAATTAAAAACATATCGTGAATAATACCAAATAAGTCGGTGTTAGGTAGAGGAGTGTATTCGGCGTTGACCAAGACAAAACCTTGTTTACAAAGTTTCATGGAATGCTCAGTGTTGTACCATTTTTCACCAGCCACAAAAGCTCCTCCATGGATTGAGATAATGACTGGTAAAAGGCCACTTGTATCTTCCGGATAGTGAATATCCAAAATATGACGAGGGTTTTTGTCAGAAGCATAACGCCGGTCTAAAAATGATTGCACCCCACGTGGTAAAGATTGTCCTGCCATTTGGGAGGAAACTGATTTTCTCTGAACAGTGCGAATTAAAGAAATAAAAGGACTTTTCATTAATAAGTAAATGTTAAAGATTTGATCATGATACGACC
>CAZLUI010000010.1:8409-20466 GCA_964562705.1 uncultured Staphylococcaceae bacterium
CACATTAATATAGCAATTAAGTTTAAGTATTTTTTCATATAGGTCTCCAAAAAACAAAATTATTATACCATAGAGCTAATTGTTTTCGAAAACTCTTTAATGTTTTGCCAAAGCACATTAAAATTAAGATACAACCTTTTAGGTTCTAAGGAGAGATATTTATGTATCAACCGAAAATGAAACTAACCGAGGAACAACTTGCTATTTTAAGTGGCAAAGAGGGTGAAACCAAAGCCAAGGTCATGGAGACTATTGTTCGTTATGGCGATATGTTTGAAGCTAAAGAACTAGTCAAAGTCACTCACGGTGAAGGTCACCTTGTTACTTCTTTTGGTTTACAACTCCTCACTCCAGTTTATCGAGTGATGGATGAACTCATCAAGGCTGGTCTCAAGGTAGAAGATGGTTTTACCATGGACCCACGACCAGTTGATTTTGAAAACGTTAAATGTGATCCGTTAGAAAAATTAATTTTCAAAAAGATTTTATATGGCACTCAAGGTGCTTATGAGGATCAACTCAAGAAATTAGGTCTGAAAGGAAAAGATGCATTCTCATGTGCTTGCTACTTTCCAGAAATGGGGAACGTGCCTAAGAAAGGAGACATTCTTTCATGGGCCGAAAGTTCCGCAGTTAACTACGCTAACTCAGTCCTAGGAGCAAGATGTAATCGTAACTCGGGTATCATTGATATCTTCGGTTCCGTTATCGGTTATGTTCCAAAATTTGGATTATTAACTGATGAAGGCAGAAAAGCGACTTGGAAAGTAATCATTAAAACAAGCAAGAAGCCAACCGCTCAAATACTCGGAAGTGCTATCGGCATGAAGGTACTTGAAGAAGTTCCATATGTTATCGGCCTCGATAAATGGATTGGTTCAGAATTAAATGATGATGCGAAAGACTACCTCAAAGACTTTGGTGCTGCCACCGCATCCAATGGTGCAGTTGGTTTATATCACATCGACAACTTAACACCCGAAGCTAAGGAATTAGGCCAAAAACTTCTAAAAGAAGACGCTAAAGAATACATCATTGATGATGCTGAACTTGAAAGAGTGTATAAATCATATCCAATCATGTGGAAGAACAAGGATAAAGAAGGTAACAAAGCCTTCATTGGTTGCCCACATTTATCACTCAACCAACTTAACGAATGGGCTGATAAAATCATCAATGCCGTTAAAGAAGCCGGACGTAAAAAAATTAAAATTGAAACTGTGCTTTGCACTGCTCCTGCCGTTCGTGCAGAATTTGTTAAGACTGTTAAATATCAAGAGTTATACGCTACAGGCGCACGTGTCACTTGCATATGCCCATTAATGTATACCTCAAACCCACTCACAAAAAGACATCGCCTAATGACATGTTCGAACAAACTGAGAACATACACATTAGCAAGATATTACAAAGATGATGAACTATTAGATATCATCTCTGGAAAGAAGGTTAAATAAATGAAAGAATTTAAAGGTCGTGTCCTTGCCGGTGGAACCTACAAAGGACCAGCAATTGTTTCTCATCAAGGTGTTAACACCTTAGCCACTTTCCAAAAGTCAGCCTTAGGCAAAAAGAAAACTGTCACTGTCGCTGACCAAAATAACCCCGATTTATATGGCAAAAATATTACTGGAATTGCTCTATGCCTACCACAGACAATTGGTTCAACAACAGGTGGTATGGTGCTCCAAGTAATATGTTCCATGAAATCAAATCCTGCTTGTATGTTGTTCTCAGAACACATCGATTCATTAGCTGGTGCGGGTGTTGTCCTATCAACTGTTTGGGAAGGTAGTAAAATGATTGCTATTGACCAACTGGGAAAAGAATTCTTAAACACCGTTAAAACTGGTGATACAGTTGAAGTCAAAGAAGACGGAACAGTCATTGTTTATTAGTTGATATGTTTATTAAAATGCTGCAGTCAACGATTGCAGCATTTTTATTTAATTTGGCTAAGGATGTAATCAACGTAACTGCCAGCAACATTAATATTGGTGGTAGCTTCGATGCCATCATAGAAAGCATTTGAGTTTACTTCAGAAAGGATTGGTTCCCCATTTGGACCAATAAGAAGGTCTACACCGCAATAATCAAGTCCGAGAATCTCACTCGCACGTATTGCAGCATCCAAATAACGAGGATCGATCTTTGTAACATAAGCTCTGCCACCACAGGCAAGATTTGATAGATATGAGTTTTTATTTTCACGTTTCATATAAGCCACAACTTGATGGTTAATGACAATAACTCGATAATCGACCCCACGAGAGGATGAGATAAACTGTTGAAATATGTGAGGAGTGTGAATTAATCTATTTTCCACTTCTAGCAATTCTTCGTGGTTGTTAATTAAATAAACTTGTCGGCCTAAAGAACCATAGTTTTCTTTCACGATTAACGGAAAAGATAATTTCTTTTCGACTTCATCAACAATATTTCTATCTCCATCATCTCTATAACAAAGAGTAGATGAGATTGTAAGAGGCATCTTGATGCCATTATTTGCTAGTGCAATGTGAGTGAGCATTTTGTCATCGCAAAGCTCAATGGCCTTCGAACAATTAAATAGATGATATCCTAACTTTTCGAGCATTCTGGCAACAAATCTATCTTTGTCAAGATAAACAATAAAATCATATTTTCCTAAGACTGTTTTAATGTCGCCATCTTCAACATAAACCAATAACGAATTGTTACGCTTTAAATCAACATCAACATTTCGTTTGGAAAATTCCTCTTTTAGACGCATTATCTGATGTTCAATGCCTTGAGCTAATCCATAGCCGTTAACAATAATTAAACCTTTGATCTTTTTCATAATGACGTCAATTAGTTTACTCGAATCGAATAGAAAATAAAACAATTTTGGTTGGTTAAAACTGTTTGTTAATAAATAATAAAATTTATTGATATTTTCATTGCAACTATTTTTTATTAGTTCTATCATAAGCGTTGACACATTTGTCAATCAAAAATATTATGCCAAAAAGTAAAAAACAAAATGAAGAGATAATTGAAATTAGATGCGAGACAATCTTGCATTCTGCTTTAGTGTTGTTTTCTTTGTTTGGTTATCAATCCATCGGAATGGACCAAATCGCTAAAGATTCAAAATGCTCCCGTGCTTTGGTGTACCACTACTTCCCATCAAAAGAAGAGCTATTTGGTGAATTAATGAAAAAAGTTGCTGGAAGCATTTTCCAGCTAACAGAGTCAGTGAACTATGGCAATAAAGCAAAAGAGTCATTAACCGAATTAATCGATAAACTGCTATCAGAAATAAAAAACAGCGATGATCACGATTATATGTCTTGCGTTATCTATCTGCTTCTAAATTTGCATTTACAAAAAGACTACATTCCCAAACCAAGGCACAGAGATGAAGTTAGGCCATTAGGAAGAAAACGTTTGTTTGAAATTGCTTATTACTTAATTGAAAAAGGACAAGCAGAAGGCGACTTCAACAGTGGCAATCCTAAAGAATACACCATTGCGATACTCTCACTTATCAAAGGCCTTGCCTATAACAAGATATATCTAAAAAAGAAATTCTGTTGTCCATCAACATCAATCATTATGAATATGGTCAACAAAAAGGAGCTAATATATGTGGAACAAAATTAAATTAATTCTTAAAAGCTTAAAGCAATATAAAAAATACGCGATTATTACCCCTATTTTTATGGTGCTAGAAGTTCTTTTTGAAAGTGCTCTACCATTTGTAATGTCTGTATTCCTTGATTTATCAATCCAAATTCACGATATTAGTCAATTCACTGATGTGATATCTCACCCAAGACTTCCGTTTGATGTCAGTTTACTAGGCTTAATAATTGCGATGATAATTATGGCGTGTTTATCTTTAGCCGCCGGAATATTAGGTGGAAAATTCGCCGCCAAAGCCTCGGTGGGTTTAGCAACAAACTTAAGAAGTGATTTATACAAGAAAATCCAATCGTTCTCTTTTGCTAATATCGATAAATTCTCTACTTCGTCGCTTGTCACTAGAATGACGACTGATATTGCCAATGTCCAACAAGCATTTCAAATGTGCATTCGCATTGTCGTACGCGCTCCATTAATGATGATATTCTCAGCCACAATGGCGTTCATTTCGGGCGGTTCGGTTGCTTGGTTATTCATCATCTTAATTCCGGTGCTTGGAATCGGTTTATTCTTCATTATTAAAAAAGCGATGACAATCTTTATGAAAGTCTTCAAACGTTATGACGCATTAAACGAATCAGTTCAAGAAAATGTCACCGGTATACGCGTGGTTAAATCATATGTTCGTGAAGACTATGAAAAACAAAAATTTAGCAACGCTTCGAACAATATGAAAAATGACTTTGTTAAAGCGGAAAAAATTGTTGCATTAAACAACCCGTTGATGAACACCACAATCCACTTATCAAACATCTTAGTTGTTGGCATTGCTTCATTCTTGATTGCAACATATTCATCCGTTGTAAGCGCAGATGGAAATGTCACAATTGTCAATGATGTTTTATCAATCGGACAAATGTCATCGTTACTCACTTATGGCATTCAAATTTTAACGAGTATCATGATGATTTCAATGATCATGGTCATGTTTACAATGTCGCTTGAAGCAGTCCGCAGAATTGGCGAAGTTTTAGAAGAAGAACCAACAATTAAAAATCCTGAAAATCCAATCTATGAATTAAGCGATGGTTCAGTCGACTTTAATCACGTTAATTTCTCTTATAAAAGCGATGCTGAAAAAAGCACTCTTTCCGATATTGACATTCATATAAAAAGTGGTCAATTTGTGGGGATTTTAGGTTCCACGGGTGCTGGAAAAACCAGCATTGTGAACTTAATTTCTCGTTTATACGATGTTGGTGAAGGAAGCGTTTTAGTATCAGGAAAAGATGTTCGAGAATATGACTTAAAAACCTTGCGAGATAATGTCGCAGTTGTCTTACAAAAGAATGTCCTATTCTCAGGCACAATCGCGGATAATATGCGTTGGGGTGATTTATTTGCTAGCGATGAAGAAATCAAGAAGGCTTGTCAAATTGCACAAGCCGATGAATTTGTAGAACAATTTCCAAACAAATATGACACCAAAATCGAGCAAGGTGGATCGAACGTTTCTGGTGGTCAAAAACAAAGATTATGTATTGCTCGAGCAATATTAAAAAAGCCTAAAATTTTAATTCTTGACGACAGCACTTCTGCCGTTGATACCAAGACAGATAGATTGATTCGAAAACACTTAAAAGAAGACATACCAGAAACAACAAAAATAGTTATCGCTCAACGTATCTCTTCAATCGAAGATGCTGATCAAATCATCATTCTTGATAATGGCAAAATCAACGCGATTGGAACACATCAAGAATTGATTAAAAATAATGAGATATATAAAGAAGTTTACAATACTCAAAATAAAGTTGGAGGTACAAAATAATGCCACCAGTAAGAATAAAAGAACATGGTCGGGCCAAAAAAGGCACAATGACTCGTTTACTTAAGCAATTGTTCACCCAATATCCAATCCAATTAATCGTGGCTGCTATATGTATTATCTTTAATGTCATTGCCAATTTATGTTCATCGATATTCGCAAGCTTAATTGCTGGTATTTTAACCAATGGTGTTCTCACCAATGGTGGAGCATACAACGCCTTCGATATCACTAAGTTCTACACTGCTGATGTCATGGGCAACAGTTTCTCAATCACCACTAACATTCCAATTCTGTTAATTACCATGGGCAGCATTTATGCAGTTGGCATCTTTGCTTCCTGGTGGTGGAATAGAACCATGGCAATTGTAGTTCAAAACTTCATGAATCAATTCCGTATTGCGATGTTTAGTCATATGGAAGATCTACCAATTAAATATTTTGATACACACGCTCATGGAGATATTATGTCTGTTTACACAAACGACATTGATACAATTAGGCAATTCGTTTCTCAATCTTTACCAGAGTTCTTAAGAACTGGGCTCTCAGTTTTATTCTCCATCACTTTGATGCTTGTCAACAGTGTTTGGATGACTTTGATTGTCTTTGTCGGTACATTCTTAATGATTCTCAACACCAAAATTATCGGTGGAAGATCCGCTAAATTCTTCGTTAAACAACAAAAATTTACTGGGGTTGTAGAAGGCAATATTGAAGAGTCAATCAAGGGCTTAAAAGTAATTAAAGTATTCTCACATGAAGAGAAATCTTGTGAAGACTTTGACGCCATTAACGAAACTTTAGGAAAATACTCAACCGAAGCTAACGTTGCAGGCAATATCACCATGCCAATCAATGGTAACATCGGCAACTTTATCTATGTTTTAACAGCATTTATGGGATTATTAATCTTCATCATTCCCGGTTTTCAAAACTTCACTATTGTCCGTGGCTTAGTAGATATGAATTTGAATGTCGAAGCATTCAACTCCACCATCGTTGGCTTTTTGATGGTTAACAGAATGTTCTCAAATAATATAACTCAACTATCTCAACAAGTTACCTTCATCGTCATGGGTATGGCAGGCGCATCGCGCTGCTATGACTTAATGGATGAAAAGAAAGAAAAAGATGATGGTTATGTTTACTTATGCAATATAAAACGTCACGAAGATGGCACCTTTGAAGAAACAAGTGATCACACTCATGACTATGCTTGGAAATATCAACATAAAGATGGAACCCTTGAATATCGTGAATTAAAGGGTGATATCGTCATTGATCACATTAATTTTGGCTATAATCCTGAACATGAAGTTTTACATGATGTTTACATCTATGCCCATCCAGGTCAAAAGATTGCTTTTGTTGGAGCAACAGGGGCAGGAAAAACAACTATAACTAACCTTTTGAATCGTTTCTACGACATTGATGATGGCAAGATTCGTTACGATGGCATCAATATCCGTAAAATTAAAAAGAACGATCTAAGAAAATCTTTAGGTATTGTTTTGCAAGATACTAACTTGTTTACTGGAACAGTAATGGAGAATATCCGTTATGGACGTCTAGAAGCGACAGACGAAGAAGTTTATAACGCCGCTAAGATTGCTAATGCCTACGACTTTATTAGTAGACTTCCAGAAGGTTTTAACACCATCATACGTGGCGATGGAGCAAATCTCTCACAAGGACAACGCCAACTTCTTTCAATTGCAAGAGCGGCTGTTGCTGATGCTCCTGTCATGATTCTTGACGAAGCAACCTCGTCAATTGACACAAGAACTGAAAAGCTTGTTCAAGCAGGGATGGATAAACTTATGGAGGGAAGGACTGTCTTCGTTATTGCTCACCGTTTATCAACTGTTCAAAATAGTGAAGCCATAATGGTTTTAGAACATGGTAAGATAATTGAGCGTGGTACACACAAAGACTTAATTGCTCAGAAGGGGATGTATTATCAACTCTATACTGGAGCATTTGAATTAGAATAAGGAGAATTTATGAAGATTAACAAACTAATTACTATCTGTTTAGCGGCCTCGTTGCTTTGTGCCTGTGGCAACGGAGACGACCCATCTAGCAGCACATCAGCCGATCCGAGTTCGACCGACACTAGTTCGTCTAGTTCCTCTCAATCAAGCAGTTCATCAAGCAGTGAATCAACATCTGATAGTTCATCAACATCTGAACCAATCAATTATGAAACAGTCACCATTAGCCAAGCTAATACATATTGTGACTCAATCGTCGAAGCTGCTGATGCAGTTAACACTACTGGCGATAAAAAAGTTTCCATTACCGGTCGTATGATGTTTGCGGAAACAAATAACTGCACCCAAGCAGGATATCTTTCCACTAATTTATATAAACTATTTGTCTTTGACGGCACTGGCTATATTTATGTAGGAGTTGACACCAATAGATATAACACTGTCTTCTCAAAATATGAGTACAGCGATACTTCCTACTACACTTTTAAGGGCACTATCAACAAATACTTAGGCAGTAATGAAATCATCATGGATTCCTACACTTGGTTATCAAGCTATTCTGGTCCTACTTTTGATTATTCAACTTTAGAAAGTTTGTATCCAACTAGAAGCACGATGAGCGAAATCTATAATTTAAACGCTGCTCAAAAGCTAAATGTCAAAGGCAACAAACTTGGCGAAGTCGTTTCTTTTGTTGGAAAATATATCGATAAAGTAGAAGCTTCCATCGCTCTATTTGCTAACGGCAAAAACGTCATGCGTGTTCATGGTGATAGCAAACTCAATAACCAATTCTTTAAGTCTACCGATAGAACTCCAGAAGCAATCGATAGTGGCAAAACTTATGTGATTTATTGCACTTTGAACATGTTTGATTATGTTCCTGAAGTTCAATTCTTGGCCGCGAAAGAATATGATGGTGAACCAGTTGTAACCTATTCAACCGAGGGTGTGACTACTTTAACTGCAAATAACGTTTGGTCAATTATTCCAAATAAAGATAATTTGAAAAACGATCACTACATAGCCTATGAATCTATGGCGCAAGAAA
This sequence comes from uncultured Staphylococcaceae bacterium, assembly GCA_964562705.1. Classification (GTDB taxonomy): domain Bacteria; phylum Bacillota_I; class Bacilli_A; order RFN20; family CAG-826; genus Fiminaster. The sequence continues at coordinate 16,895 of CAZLUI010000010.1, forward strand.
TTCACTATTTCGAAGGCTACATTACTTACAGCAACATTTCCAACAAATGGAACATGCTATTAAGTGATACAGCCAAAACTGATGGGTATAATTCTGCAGCAAACGAGAAAGCGGGCAAAGCCCTTAGAATCAACAACATCGGTGAGACTGCTTTAAGTAGCGACATCGACATTGACAATTCTACTTTCGCAGCTGTATTTACGTCAAAAGCCACAGCCAAGATTGGAATCTATTTCACGACCAAATCCTATAACACAAATGGCTATTGGCAAATCCAAGTTTTGAATAGATTTGACATCAAAACAATTGCCTAATTCATCTCATTCAAAAAGCCTGCAAACCTCAATCGATTGCAGGCTTTTACTATGTTTAGGCAAGAGGGATTTTTTTCGACGGCATCAGCCCATCGTCGCTGAGCATCATCTTACTTTTATTATTTGAACAAGCGTGTAAAATATGTCCTTCCGTAAAACTATTCGTGTAGAACCTTTCTGGCGCTCCATTCTTCAAGAAATATTCAATGAGGTTAGACGCTATTAAAGAAACAGGATCACCTAATGCATCGCAAGTAAAGAAGTTAACAACATCATCTGTTTTTAAGTCTGCAAGAACAGATTCAAATACAGCAACATGAACGAATCGATTGGATCGATAAGGTTTTAACTCAGTCACATTTAAATGATATTGAAGGCTCAAACCGTTGATTTTCTTTACCCCTTTTGAAAGAGGTTCATATCTATCAGTTTGAATATAGTCGATACAAGTAATTTCATCTTCTGGAATCTCATCAACATTTAAACGCCCTTGTTTATTTGTTACTTCAACACCAGGAAGTTCAATTCCGTTTGGGTATGCGTCAATAATGGCTGGGATGATGTTAATTAAATCCATTAATGCCCCGCTGAGTTTGCTGCATTGGGCAAAACGAAGGTGATAATCATAGTTCATACCGAAGTTCACGTAATGAAGTTCGGGAATATAAGGACCAAAATCGCATTCTTTACATTCGTATTTTGAGAATAAATCCAAAGCATCTTGATCGATAAAATCTTCATCCACAAAACGAATTTCAAAAGCTTCACGAAGTTGTTTAACACATTTAGGGGTATACGGATCCTCGGCCTCACCAAGATATAGAATATCGCCTGCGTAGCGATCGAAACTAACCGTTAAAGTATTGGTATTTCGATCAAATTTGTAGTAATAAACTTGATTTGGTGTTGCTCGAGAAATAATTAATTGATCACTTAAATGATAAAATGGCTCATTTTCATATATTTGATGCAGAAGTTTAAAGGTTTCAAAATAAAACTCATTAGGCGTTTCTATCGCGTATAAATTAATTTTATCCAGCCAAGAATAAATGATATGTTTCAAAAAGAAACTTCGAAAAGCATCATAGGAGACAGGATCTGACAACGAGTAGGAGGTTTTCACATCCTTTTCTGTTACTTCTGGCAACAAATATTTTCCATGACAAAGAATGATGGATAAATAGAGAAACGAGATTTCTTTTTCAGAAGTAGGAAGAGGGTTAGAAAGATAATTGTTTCTAAATTCGTTGAAAGATTTTTTATTAACAGTTTTAAAGGAATAATCTTTCCCATCTAAATAATAAAGTTTGCCTCTTTGAGGATTATCAAAACAAGATAAAGCTAATTTTGTTAACTTAGAAAGAGTAGGTTTCATAGTATTTACAATAACATAAAAAAGATAATAATTATATGCTTCTAGAAAAAATCCTTGTAAACAAGGACATTTCTTATAATTCTGTATATTTCTTCGCTATACCTTTGACTTTACTAACCGGATATTTCTTCTCATTTTGGTCCATCTTTGAGTTAATAATATCATCGACGTCAAGACCAAGTTTATCCGCCAGATTTTGGCAATTCACAATAACGTCAGCAAGTTCTTCTTTTACATGGTCAAGCTTATAATTATCATTGCTCCATTGAAAACATTCGAGCAATTCATTGGCCTCAATGACAATCGTTTTGGCTAAGTTGCTTGGGGAATGAAATTTTTCCCAATCTCTATCGGAAGTAAAATCTCTAATTCTTTTCAATGTTTTATTATCCATATAAATACCTATTTCTTAACAACAACAAATTCGATATCGCCATCTAAAATAATTTTGCCATGTCCGCTACAAACAAAAAGACTATCTCCACATGTAACTGGAATAACACCGTCAACGGACGCTAGGCTGCCTTGTCCAGACAAAATATAAATATAGGCAAAACTATATTCATCAACAATATCTTCATGGTGACCATGGCATCTATTAGCGGAGAAGAATGGGCGCTTAACAAGCGAACCAAGTGAAACATTATGATTTTTAATCTCAAATTTGTTTAAGTCGCTAACTTCTACCCCTTTGTCAATCTTCAATTCACGAAGTTTACCATTAACATCGATTCGGTTGAAATCAAAAAGACGATAAGTCAAATTAAGGTTCTGTTGAATCTCAAGAGTTAAAATTCCTTTTCCAAGCATATGAATGACACCTGGAGGTATATAGAAACAATCACCTTTTTTGACATAGATTTTATTCAAATGCTCGCAAATAGTCGAATCTTTCAAAGATTGTTTCAGTTCCTCTTTGCTCATCGAATGGCTTAATCCTAAATAAATATAGGAATCTTTTTCCGCATCTAGAATATGCCAAAATTCTGCTTTACCAACCGGGTGATTTTGCACTGATAAATCTCTCGAAGAACAAAGCACTTTTACAAGCAATGGGAATTTTCCGGTATAGTTTTTGGAAACGATATCGTTATTTTTATTAAAAATAGACAAGATAGTTTCATCGCTACCAACAATCTTTGAACTTTCGTTTTCTACGGCTGAAAGAACCCAAGCTTCGGCAAGATTTTGTATGTCATTATGGAAAATCTTCTGGAGCTTATCTCCACCCCATATGTAGCTCTTCAAGATAGGAGAAACTTGATAAATCATTTCTTATATAATAAAGCATCTCACATTTTTTTGTTAAAACTTTGTGTTTTATTGCCGTGTGTTATAATGAAAAACATGAAAACTACAAAAGCAGTAATTATGGCTGGCGGACAAGGAACTAGATTAGGCAACTTAGTCCGTGAAATTCCTAAGCCAATGGTTAAAGTGGCTGGAAAAGCCATCCTTGAACGTCAAATTGAATCATTAAAAGAATTTGGAATTATCGATATTACCATTGTTGTTGGTTATTTGGGAGATATCATCAAAAACTATTTTAAGGACGGTAAAGACTTTGGGGTTAATATTGATTACATATCTGAAACTTCTCCTCTTGGGTCTGCCGGTTCTCTTTATTTTTTAAAAGATAAATTTAATGACGATTTTGTGCTCCTTTTTGGAGATTTGATAGAGAGCGTTAATTTTGAAAAGATGGTGCAATTTCATAAGCAAAAGAAAGCCTTGATTACGCTCTTCTCACACCCTAATTCTCACCCATTTGATAGCGACTTAATTATTGCCGACGAAAATGATGTGGTTTTAGGCATTGATTCAAAGCATAATATCCGCGATTATTTCTACCATAATTTGGTCAACGCCGGCATCTATGTTTT
>CAZLUI010000011.1:0-20011 GCA_964562705.1 uncultured Staphylococcaceae bacterium
AGAAGTCGGCTACCCCTTATTTGTCAAACCTAATAACGGGGTTGGGGCAGCAAAATCTTATAAAATTGCTAATGAACAAGAACTTATTAATTTTGTAAACACCAAACCAAACGAACAATTTATTCTTGAAGAATATTTAGATGGAGTCATCGTGACCTTTGACGGAATTGTCGATGATGAATCTAATCCACTGCTTATGTATAACGAGACTTTCCCAATTCCAGTTTCAGAAGTAGTCAATGGTAACTTAGATGATTACTACTATGCGAATATGGATATGGCTGATTCTTTTAGAAACATGGGTAAAGCCGTAGTCAAGGCATTTGGGATTAGGAAACGTTGTTTCCATATAGAATTCTTTCTTCTTAAAGAAAATAGGCCAGGATTGGCTGAAAAGGGCGAAATTATCGCTTTAGAAGTAAATATGCGTTCTCCAGGAGGAGATACGCCGGACTTATTGTCAATTTGTTTAGATAATAGTTATTATGACGCTTACGCCGATATAATCGTCGATAACAAAATTAACTTTGATTTAAACAAGAAGCATTATATCGCCATTTCCGTGTCCCGTAAGGATCGTTTTACTTACCTAAGGATTATTGAGGAAATACAAAACAAATACCAAGACAATATCATTCGCCACGACCACTACTCCAAAGAGATGGCGTTAGTGATGGGCAACGAATTTTGGATGGCTAGATTTGAAACTGTGGAAGAAGCTTTAAGTTTTAAAGATTTTGTAATGGAAAAGAAATAGTTTTTTCAAATAACAATTTTGATTCGATTGTTGCTTTTCTTTCCATAATAGGCACAATTACAATAAAAGATACAAAGAAATAATCAATGGTGGATGGCAAAATGAAGTTGCCACTTTCAGCGATGCATTCAACAATCATCGCCGCAATAATTAAATATTCAAAAATTGTAAACGAAAGGTGTTTTTTTGTTTCTTTGACAAGTAAATAAAGTAAGTAGGCAATAATCAAAACAACAAAGGCTAAAAGAATGATGCCTCCATTTCCTAAAAGTTCTAACGCTCCATTATGGGAGAATGATGTGCCTGTGGACTTAAAGCCATCAAGAATAACATTAAAAACATGAAATCCAACCCCGGTTAGCCAATTTGTTTGATTCAAAATTTGAATGACTTTATCCCAAAGTATCGTGCGAGATGAAAAAGTCCAAAAATCAACTCCTATTCTCATAAAAGAAATAAATGATGAGAATATATCACCTTGTTTGTTATCTAAGTAGCATAGTGTCCAAACAAATCCTCCAATGACCAATAAAAAAGAAGCAAGAGTGATGCTGTTGCGGACTGGATGCTTCTTAATTGACAAAATAAAACGATAAATAAAATAACCGATAATTAAAAACGTCGAAGCGGCAATTGTAGTTTTTGAAACAGTAAACAAAATATTTAAATAAATAAAAGTGGCCGCAACTAACCAATACCATCTGAATTTCCTTTGATGCAAATATAAACAAGCTACTAAGGCAGAAAGAAGTACCACGGCGTAGCTATTCTTGTTTGGAAGCAAAGATTGCACAGGATATTTATATGCGTATTCTTGGATATTAACAGTAAAAAACTTAATGTAATTTTCATATTCCATAAAATATCCAATGATCATCACCACAAAGATGACAATAAGTCCAAAATAAGCTCCCCATCTAGCGGAGTCGTGGCCATGAGAAATCTTTGGAATCACATCAATCATTAAAAAAGTGATTGATAAAACAATTAGGAATTGCAAAATGTAGATAAAGCGGCTTAAAAGTGAAATATTGACGACATAAGAATCGTGAAGTCCTTCGCCAAAAGCAACATTAAAAACCAACCCATTTGGAAGCGTTTTGGTTGTGATAATGTTCATTAACAAAATGAAAGCAAAAGCAATGAGTAATATTCTTGATGGACGGTAATGATTCTTCTTAACATTAATAACAAGCATTGCGATTAAAGACATAAAAAAACAACCCATTAAAATAAACATGCCATATGTTGGCATTGGCTTCAGTGGGTTATCTCCAAACAAAACATCGCCTGAGACTGCGTATAGTCCACAGCCTAGGCATGTTAGAAATAGAATACAATTAAGGAAATATAACTTATCAAACTTCATTTTTAATTATTCTAGCACAAACATTATAAGAACTATTAAAAAGGTTGTGAAACATCACAACCAGTTCTAAATTATTCAGGCTTCTTCTTTCCGATAAAAATAATAGCGTCTATCGCCACAAATCCACCGATGACAGCAAATATCACAATGGTATTATCCAATGTGGTATATTGATCGCTATTTCCGGCAAGTCCCGAAATCAATGTTGATGATGAATTTCGGCCAATGTAGTCATCATAGCTAGTATCATGACCAATAATATTGTATTTAGCCACAATATAATCATAACGATACATAGCTTGTTCAATGATAGAGGCTGAAGTCTTATTAGCTGTAGCGGTCTGCAAAGCAGTTTTATCATCAGTTGAAAGAGTTAAATATTTAGTTTTTAGTTGACTCCAAGAATAGCCTTCTGCGTAGGTTGGAGCAGTCACACCGCTAGCGTCGCAGACGATATTTGTTAAAATGTCACTCGCAAATAAATTTTTATTATACGCACCAGATGATTCTACATATTTGAAAAGTCCAACATTTAAATAAGAATCGGTAATTTTGGCATATGCTTTGAAATATGTTCCTGACGTCGAAAAAGCAAGGCTTCTCGCCGAACTCGCCGAAGTAGCATCTTTAATATTAAACACTCCCTCGGATACGAGCGTTAAATCCCAAGAACTAGCGGTTGAAGAAGCAATAAGGTTGGTACTACTTCCAGCATATTTTAGATAGTTTGTGCCATTAGCAATTGTAATAGTTGTTCCACTGACAACAATATCAACGACATATGAAGCGCCATCGCTAGCGGTTATTTCATTATTCGTCACAGTTACAGCAGTCGCAGCAATAGAACCACCTGAAGTAGGGATAGAATTGCTCATTGCATAATAAGCCGAATTATAAGATGAAGCGATGACATATTTACCACTGACAACATCGCTTAAAGCACTTACTTTCGTATAGCCAGAAACAACACTTTGAACATTGACAATAATCGACGCTGCATGAGAACCATCTTGGCTCACCGCTCTTATAGTTGTTGAACCAGCTGAAATACCAGTAACAGTTCCATCTATGACACTGGCAACGCCACTATTATCCGATGACCAAGTCACTGTTTTATTCGAGGCATTATCTGGATTGTAGGTAACAGCCAAAGTAGATGTATTTCCAACGTTAATAGCTAAAGATGAAGCACTAAAAGAAATACTAGTTAAAGCAACACCTGACACATTAACCGTAATTGTTGCGCTAATACTACTATCAAGTGTCGATGTAGCGGTAATAATTGCTTGTCCAACGCCTGCACTGCTAATGACGCCTGAGCCATCGACACTAGCAACTGCGCTATTATTGCTGCTCCAAGTTACCGACTTAGAAGCGTCGGTAGGAGTGACATTAGCAACAGAAGCACTAAATGTTCCACCAAGCGCAATATTTGTGGTTGACGCATTCAAAGTAATTGCGGTTGGAGCAGTGACGCTACCCGTATTAAAACCATTGATTGTATCGGTGGCAGGAGAAGCTACACCAGTATCCTTTTTATCACCCCATACATAATCAACCCACTCTGGAAAATCAATGAATGGATTTCTTGTATTTTGGTAGTTGTTAAAAATTAAATTGTTACGATGAATTTCGTAGGCACCGGTAACGGTGGATGAAGTTGTTGGATCATCTTTATTCCATTGGACTAAATCAGAAACAACACCATATTGAGCCGCTCCGTTAGTGCCATTGCAATCCATTGCTGTATCAATTACACGATCGACTAATTCAAGATTTGGTTCAAGAACAGAAGCTTGTGTGGCATCACCACCATAATAGTTATAACGAGCGGCCATGAAAAATAAAGCACGAGCAATATCGCCTTTGTCAATATCCTGAGGTTCAAAAACGGTTGTACCTTCATCTCCGGTATGCGCGGTGACAGGGGTCCCATTTTTGTTGCCAAGAATCGTGTTTCTGCCATTGTCCCAATTAGTCTGATTAGTTGTCCAGCTAGAATCGACAGTGCCGACATTACCATAAGAATAGTTGTTATGAGCCCACTTATTAACAGCTGCATCAGCGGCAACTAAATGGTGCAGATCACTGCCAGCGTTTGGTTCGCCTGATCCGGTGCCAGCAAAGCCGTGTGATTTTGACCAAAGATGCTCTTGATTGAGCATTGTTTGTGAACTACCGGTTGAACTTGTTTCGCTTGCATTAGATAAATGAGGACTGGTGAAGTTATCACTGCAATAGTAATAATACAAATATGGAGTTTCAGTATAGTCGACAGTGCCAATAGTATTGGTGGCGGAATCAAAACTAGCAATTGCACTTGCTGGAGAAGCTTGCCATTGACGATCGGTAATATTGTATATTTTTCTGACCTGAGCATATGAGAAATATTGTGCAGGTTTCGCGGTATTATTCGGATTGTTCACTAAAATGTATTTTAAGTTCTTGAGTAGGTTTGTACCCCGCCTTTCGCTTTCAGGCAACGTGTCTAAATAGGAATAGTAGCTTCTTATTTCTGATTCACTATTATCCTTTAAGGAAACAGAGGTCGGCAAATCCAAAGCGTTAGCCTCTAAAACTTCTTTATTAGATTGAATACAAACTAGGGAAGTAAAACAAATACCAAGAAGTGCAATGCTACTAAATAATGTGATTTTTATTTGTTTTTGTTTCATTTTATGACAAATACCTAATTGAAATTATTATATGAATACAAATTATAAACAAGTTAAACTACCTTTTTATTGGGTTTTCAAAAAAAGAAGAAGACACATAAAGCCTTAATCTATCATGTAAAAGACGCTTCAATATTGATAATATTCGCACCCTTAGTATAGGCTGTGCCATTAACAACAAGATTGTATACGTTAGCCTCATAGTTAAAGATATTCACAACAATATCAACATCGGATGCAATTGTGACGTTATAAGTGCTTTACAAATATCGTATATGCCCCAAATCAAGCACATATGTTCCACACTTATCTCATTAGATAAAAGAAAAGTTAACCCTAGCGTCAATGAAATGGCGGCGAAGACTAAATATGGCGTCTTGCGATAGAGTTTATAGCAATCCATTGCAATATATAATAAAAGATTAGGAAGACTGCTGAGAATAACAGCGGTGCCAATGAAGATATTTGTAGTTACGAAATTCGCTTTTGAATGCCAGATAACACCTACGCCGATTACGATATATACCGCAATAGCAAGAATTTAAGTAACATCCAAAAACTTCTTTTTCATATAACTATATTACTCCAGAAATCATGTTCAATACCACGCCTATTGTTAGAAGTGAAATAACAATCAAAGTAATTAGTTTATCGTCTGATTTCTCGAAGAAAACAGAGACCACTGCTACCAAAACAAACTGCAATCCAATAATCGAATTGATAATGGCTGGATTAGAATTTGAGTATGATAGAGCAATGTATCTAAATATCATTAAGCCTGTATTGAATAAAGCAGCAATAAAGAAAATTAAATAGCCTTTCCAGGAAATGCTCTTAAAAAAGAGCCATTCTCTTTTCACCAGCATTACAACAAGAGAAACAATAAAGACGATCACAATTTGATGAAATGAAATGATATCGCTTGGAATATCTACTATCTGTGTTTTCATTACTAACAAAGTTGAAGCATAGGCAATAGCTGCTAATAGAGCAAAAATAATCCACTTGCGATTAACTTGTGGATTTAGTTTTTTAGAAAAACCGACAATAACCATAGCGGATAAAAGGAAGCCAAGACCAACGCAATATAAGATAACTGAAACTACATTGTTGGCATTTGTCACTAAGCTGAAGGTAAAAATCAGAAAAAATAAATCGCTAAATAAAAGCTGGGCTGTCTCATAAAAAGGAATAAAAGTCTCGATGTGGCTACGTTTCATAGCTGCAAAATAAAAAATCCAGTCAGCAGAGGTAAATAGGCCAATCAAAATAATATAAAGCCATTGTTTCGAAGTTAATTCATACAAAGAATCTAAATGTCCAAAACAACAGACGATGACAAAACAGGCAATAATCATGAAGAACGACTTCACGACGGAACTAACAGCAGTAGAGATTTTTCCGCTTGCGAATTTATTAGCAATTGCGTTGCATCCGCTTGCAACCATGGCAAGCACAGCGAATAAGATGTATTCCACAATGACATATTCTACTCTCTTTTTTTAAGAAAAAGATACAAGAATACAAAAAAAGAAAATACAAAAAAGACGCCTTACGGCGTCATAATTGAGTGCTTATTTAAATATCTTGGATTAACTTCCAGCTCTTAGTTAATAAAGCCACTATTTCTTTAGCATCACTTTTAGAAATGCTGTTAGATAAATATCCATGAATAAGAGAAGCAATTTTTATAGCGTCTTGTTTACTGCATCCTCTTGTTGTTACCGCCGCAAAACCAATTCTAAGTCCTGAAGTCTTATTTGGTTTTAAAGTATCGTTAGGCAACATATTTTTATTGGTTGTAACATTGATTTCTTCAAGTTTCTTTTGAGCTTCAAGGCCATTCAAACCAAAGGAATCTAAAGTATTAAGCAAGAACAAATGGTTATCAGTATCACTGACGATATCACCAAGTTCTTTAAAGGCATCGCGACAGGCTTTGGTATTAACAATAATACCTTTGGCGTATTTCTTAAATTCATTGCTCATCGCTTCTTTAAAACAAATTGCTTTAGCGGCAATGATATGTTCAAGTGGTCCACCTTGATAATATGGGAATACAGCAGAGTTAACTCGTTTAGCGAGATCTTCATTATTCGTGAGGATGATTCCTCCTCTTGGACCTCTTAAGGTTTTATGAGTTGTGGAAGTAACAATATCGGCGTATGGCATTGGACTCATATGCTCTTTAGCGGCAACAAGCCCGGCGATATGAGCCATATCGACCATGAACAAACAACCGATTTGGTCGCAAATCTCACGTAAAAGTTTGAAATCAATCGCATATGGAAATGCACTGTAACCAGCTAAAATGAGGTTGGGTTTTTCTTCTTTGGCAATCTTTAAAATGCCATCATAATCAAGCTTTCCATCCTTACTAAGTGGATAGAAAACAAAGTTATACATATGAGAAGAAAAAGACACTGGGCTACCATGAGTTAAGTGACCACCATCGTTTAAAACAAGCGACAAGATTTTGCCACCTTCTGGTAATAAGGCACGATACGCCTCGGCATTAGCTTGGGAGCCGCTATGAGGTTGAACATTAGCAAACTTTGACCCAAATAATTGGCACGCTCTAGCAATGGCAATCTCTTCAACTTGGTCAACGAATTCACAGCCACCATAATAACGTTTATGGGGATATCCTTCCGCGTATTTATTAGTCAAAATCGAAGCGCATGCTTTTCTAACATCCTTACTCGCATAGTTTTCACTAGCAATTAGTTCAATGCCTTTATTTTGACGATTTGTTTCTTTTCTAATCAATGATTGAATCTCTTTGTCCATACTAATACCTCACTCTAAAATAGAGTTCCTGCTAAATGTTTTATAAACTGATTTATTAAATATACCATAATAACTTTGTTAAGCATTAGAAAAAGAAGAGAAAGTAATCAAAAAAGAAAAGCACCAATCAAGGTGTTTGGTTAAGCTTCATCCCAATGTCTCTGATATGGATCAAAAGGCATATGTTTCTTTTTCTCTTCATAATCAAGTTCGTTCATCATATCTACATCGTTCTTTGATAAATTTGAAGTGTCAATTGGCTTGATATCGTTTTTCTTTGTCTTGGGTAACATAAACATATTCTAATACAAATCTAGTCCTGAGTTAAGCGCATCTAAAACATCTATTTGAGCATAGTCCACCGCATCTTTAGTTTTTGAAAAAGCACTAATAATTTCATCAGTGCCAACATTGGTAAAATCCATATGATGTTTTATGTAAGTAAATTCATCGGGAAGAGCAATTGTTCTTTCGGCAAAAGCAACATTGGTGTATTCAACTAAGTAGTATGGCTCAGCATCATCTCTTGTTTCACTATATTGAGCAAAGAAACGACCAGTTTTGAAATGATCAGCATAGAAGTTAACACGTCCAAAATATTCATATTTAATTCCATCGGTTGTAGTTGAACGATAGACAGAGGTTGTAGAAGCTATTTTGGAAACACTATTAAAGGTAAATTCACGAATTTGGGTAAAATTAGATTCAGCATTGATTTTCATGAAATAGTAAATGAGATTACCGGAATCATCCTCGCCTTGATAGGTTGAAGACTTAATGAAAAACTTCTCAAGCTCACTTGGTGTTTCTTCACTAGTGTCTGAGGAAGCATTGCACCCTAATAAAAACATAGGAATTATTGTTAGAAAAAGAAAATGTTTGAATGACATAAAATTATATTAGTCTATCCAAACATTTTTAAAAACAAATTACGCGTTTGTTTTGCAGGTTATTTTGCTTTTAAGGTATTCGCGTAAAGCTTCATCTTCACAATAAATATAAGTGCCTTTAATGCCGCGAGTTAGCAATACATAATAAGTATTCTTAATCCATGTTTCAGCATCCATATCTGAGGCTGTTCTGATGCCCGCTAAATCGGATTTTGGATGCGTTTCCTTGTGGAAACAAATCTTACCGTTCTCATAAGTTACATCTTTCCCAATAATGACTCCACAGTAATCTAAATCAATTCCTTGGCAAGTATGAATACAGCCAATCTCATCAATTGACAAAGGATCATCAGCCCATGAATAGGCTTTTAGACCACTACCATAACGTAGATTCCATTTTTTAGCGAAGTTATCTTTAGCAATAATTACATCATTAACACCGTCTCTTATATTTGGATTAGATATCCATTCATAGGTATAGCCCGCTACTACTCGGCAATGACCATTATATGAATCAAGGTCAAATTCTAATTTACCCGCCTCTTCTGCTTGTTTTTTCCTTGATTCAGTATCGAGTTCTTTAATTTTGTTAAACATATCATTTGCGTTATCAAAGATTTGCAAGTCATAGGAATTGCTTGTGTTGAATTTAATTTCTTCCTTATTAATTTGAAGGAACGATTTAACAAATTCAATGTATTCTGCCCCACCTTGAACTCGATACTGGCCAGTAAGTTCAAGTTCTGGTCCCATAACTACTTGAGAATGACACTGTTTGGCCAATTGTTTAATTATCTCAATCGTGGCGTAGTCATCTTTAGTTACTGCTTGGTTATCATCGATGAAGAAAACCGATATCTGAGCAGTATTAATAAGATCGTGGAGCATATCAGTGCCACTTTTTAAACCAACCCCACCTTTCATCTTAAAAATGCGGTGTGCTTCATCAATCAATAGACAAGGAACACTATTGGTTGGTTTATCAGCAAATGCTGTAGGATATTTGAATAACGTGCCTAAATCGCCGGCCTTAAATTCTTTGCCTTGTATCAATGCGTTATATAGAACTTTCTTTGGGGCAGCGTTGACCGTAACAAACATTGTTGTTATTCGATCAGCTTTTTTCTTTGGACTATTTAGTTGGCCTAAAGCATTAATAGCAATAATAGATTTTCCGGTGCCTGCTCCACCCTTAATAATGATGGTTTTCTTTTGGTTATAAAAACTAGCATCTCTAACTGCATCCACAATAGTGGTTAAAGCGTTGGATTGGCTCATATCTAATGAATACATTTGATTGCCATTTAAGGCGTCTCTCATCAACTTAGCAAAATCATCTGAGGGGATGGTTCTTGCTTTATTAATTTCATACAAAATATTATGGCAACGTTTCGAAACGTATTTTTCAACGAACGCTTTTAATTGAGCACCTTCTTCTTCTAAATAAGTTGGGGATTCACTAATAAACGGAAATAAAAAAACATCATCCATGATTGTTTTAAAACCACGGTCCATATTATGGCAAAACGAACATGATTCAACACCCATCTTTTCGTTTTGAACATATTCATTAAATGACTTAAGTTGTCCAGCATAGTTAAGCGCTTGATAAGAAGGATGGAAATGATCTTCAAAGTGGCCCTTTGCCACCATCGTGTGAACTTTATTAAGTGAACCAGTGACACTGACTTGTGACCACTGTTTTAATTCGACAATGACGATGTTCTTTTTATCGTGTTCATCCACACCATAAATAAGAAAATCCAATCTCTCCATGCTGTGTTTTAATCTATATTCAACGGCCACATCCACATCACCAGCAATTAAACTATTTTCTAAAGCTCTTGCAATAGCAGGAAGAGAATTCTTCCACGATGTTTCCCAGTTAGGCATCACATAGGAATATCCAGCGTTATACATTCCCATTTTAACCTTCTCTGAAATGTCTTTGCTTTTAAGACAATGAAAAATAAAGGTTTGTAAAGACTCCTGATAGACAATTTGTTCCATATCTAAATCCTCGTTGAATTTAGTATATCAGTTTTATAACACCTTTATAGAACAAATCGGCTTGTATTCAGCACTTTCAATTTTGCCAATCCAAAAAGAAAAGGGTCAATAATTTAGTCTTGAGCCCTTCTCAACATTGCAACTATGACATAGTGTTTGAAGATTATCCATATTTGATTTCCCACCTTTAGAGATTGGAATTATATGGTCAATTTCTAAGTTATTATCGTTACCACATTTGCAGCAGCGATGACCATCGCGTTGGTAGACCGCAAACCTAATTTTATTGGTAACCTTGCTACGTTCAACTCGACAAATTGAATTCCAAATGTGCTCGTTTAAGTAAAATGTGCCTCTTTTTTGTGCTACTTCTTTTTGAATTTCATCAATTGCACTGGAATCAAAAACTGCCCACTTATTGGCTCTTGAATTGCCATATAAGTTTGTTAAAACAAGATTTACTCTAACACATAGTTCAATTGTCGGTGCTTGTATTTTTTCTTTAAACAAATCTTTTTCAATGCGGACAAGCTTGTTAATTTTGCAAGGTAACTTCTTATCGCTATATCTTCCAAAACTGCAACTGTTTACTTCTTTAATATAGTAGTCGAATATACTCTTATTTCTCGATGCCTTTTGGTTCGCGTAGAATATTTTCTTATAATTTGCCATTTGATAAATCAAATAGTCTTCACAAGTTAAATCGTTAAACATAGCGCGGTTATCAATGAAATATCGTTGGTTGCAAGATGGCACATCAAGAAAAGTGTATCGCTGATTGATATCGCTTAATTCCAACAAGGCTTGGCTATTATTCAAAACGAATTTTTTGCGTTTTGAAATGATAGTAAGCGTCACTCCTAAAACAATGACAAATATCGTTAAGCAAGAAATGAAAACAATAAACTCAATCATTTTATTCTGTAAATATTATAAAATAGCTGGCAACTAATACAACAATTGTCACCAGCTATTTTTAGATTCTACAAAAACTTAATTAATTTTAGTTACAACTTTGCTAGTTAAGTTAAGTTGATAGAAGTGGGCATTACCTAAAACCAATTTTGGAATGTAGTTCAAGAAGTAGAGATTACCTGCATCAGAAATTGAAAGGTTATTTCCATAATATGTGCGGTCGTAGCCAAGCACTAAGGTTTGGGTACCATCTGCACTAGCTGTTTTGCTAACGCGATAGAAACCGGCGTAGTTTGTTGCGGTAGAAGCATAAGAATAGTAGTAAACATAATTACCATTTAAGATGATCTCATTTGGGTTAGTTTTACTGCTTGCAATCTTGGTTCCTTCGCCTAAAGAAGTAAAGTCCGTTCTTCTGACAGAATTATCAATTGTTCCATTATAAATATAGAAGATATTGTTTCCATCAAAAGCAAATTGTTTAACATTTTTAATATTGGAGGAGAGCTTAGTTCCAGTTAAATCAGGAGAAGCGGATGTGATTGTGTCCAAACTAATGTATTCGATATTTCCATTATCTTGGCCTGCGCCACAGTTGATGTAATATAGTTTTCCGTCTTTGATGGTTTGGTTTTTAGCGCCATCAACATTGGAGAACTTCACATATTCTGAGCCATCTAGCTTCATCCTAGATAAACCATCTGCCACACCCGCCCAGTTATAGTGGGTGGCGTAAATATAGGTGCCATCGCTAATCATATTGCGAATGTCATTTGAACTTAATTTAACTGCTTCGCCACCATTGACAATATCAACAACATAAAGGTCGTTATTGGTTAACATTGTAACTTGGTTGAAATATAAGTTATTTCCGTAAATATAGAAATCAACTACTTTGTTGGTGGTTAATTGTGAACTTCTTTTGGTGGCTTCATCATAACAATATAATGTCTTACCAGCATACATGTTTAGATAATATGTTTTTGTGCCTAAAGAAATTGTTTGCCCACCTAAATTGGTTGGCACTTCTTCTGGAGCCACAAAGTTTACTAATAAATCACGCGTTGAATTTGAAGACACATCGAAATGATATAAATGTAAATCATTAGTAGCGATGTAAATAATTGAATTACTTGATTCGACATCAAAGCCATTAATACCTTGAATTTGAAGAAGCATTGTTGGATTACCGCCACTGATACTAATTTTGTAGATTCCTTTCACTGATGAATCTATTGCAGAGAAGAGATCAGTATAATTGTAATAAAGATAACCGTCTTTGACTGTTAGATGTTCTCCGGCAGCGTCAGTTAACTTTGTGGACGATGTTGCTGAGCTAGAAAGATCTAAATATCCAATATAGTCATTCAATAACCCATTGACTGTACAATAAAGTTTATTATCACTGAGTGTGAATTCATGAACTTTTTCTTGTAACACCAACGAGGTGTCAAATGAAGATAGATTCATTTTATAAACATAGTTTGAATCATTGCCGTTAGTGAAATATAGGAAGCTATTATAAATAGCTAAGTTGTCGCTCTTTCCTTCAAATACTTTAGTTACAACAGGTTCTTTTGAAGTGTCTGTTGTATCAACTTTGTAAATGCCAGAATTAGCGGCTGTAATTGTATTGCTTGAATAGAAATACACTGTATCGCTATATTTAACAAAATCATCGATATCGCTGTTTGTATATAAAACACTAGCAGCACCTTCTTTGACTTCCTTTATGGAAGAAGTAAACAAGGAATTCGAAATAAATGTCGCAGATGAAGCGTTGTATTTATAAAATTCTTTTGGTGATGAACTATCAATCTTTTTTATTTCTCTTGTTGCATATTCATAATCGGTTGATGTATACGAATAAAGGAATGAATTATCAAGCCCATTCGCAAAATAGATTGTGCCATCACTAGAAATAAATACTGGCATAACTTTCTTTACCGCTTTAATCGTTAATGTAACGTTAAAAGTAGCAGACTCATAGTTACTATTTGTTAAGTAAAAAACAAAGTCATAGGAACCAACTTCAATTGCGCTAGTGACTTCAACACCCGACTGTGAGATTGTTGTATTAAGCGTTGTGCCAGCAGGGAGAACACCAACAAGTTGAATATCGTTTATATGGTCATTGCCATCGTAATTTACTGATTTGTTTTCACATGAAATACCACTAAAAACAGCTTTGTTAATATTTAAAGTAGCTGTTAATGTCTTATCGTTATAGCCATCTTTTGTTAAAAGGGCAGAGGCATTATAAGTGCCTACGTTTGTAAATTCACTTCTACCTGTATAACTGATTTGCGTTCCTTCAGGCACGCCACTCACTTCACTAAGAATGTGAGAATTGCCATCGTAAGTGTAAGTAGCACTAGCGAAGACTGCATTAGCGAAATCCTGTTTTGCGGGTTCGCTTGAAGTACTACTGCTAGATTCGGATGAACTCTCCGAACTTGATGAACTCTCGGTTGATGATGTATCGCTTGTAGAACTTGATGGAATGCTACTCGCGTTACATGATGTTAAGAATAAACCTAACAGAATCGGCACAACAATTAATGATTTCTTTTTCACTATGAAATCCTCCTAAAATGCATCCTCATAATCGTTTCTAATGTTGTGAATCAGAACAAATGGGAATGAAACACCGCCTAGAATGGCTGACAAGGCAACGGCAAATGCTAAAGCGGCAACGCCTATAAGGAATCCAAGTATTGCGAACAATATCTTCATCCCAATAACCCAAATAAAACCATCAATATCCCAACTGAAAATCAATCCAGGGAATTTAATAGATAAACATGCACACCACATGAATACTTCGCCTATATATGAGCCTGAGATAATACAATATATCATTGCGAATATCGCATAACCAATAATCACGCTAAGTGCAACCGCTAATGCAGGATGCAAAGCTTTTTGACAGGCTGGCACTAATAGCATAATCAGTAATGAAACGACTAAGGCAACTACACCTCCAGCTATTCCCCAACCAAAAGACATCTTTTTAGTTCTTGAGGCTTTCTCGTTCTTCACTTCAAGGGCAAAGATAGCTCTTTCTTTTTTAACTTCTTCTAAACATTCCTTGTGGTAATACTCATCATGAGAAGATAAAGAAGTTCTTCCTCTTCCGCGTGAACGATGTGAAGAAACGACATCGATTGCTAAATCATCAGCAGGGATGTCTTTCAAACACTTCTTGCATACGTGCATTTCCCCTTCATGAATAATTATTGTTTTTTCAACTGTTGCAGGCGCTACAACAACTGGTTCTTTTTCATCCACTTCCGCATTTGCCTCTTCACTTTCTTCTTCGCTGAGAAGATGGTCCATTGAACAGCCAAAGTACTTAGCTAATTCCCTTAATGTAGAGACATCTGGTTCGTTTTCATCCTTTTCCCATTTACTTACTGTCTGATAAGTAACATGCATTTGATCTGCGAGATCTTTTTGAGTTAAGTTTTTATTCATTCTTAACTTCCTTATTTTGAGTCCGAGTGACATATTCGATTTCCTCCTCCTCTAACATACTCACTTTTTTGGGGAATTTGAAATAACTGAGAACGCGAATTTGCTCGCGAAAAAATAGAATTAAAGGGATTTACTACGATTTATCATTGAAAGTAATCAAATAATTGGTAAATTTCTATCATGATTTGTTGTTATTTCAATTATTGCACTATCTCCAGTGTGTTTCACTAAAAAATATCAAAAGAAACTAAAAATACAGCCTTTAATATTGAACAAAAGAAATATGTTTGTTCACATAATTAAATGCATAAAAACAAATAGAATAATTATTATACCTTTGGTATCTTAATAATATTTGATGTATGTTATACCTTTTCGGGTATGTTTTATACAATTTTAGTTTGTTTTATAACCTAACGGGTATATTATTAAGTTATGAAAAATACATTTGGAACCTTTATGAAGGCAGAAAGAAAAAGATTGGGCTTAACTCAAAAAGACTTCGCTCTTAGAAGCGGCCTCGGTCTTAGATTTGTTAGAGAGTTAGAAAACGGCAAAAGCACAGTAAGGCTTGATAAGTTAACAGTGGCTATTGAGTTTTTCGGCTACCATCTACAAATAGTTAAGGATAAGAAATAATGAGAGAGGGATTCGTCTACATTGATAGCTTTTATGCTGGAATCATAAAAGAAGAAGATTTTGGCTATTCTTTTGCTTATTCACAAGAATACTTGCAAAGTTCCAATCCTAAACCAGTAAGTCTGACTTTGCCTCTCCAAAAAGAAAAGTTTACATCACCAACCATGTTTCCTTTCTTCGATGGCTTAATACCTGAAGGCTGGCTTTTAAATATAGCTATAGATAATTGGAAATTAAATCCAAGAGATCGAATGGGCTTGCTGTTAGTTACATGTTTAGATCCAATTGGAAATGTGAGTGTCCATTCATCTAAGGAGAACTAAACATGGAATATAAATATTGTTTATCAGATGGTTCTCTCTTGAAGGACAATTCAACTAATGGTTGGTCTCTTTCATCCATTAAAAAGATGTTTGGTGTGTCTACTCTCCCCACTCTTGATATCACACCAAAAATTCTGGAAGAAATTGCTTCAGAGCAGGTTAATAAAAAATATACTGTCCCAGGAGTGCAAACAAAACTATCTCTAGGATTATCAGCCAACAAAAAAGAACACAAGCTAACAATCGTTAATTATCCAATAGGCTACATATTAAAACCTAAAGTTGGAGAAGATTATCCTGAAGGAGAAAATCTTGTTATGGTAATGGCGGACTTAGTTAAAATCCAAACAGTTCCTCATGGTTTAATAGAGCTTAATAATCATTCTTTAGCCTATTTGACAAAACGAATTGATAGAAACGAATTAACTAAATATCCAATGGAAGATTTTTGTCAGTTGTCCAAAAGACTCACAGAAGATAAATACAACAGTTCTTATGAAAGATGCAAAAAAATTATCAGCCAATATAGCAGCCAAGTTATTTATGACGAAACAGAGTTATTTATTCGCTTAGTATTTTGTTTTTTAACATGCAATAGCGATATGCATCTGAAGAACTTTTCATTAATATCCAAAGATGATCAATATCGACTCAGTGAAGCGTATGACATGCTTCCTGTTAATGTCTTATTGCCTAATGATAAAGAAGAGACTGCTTTGACTTTGAATGGCAAAAAGAAAAATCTTCATAGAAAAGACTTTTTAGCTTTTGCTGCTTCCGGAAATGGGAAAGAAGTCATAGCGGAAAATGTCGCTAATAAACTAATCGATAAACTTCTGACTTATAAAAATGCATTCCTAGAAGAAATAGACCACTCCTACATGTGTGAAAAGCATAAAAAACTATTCAAAGAAATGATGATAGAACGATTCGAAAGACTGAGTTAGTATTTAATTTTCTTTGTAAATGTACAGTTTGGATAATTGGAGCAGCCAAAGAATTCTCCACTTTTGTTCTTTCTTAAAAGTTGCTCTCCACACCTTGGGCAAATATCGCTATTCATCATTTTTTAACATTTCGAGCGTGCTCGGCATTTGTTATGTCACTAGCTGAATTTAACAATTTATTGTAAACGTATTCAATTTTTTCAGTTGACAAAATAACGCCATTATCAAAACTAAATAAATATGCTTTTAGTTGGGAAATATTAATAACATTTTCGCAATTTATATTAGCAGCGTTGTTTTTAACCATGACAACTAAAGAATTCACTCGATAATCAGGACCGAGAATATTGCTAATCTTTCGACAATGTGTCTCGTTTTGCTTCAGTGGACTATAAAATTCGTGTTTTTCTCCTGTGTATAATCTTTGAATCCATCGTTCCGATTCTTTGTCACCAAAAACACGACCAATATAACTTTTTGTTTCAATGCAAAATATTCCATTTTTTCTTATGGCAATATGATCTATTTGATGGCTCATACCATACTCATCGACAAGAATTAAATTATAAATTTGTTTTTGTTCGTCGTCTTCTGAACTTAATGACTCTAATTGGGAACTTACTCTTCTTTCTCCAATGATTCCATGAGACTTTGCTCTCATTGGTCTAGTTGCGTGTTTAAGAATACTTCTAAATATAGACATATAACATTATGTTAATCTATTTGTGAAATGGGCATCTATCGCCGATACATTGACTGTTAAGCTTTGAAAACTCACATGTAACGTCGCTAGTGTCCATTTTAATTCCATATTTTTTACGGACAAAATCTACCCCTGCATTGATAGAAATAAAGGCGTTTCTTTTGCAGCATCTTGGCCCACCGATAAGACTCATCTTTTGAATGACCGATGATGTATATTCCATATTGTCTTTATAGTAGCCATTATCAGAAAGTGGCCCTGTGCCATTAATGATAGCTAAAGAGGCACCAATAGAGGCCGCTGATCCGCACATGCCCCAGAATCCGCACATAGCGCCAGGCATTTTTAGGGCACGACTCGCTAAAGTATCTAAGGCTTTCTCGATGTCAATCTCGCCACTTGCATTTTTATATGCAACTAGAAAAGCAGCCCCATCAAGAAAATGATGTTCCGGTCCATGAATGCTAACAAAATCCTTGCGCATGATGTTTCGTGCAATTTCAATCGGATTCTTTGAAGATTGTTTCAAAACATCTTCACGAATTAATTTGTATCTTTCGTCTAAGGTGTATTCCATTTTCGTTATCGCTCTCTTCCATAAAACTGTTCAGCTCACAATTACCTGAAGCCTTTGTTTTATTTATTTTAAATTGTTTTGTTACCGAATACACTTATTTTGTGATAACAAACTTTTTGAAGAATATAATTAAGTTATAACCAGGAAGTAATTAATATGAAAAACAATAACTTTGAAGAACTACGAATTGTTGATAATTTTTACCAAACCAGTAGCTTCTTTCCAATGCCAACAATTTTGATATCTACTTTAAACGAAGATGGCAGCACAACAATGGGGGCATATTCACTTTGTTTCCCATATTACATTGCTGGTAAATCTTATTATGCAATGATACTTGAATGCCGCAATTCATCTCACACCGCTCAAAACTTACTACGAACTGGAAAATGTGCCTTGAACTTCCTTAGTGATTCAAAAAAGAACTTCAGCGAAATCGTTAAACTCGGTTTCCCTGGAGAAGAGAGCAAAGACAAGATGGCTAAATGCCCATTTAAATTAATTAAAGGACAAGCGGAAGGCGAACGACCGCTTATTGTTGCAGATGCTTTCCAAGTTTTTGAATGCACTTGGGATGATCAATTAGAAAAAGCTTATGAAGATAAGAGCAAAATCGGGCAACTTGAAGGAGTTGAAGGACCATACCATGACTTCAATGGTATCACCTCAAAGTTTGGCTGCCACTTTATCTTAAAAATTGATAAAATCCTTTTAAAACACCAGTATCGCCAAACAATTATAGATGGAATTAAAGCTAAAAACTTCCCGCATGTTCCCGTTGATTATGGCTATCGCGATTCGATGTATTTCTGGTATGAAAAATCATCTCGTCCAATCAAAAATCCAATTCCTGTTGGTAAGGAAGCTGATCTTCAAAGTGTGATGTATGCTGCTAATCGAATGGACGACAAAGTTAAGTTCACTAAAGAGGCTTGTGCGGGCATGGTGAAGATACCACGTGTCTTCCTAAAAGTAGCGTTACAAGGTTGTGTTGATTGGGCCAAAAAGAACAATGTCACATTAATTACTCCTGAACATCTAAAAATAATTAACGACAAACGCAATCAAGAAAAGAAAAACAGATAGACATAAGAAAAGGCACCTATTTAATAAGTGCCAATTCTATTATTAATAATTTGTAATTTCGATTAGTCTTCGTAATGCCAATCTTTTAGCATTTTTCTGACACCGAGAGCGCCTTCATACCAAGGGCGAATGCTGACAACTAATTTACCAACAATAAGTGGGAAGATAATTAGACCCCAAAATGCGGTAATCGTGTTGAGAAATCCGCCTGGTTGTTTGCCATCCAACATGCGAATTTCGTTTCTTGTAAGAATAGCTAGACCAGAAGTAAATAAATGCACGCCTGGAATTAAAGTGAGAAGACTCCACAAAATCGCTTTTTTACGAATTGCATCATAAAATTCCTTTTGTTGTTGAGGATCACCACTGCGAAAAGCATCCTCGATTTTGACTCGTTTGCCCATGATATAAGGCCTCCTTAAATATGAACTTATCTTAACCTATTGTTCAAACAATTGTCAAACACACATTCGATAAAATCTTTTTAACTTATATAAAACAATGTCTATAAACAAACAATCAAATAAATATTGAGACGTAATTATCGGCAATAAAAAGTGCTTAAGATGATGTGTACCCAGTTTTCTGGACAAGTTGATTGGATTATATTATAAGCTCAACATGGATGCTTCCCCGAACTTACTCGGAGACATCCATTTTGTTTTGCTTTGAATCCTTTCGTTGTTGTAGTAATCAATATATTTTGAGACTTCTTGTTTAAATTCATCAAATGTCTTATATTCTCGCTCAAAGCCATAAAACATTTCGTTTTTCATCTTGCCAAAGAAACTTTCAATGATGCAGTTGTCATAACAATTTCCTTTTCTAGACATCGACTGTTTGATGCCTTTTT
>CAZLUI010000012.1:0-17975 GCA_964562705.1 uncultured Staphylococcaceae bacterium
CTTTTTGACATTGAACCAGAATTAGGTTTAGCGCGTATTGCTGCCAACGCCAATAGAGAAGTAAATCGTTTGGATTTAGAAAAATTAGACTTTCATAAAAAAGTCAGGACGACATTCTTAGAATTGGCGAAACGATTCCCAAAAAGATATGTTGTTATTGATGCATCTCAATCTTTTGAAAAAGTCATTCAAGATGCCTATCACGCTATTAAAGATAGACTAGCAAAATGCAAATAGATAAATACTTAGAAAAATACCAACCAGTTATCTACAAAATTTTTGAAAATGCGCTAAAAGATAACCGCATTTCGCATGCTTATTTACTTTCAGGAAGCAATGGTATGCCTCTAAAAGAGACAGCACTATTTCTTGCTAAATCAATTTTATGCGATAGTCCATCTCCTCTTGCTTGTGGCTCATGTATGACTTGCATCCGCATTGATGAGGGCAATTATCCTGATGTTATGGTTATTGATGGCGAAACTAGCAAAATCAAAAAAGGCGATATAGAAAAGGTCATGGACAACTTTGACAAAACCGCTCTTGAAGAAAAGGGAATTATGATATACATTCTCCACTTAGTGGAGACCATGACGCCGATTGCTGTTAATTCACTCTTAAAATTCTTGGAAGAACCAGGCAATAATATCTACGCCTTTTTGACAACAGAAAATGAGTCAAAAGTCCTTCCAACGATTTTATCTAGAACTCAAATTTTAAGATTTAGAAGTGTTCCGAAAGAAGAAATAATTAAAGATGCAGTTAATTCCGGGGTTGCCTTAGAAGACGCTGAAATGCTCTGCGGTTTCTATAACGATGGTGAAACAATTAATAAAATCGCTAACGACGAAACCTACAAAGTGGCTAAGCAAGCTCTTGATGAACAATTAGACGCCCTACTAAAAGATGGAGATGAAGCAATTTACACTTGTGAAAGACGAATAATCTCTACAATAAAAAGCAATGATGTGGCGAGACTATACTTAAAAATGTTAGGAACGGTCTTCCAAGATTTATTGAATCTTTCAGTAAATGAAAGAATTACTTTGTCTTGTTATGATAAGATATTACGAGAGTTATGCACTCACCTAAAGCATATTGATAAAAGTTTATTTGTGGTAATGTCATCAGTTTCCAAACTTGACTTCAATGTCAATTTACCACTGCTGCTAGATCATGTTATTTACCAAATAACAAAGGAGGAAAAATAATGGCAATTAAATATTACGCCGGCGTTAAATTTTCTAACACAGGCAAAGCATATTATTTCGGCACAGACTTAGCCGACTTAAAAATAGGCGACAAAATTGTTGCTGAATCTATTCGTGGTTTACAAGTTGGTGAAATAGCCAGCGAACCAGTTGAAATTAGCAAATACAAAAGTGAATTAGAACTAAAACCTATCCTGCGTAAAGCTAATGAAGACGATTTGCTAATGTATGAAGAAAACAAGAAGAGAAGTGCTGACGCAATGAAAATTGCGATGGACGAAATCAACAATCTTGGATTAGAAATGCGCCCAATCGATGCTGAATACGCTCTCGATGGTTCTAAACTTGTCATCGCCTATGTCGCTGATGACCGCGTTGACTTCCGCGAGTTATTAAAAGTATTAGCGTCCAGATTCCATTGTCGTATCGAGTTACGTCAAGTTGGTTCAAGAGACAAAGCTAAAATGGTCGGTGGCATCGGTCTATGTGGCTTGCCTCTTTGCTGTTCAACCTTTTTAACATCCATTGAAGGTATTTCAATTAATCGCGCTAAAAACCAAATGCTTTCTCTTAACATTCCAAAATTAAGTGGCCACTGCGGCAAACTAATTTGCTGTTTGTTATTTGAAGATGACGCCTATACTGAACTCAAAAAAGATTTTCCTCGTATTGGTGAATTATATAAAAAAGATGACGTTACTTATCGAGTTGGGGGAATCAACATTCTATCAAGAATGGTTAAACTCGAAAGCCCAGATGATATTGAATTCATACCTTTGGAAGATTTGAAAAAATATAGACCAGGAAAACATTAATGCGCTCCTTAAATTTTGATGGTAAATTGCCACTTCTTTATCTTGTTGCGACCCCAATTGGGAATCTCGACGAAGTTTCGCCTAGAACTCTTTCAATAATCAAAGAAGCTGATTTAATCGCTTGCGAAGACACTCGAGTTACCTCAAAATTATTGAACTTTTTTAGTATCTCCAAGCCAACCATTTCTCTCAGAGAACATAACGAAGTTAGCGAGGCAGAAAATATTGTCCTAAAAATTAAACAAGGCACCAAGGTAGTCTATATGTCAGATGCCGGGTATCCTTGTATTTCTGATCCTGGTTCTAAACTAGTTAAAGTTGCTTTAGAAAACGGAATTAATGTTTCGACCATTAGCGGTCCTAACGCTGGATTAAATGCTTTAGTGGCCTCTGGAATAGATTCCGATCATTTCTATTTCTATGGTTTTTTATCTCCCAAAGATAAAGAACGTAAAGATGAACTAAAAAAATTAGCAACAAGAGAAGAAACAATTATCTTCTACGAAGCACCTCATAGAATTGGCAAAACCTTAAAGGATATGGCCAGCATTCTTGGCAATCGTAAAGCGTGTCTTGCTCGCGAATTAACTAAACGCCACGAAGAATATATCAGAATGAATCTTGAAGAACTAGCTCAATTAGATTCTGAAACATTGATTGGCGAAATGGTCATCATTGTAGAAGGGGCTAAATTAGAAGCCAAAAAAGAATTGAGTGATAAAGAGTTAATTGCAATAGCAAACAAGTTTATAAAGGCCGGTTTATCAGCAAAAGACGCAATTAGAGAAACTTCTAAGATAACCGGAGTTAACAAAAATCGCGTCTATGATTTAATTCACAAATAATAAGGACTACTTAATGTTGTCCTTTTTCTTTTTAACCCAAATTCCAACAGCGGAAAGAGAAACTGCGCCAACAGCGGAAATAAGAGTGATTATAAGTCCCACATTAAATCTTGGCGAAGAATAACATAATTTATAAGACATCTCACCACTAGGAGCAACAAAACCGGCAAAGCCGCCTTGCGCTTTATATACTTTTAATTCGGTTGTAACATTGTCTTTATCAGTGGCATATACTTTCCAACCACCAGTGTAGGCTAATTGAGTAATAACAAAACGTTGATTTTCGTAGTTGGTGTCAAAAGTAAATGTATTCACATGATAATTAACATTATTTAACCCATTGTCGATGGCATTTTGATAACGGGCTATGCAATCTTCAAACGGCTCATAATATAACTTAACCAAATCGGTTGTGGCCCAGTATTCATCGCCATCCACGCAGACAATGATTCGTTTTACTTTTTCGTTAGCGTATAAGCCACGCCACGCCCGGCCGGCTGACGTTGAAGAGTTTTGGTAGTTATCGAAAGTTATAACCTTGTTATTTCCTTCTTCGTCTTCCCCAATTAAATATATAGTTGCTGCATAGTTAATGCCACTAGATTGACGGACTGGATATTTAAGCATGTAGTAAGAGCCCTGCTCACCTAATGGAAAATACGTATCTGAACTCGGTTCGAAAACGATTTGATATTTAAGTTTGTTAGTTTTATCAGCAATCGCTCCAATTGATCCACTTGAATTAATATCCCGATCAGGATCTTTTGGATCAAAATACTTTCCATCTTTATTCGCATAGACACCACCAGAAATCATCGGTACTTGTTTAGCATTTACAGCCAAAGTACTCGGAGCATCTTTGTAAGAGAAGGCGTCGCCATTTTTGTGCATGATTTCATAGATGTCGGAGTTAGCAACAATAGCCCCTTGATAGTAGGCTTCTTCATTGCGAATAATAAAGTCGGTAGCGGAAGAATAAGGATAAAAAGCATCATAACGATTACCAGCACATTCATTTTGATAGAAGATAGTGTCATAGGAAGTACCCAAACTTATTTGGTACTTGTTTTTGAAAACACGGTAACCATCGTTGATCGTGGCATCATCAATTCTCTCATAACCTAAAGGGACATTTGGATTCCACACAACGTGTTCAACATTGCCATCGTTATCGGTGTAGTTAAACATCGTATCACTATCTTTAGTAACGTAATATTTAACACCCAAGAATTCATCTAAGTTGGTTCGTTTTAAAAAGGCAAGCCCACTCCAAGACGTATCATGATTCAAGATTTGTGAATAACGCGCAAACATGTCAATTTCGTTGTTGTAGAACGAATGGAATGTACCCGTACCATTAAAATTCTCTAACATACCTAGGTTTGAATTACCTTCATAGCATCTGGTAGTTTGCAGTCTAAAGAAAGAGTCATCACTCGCATTAATATCAGCAACAATCGATGTTTCAGTAGGAACGTTATTGTATCCTCCACCAACACTAGTTCTGATGCTTTGTAAGGAATGAATATTGGCTACTAAAGTGCCAACAACAATAATTTCACCGATTGTAAATGATTTAACGACAACAGGTAAATATTTCTTTTTCCATAAGCCACTAAAAAGAGCTGTTTCAACAATAACTAACACAATTTCATAAACAACCAAGGCATTCATTTCATCGTGATTTATAAAATAATCGAAATTAGTAACAACATATTTAGCAAGGAAAAATGTTCCTACCATACACGCAAGGGTTAAAGCTCCAGATATAATTACAATATAAAACGGAACTTCATCTCGATGATCAAAATTAACAGCAATATAAGCAAGAGCGGCTAAAGGCACAATAATTTCCCATCTCCCGTAAGGTGTTACAAATGCACCACACAAGAAATAGAAAAACGGAATAAACAAACAGGCAATTATGGCAAACATACCAATGAAATGAGATATCCTTTTGTTTTTTATTGACCTATAAATGGAGCAACCAAGCAAAATCATGTTCGGAGTGTATAAAAAGATACTGCTACCAGTATTTTCAAAATATCGATAATGCATGATGTTTGTAAAACGATTTGAAACAGTCGGATAAAAATAACTAGCTAGAGGGAATGCATAAGAAAAATAATACGGTTCGTAGGCGTTGTTGTAGTTGACGATATTTGAACTCCAACAAGTAAAGAATATTTTAAAGAATTGTTCATAGTCGCCATCCTTTAAAGTACCAAGTAAAACAGAAAGATAATTAGATGTCGTCGCCCTATTAATTGAGAAACTTGCTACAACAGCTGGATAAACACAAAACATCGATAGACCAAAGCCAAACAAGAAACCAAGGAAACCATATAAAATCACGAGCCAGTTTTCTTTCACACTTCTTGTTTTTAAGGTTTGGAAATACCTAAAACCAGCATAGGCCACCCCAAACACTCCGCTTGTTAATAAGAAGAAATAGTTCGAGATACCAAGTAAACCAAAGCCTAAGCAAACCGCCCAAATTTTTCTTTCTTTAATTACTTTTTCAATACCAAATAGAATCAACGGGAAGAAGGTCATTACTTCGTAAAACGGGTTGAACCAGAGATAATATGCCATCCAACCAGTAAATGCATAGGCTATAGAAAACAGTCTGGCGGTTCTCTCAGAAACACCTAAATATTTCAAGTAGACTCTAAAAAGCAAACCGCCAACAACAAGACGAGCAATGCTAATTAACGCCATCATGCGTGGAATGAAATCGCGTGTTACAAATAAAATTGGAAAAGTAAATGGCGAAAATAAACCATAATAGGTATTGGCTGCAATATTGTCTGCACCTAAAAAAGTATTCGCATCATAAAATGGAAATTCTCCAGTTTTGAAAAACGTCCACCAATCGTCATAAAAATTGTAATAAAGTTGATATGCTTGTTGTGAGAAATCACCACTATACGGAGTAGTAAAATTTTGAGTGATCAAAGCATAGCCAAAGAAACCAAAACCAACCGCCACTAAAATGAGTACATAATAAAAGAAAGAATGTGGGTCTTTCAAAAAAGAGAATTTGCTTTTGATTTTATCTTGTAAACTGATTTGTAGTTTCGCAGCAGGCATAGACATATTCTACCACAACACTAGTGTTATTTTGGAATAAATAAAAATGCGCCCATATGAAGCGCATTTTCGTTATAGAATAATTTATTTTCCGACATTGCTGAGTTTTAGACCAATTACATCACTGACCGGCAGAGCAAAAACGATACCTTGGCCATCGGTTGCTAATCCCGTGTCTTTGTAAATCGCAGAAAGAACTTTATCGCGAATGAACTCTTCTACCAAAATCATAATGATTTCTTTATCAGGAGTAATAATGATGCCATATTTCTCTTGCATTGCTTTAGTTCCAGTGCCTCGAGCGTGAATGATTGTTCCACCGCGAGCGCCTTCTTCTCTAGCCGCATCCATAACTGCTTCTGAAAACCCTGAATTTACAATTGCGAGAATTACTTCATATTTACTTGGCATAATTAAGCCTCCTTTACTGTATCGGCTAAGAATTGATAGACTCTCACACCAATAATGCTTGTTAACGGAATTGAGAAGCCAATTCCGGATGTCTTCTTACTTGTAAGAAATAACGCAGTTAATTCATTCTTAATATCTTGAATATTATCTTGATTAACAAAAGATATAACTACATCCTTAGATGTATCGTCGATACCTAAAATGTCGCGGATTTCTTCTCGTGCGGTTCCTTCACCTTTTTCAATAAACTGCGCAGAAACGCCATGACGTTCGCAAATCCTTATAACAGAGGCTGCTTGTCCGCCATTTACTATTGTCACAAAGATAGATAGTTTCTTTTCTGCAACATTATCAAGTGAAGCAATTGCTTTTTTTGATTTTCGTTTTAAAATTGCCATTTATTGCCTCCTAAAAATGAATTATCTGAGCGTCTTCCGCACTGTAAACATAAGCACGCATAACATGCAAAGCACGTTTTGTTTTAATGTTTTGAACAACACCTAAGATTTGAATTGCGATTATTGGAATTAAGGTAATTAGAGCAACAACACCAAAGCCATTTTCATAAACTTTGGAAGCCCCTTCTTTATCAATGACTATGCCGATGATCATTGGGAGAATGAAAGAGGCCGCCATAGGTCCTGAAGAAGTACCGCCCGAATCAAAAGCCATTGCAGTATAAATGTCTGGGCAGAAAAACATCAAAACCAAACAGATGGCATAGCCAGGAATCACATAATATAGAATTGAGAAGCCATATAAAGCTCTGGTGGCAGCTAAAGCAATGGCAACGCCAACACCAAGTGACAAGGCTAATAAAACAACAGGTTTTCTAATATTACCATCAGACATGTTTTCCATCTGCTTAGTCAAAATTAAAACAGCTGGTTCGCAAAGGATTGTGACAAGTCCAACCACAAAAGAAATAATGATGATAACAGCATCAGATTGTTTGGCTAAATTTTGTCCCACTAAACTGCCAATTGGCGTCATTGCCGCATTAGCAGCAGCTAAGAATAATGTTAGGCCGACATATGCAAAAGCAAAACCAACTAAAAGCTTTAAGATTTTGCTCTTTGGTAATTTAATGTATAGGAAATTATAAATAAAGAAAATAATCAGAATCGGGGCGATTGCAATAAATACTTCAACCATAGACCCAAGTGTCCCACCAATGGGCAAAAGAGCATTTAAGAACTTCATAACAATAGAACTATCTGTCGCAGCGGAAGCATTATAAATAGGAATTGATGATTGAAACATTATCAGCAAAGCAGTAGAAAGAATCGGCCCGATAGAAGCAACTCCAACAAGACCGAACGAATCGTTTTTTGCATTCTTACCACCGCGAACAGCAGCAACGCCTGCGCCAAGAGCGAGAATAAAAGGAACAGTAGCTGAACCAGTTGTCACTCCTCCAGCATCAAAAATAAACGGCAAAAGCATACTTTTTTCAGGATCCATTGCAATGATGGCAATGAGCATAAAAGTCAAACAATAGAATAAAAGATAACAAATCTTTAATGATTTATGTTGAACAATTCTAAGAATTCCAATAACCACAAAAGCACCAGCGCCTATAGCAATTCCACCGACCAAAATAACGGTATTTAATAATTCGTTGTTTGGAACAATGGTGACTTGTTTTGAGACTATTAAAATACTTGGTTCAGCACAAGTAATTAAGACGCCTAAAGTGAAGGCAAATAAAACAACTACGAATATGTTCTTTTGTTTTGATAAAGAAGAACCCATGTATTCACCAACTTTTGAAATGCTACCGGAAGCACCAATTTGAAATAACGCGAGCCCTATAATTAGAACAACCATACCAGCTAAAATGAGCCAAATATTGTCTAAGGCAACACCATTTGTAATGGAAGCTAAACCACTGAAGTGTAAAAGTAAAACAATCGCAATCATCGGTACAATTGATAGCGACGAAGAGATGAGGGCACTTACATATCTATTTTGCATAATTATCTGTGTTTCCTATTTTTAGAATTTTTAACAAATGACTTATCAACTTTTTTAACAACAAATTCATTATTATCTAATAATTTATTAAAATCTTCGGGCATTGGAGCGTTGAAAACATATAACTTTTTAGTTAAAGGATGAATGAAACTCAATTCATATGAATGAAGTCCAAGACGTCTTAAAGGATTTGATGGTTCACCATATTTATCATCGCCAATAACAAAATGGCCGATATTTCCAAGTTGAACACGAATCTGATTTTTTCTGCCAGTCTCAATTTCCACATCCAACAAAGAATAATGCTTATTGGTTTTAATTACTTTATAACTAGTGATGCATTTCTTTGCATCCTTGTCTTTACTATTTTTAGTAACAAACATCATGTTTAGGGAATTCTCTTTTAAATAATTCACCAAACGCTCTTCTTGATTTTCCATCACGCCTTCAACAATCGCAAAATATTTACGAGATTTTACGATATCAGACCACGATTTTTGCAGTTCATCTCTGATTTCAGGATTCTTGGCAAACATCAAAACACCAGAAGTATCCTCATCTAAACGATGGACAACATATATTCGATTATGTCTATCCTTTTGTTGAACATAATCACTGACCATACGGTAAGCGGTACGGCCTTTTTCAGTATCACTTGCGACACTTAAAAGACCGCTAGGTTTATTGATAACAATGATTTCATCATTCTCAAAAATAATAGGAAGATTTTTTCTTTCTTTTTTGCTAATTCTCATCTTGCTGACAATCACAATATCATCTTTAGCAAGTTTTAAATCAAATTGACTAACCGGAGCACCATCAACAGCAACTTGGTGGTTCGCTAAAATCGATTTAACCCCGTTTCGAGAAAGATGAGGAAATTTGGTGAACAAAAATTGCAGTAGCTCGCACTCTTCATGCACTTTAAATTCTTTAATTGCATTAGGATCTACTTTGCCGCGTTTTATTTCTTTTTTGTTATCATTTTTATTCATTTATTTTGAGTATTTTTTAATTTCGCCATAGCATTCCGGACGACGATCACGAAACACACCCCAGCTAACTCTTTCCTTATCTATTTCATTTAAATCAAACTCATGGATTCTAAATCCTTCTTCAGTCCGATTCATCTCTTCAACTACTTCACCATATTGATTAGCAATAAAGGAAAATCCTTGGAATATCATTGCAGAACCCTGGGCTTTTTCTTCACCAACACGATTAGAGGCACATACAGGTATGATGTTTGCGGCAGCATGGCCACACATTGTATTTCGCCAATGAGGCATAGAATCACGAACTAAAACTGGCTCACTGCCAATGGCGGTTGGATATAAAAGAATTTCTGCACCTTTTAAAGCAAGAATTCGAGCGCATTCTGGGAACCATTGATCCCAACATATACCAATACCAACTTTGCCAAATTTTGTATTGAATACTTTGAAGCCAGTATCTCCTGGAGAAAAATAAAATTTTTCTTCATAGCATTGTCCGGTTGGAATATGAGTCTTTCTATATAAGCCAAGATCTTTGCCATCGGCATCAATCATTACTAAGGAATTGAAATAATTAGCACCGCTTTTTTCAAAGAAAGAAATAGGCAAAACAACATGGTATTTTATAGCGATTTCTTGGAACTTTTTAATCAAGGGTGATTTGCTTCTCTCTTCAGCTAAAGCAAATTTATCATAGTCTTCGACTTGGCAAAAATATAGATTAGAAAATAATTCTTGTAAAAGAATAATTTGAGCACCAGCTTTCGCGCAGCTTTCAACCATCTTTTCAGCTTTATTTATATTCTCTTCATAATTAGAAGAACAACTCATTTGAGTAATTGCAACTTTAGTTTTCATTTTTCTTTATAAACTCCTCTTGATATGGAATTTGCATAGTGATGCAGTGAATATTGCCTCCACCGAGTAGAATCTCTTTAGATTTGATTTGAATTATTTCTTTATCGGGGTAAAGTGATTTTAGTTTTGCTTTAGCAAGTTTATCTTCTGGCACTCCAAAAGCGGGGAGAATAACAAACTTTTCTCCTTGGTAGAAGTTAATGTATGAAGCGGCTAAACGTGATCCTTCAGGACGTGGTTTTGCTTCGTAACGACCGACTTTAATGCCATCAGCTTCTTTTTTGTTCATATAAATTGGATCTGGCAATTTAATTTTGACTACTTTTATTTTTCTGCCTCTGGCGTCAGTGGATGACTTGAGTACTTTATAAGCTTTTGATGAGAAAGCATATTGTGGATCGTTTTTGTCATCAGTCCAGCCTAAAGCAACTACTCCAGGTTTAATAAAACAAGCAACATTATCAACATGTTCATTTGTTTCATCTTCATAAATACCATTATCCAACCAAATTACCTTGTGGACACCTAAATACGATTTCAAATTTTCTTCAATTTCTAATTGCGAAAGTCTTGGGTTACGTCCTTTTGATAACAAACAAGCTTTAGTGACAAGACAAGTTTCTTCGCCATCAACATGAATACTGCCACCTTCAAGCACGAAATCATCAAGGTAGTAACGTTCAACGCCAAATAACTTAGCTAATTTGCCGCAGAGCATATCATCATCTTTGTAGTTTTGATAAAGACCATCAACTTTTCCACCCCAAGCGTTGAAGCGGAAATCAACCAATCTCATTTTATCTCCATTGGTGACAAAGATTGGTCCTGTATCTCTAGCCCACGAATCATCATATTTAATTTTGATTGGATAGATATTTTTCTTGTTGGTGTAGTCTTTTATGACACTGTCATAAATTTTAGGATTAATGCCTACAAATACGGCTTCATATTTCGCAATTGCATAGATAACTTCTTTATAATTATCTTGAGCTGGTTTAGCGTTTTCTCTCCAAGTATCTTTTCTGAAAGGTAAAAGGATGATTGTTCCACTATGTTTATCGCCTTCAAAAGGCATCTCAAAACCATCAGAACGAGGATTTGACATTCTACTTTTTAGATAATCATTCAGCTTGTTTTCATAGACATGGTATCTGTTCCAACGATTTGTATCTATGACATTAACAAAATCAGCCCCATAATCACTCAAAATAGTAACGTTGAGTTTTTTATATTCTTGAATTCGTTCAATTAATTCTTTTGTGAAAACTTCGCCTGGAACAATTAAAGGTATTCCTGGTGGATAAATCATAATGGACTCTTTAGAAATACAATTAACAGCGTCTTCTAATGGAGTTCTAATTCCAGGAGCATGGAAAGCAGCTCTAGGACGAATAATTTGAAAAGGGAATTCAATTCCAAAAGCATGCTGCTCATAATTATATTTTTTGTTGTAATGTTTGCGGGATATGTCTTTTAATGCTTTGATAAAACGAGTCATTTGAGCCTTATCGTTGCCTATGGCAAGCACGCCCATAATAACATATGTTTCCGCTAATTCGACTTGAATATCATAGTCGGTCTTTAAAAGATGGTATAAGCCAAATCCGTTGATGTCGAGATGCTCAAGTTTGATAACTAATTTGGTTTCATCGTAGTCAAAACAGCCTTTTTCAATAAAGTGATCTTTATTGCAAGGCACAAAGCCTTTGATTTTAGCAATTTGTTCACGAGCGTACGTTGATAATTCATGGACTCGGTCCATATTTTCTTGTCCTTTAGTGGCCACATATTGACGAGCTGCATCTAAGGATGCTAGAAGAATTGATGAAGGAGAAGTAGTGTTTAAAATATTTAAGGTCTTTTGAACTTCGGCACGTTTGATTATCTCCGACTTTAGCAAAAGAACAGAAGATTGAGTAAGTGATCCACCAGTTTTATGGAATGAAACGCTGGCCATATCGGCACCGGCTTCCATAGCTGAAATAGGTCCCTTGTCATCAAAATAGTAATGAGCACCATGAGCTTCATCTACCAATACAATCATCCCTCTTGAGTGGGCTTCATCAACAATGCGCTTTAAATCAGTAACCGCGCCAAAATAGGTCGGGTTAATAACAAAGACCGCTTTGGCAGTTGGGTATCTTTGCATCATTTTGATGTAATCATCGACAGAAGGCTGGTTGGCAATTTCTAATTCAGTATCTAATTTTGGTGCAACATAAACTGGCGAGGCACCGGAAAGGACTAGAGCGGAAACAATTGATTTATGAACGTTGCGAGGAAGGATTATCCTCTCACTTGCTTTGCAAGCAGTCATAATCATCGCTAAAATTCCAGAAGAAGTTCCGTTGATAAGGAAGAAACTGTAATCTGCTTTGCAGAAATCTGCCATCAAATTTTCAGCTTCTAAAAGGACACCATGGGGGTTGGCTAAGTTGTCCATACCAATTGGAGCATTGATGTCAGAGCGATATAACATATCTCCGATATAATTCTTCAATTTATTGGATACATTTCCCATGTGATGTCCAGGAACATCAAGAGGAAGAATGTCTGAATTTACATATTTTTCTAAGGCGTCTAAATAAGGCGTTTTGTTTTGATCTAATTTATTCATAGCGTAATTATATTTTACTTTGTAAAACTATTCAATATCACAATGGCTCAAGATGAACTTGACCATTGCATTGTTACATTTCAAACCCTCCTCGTCGTAAATAAAGTGATTGAAGATATGCCCAACTTCTTTTCTTGGGCTTGTCTCCAAATAATGCGTTAAATCTAAATCAAATTTTTGGGCGTCATTATGAAATTTTAAAGATTGAAATATAAAATTATCATGGTAGGCAGTTGAGTTGAAGGTCGGCGAAATCTTTACTCCGTTATTAATATAATAACAAGGTGAATTCTTCTTCATATATTCATCATCAAAGCAGTCACTGCCAAGCACTCTTTGGAGCGATCTTTTACTCACATATTTTAGGCCAAAAGGAACAAGGGCTGGGTAGTCATACATCGTAGAATTTAACGCTAAACACCTAATATTTATATTAGGCAGATGAGCAATTCCATAATATTGACGAGCTTCCTCGGAATGAAACAGCACATCAAGCATTAAACATAGATGTCCACCAGCAGAATCACCCATCAAGCAGAATTTGTCCATAGGAAGAGAGAACACGTGGCGATTATCATAAATAAAATTTAAGGCAGCATAAACATCTTGCAATTGTTGCTTGAATTCAACATGTTCAGAAATATCAGTTTTACGATAATTAATTGATATAACCGTAAAACCTTGATTAACAAACCAAGATGTAAAAATTTGGTTCAGTTCTTTGGCGCCATAAACATAGGCTCCACCATGGATATAGAACAAAACTACCCCATTTTCGTGATTGAGAACTGGCCTGAGAATATCAAGTTTATGCAGTTGCGAGCCATCATCAATATAAGGGATATCCTTTTCTATAGAAAAGGTTCCAAAAGATTTGTGGCTAGATAACAGTTTTTTGTCACCTTTTCCCATAAAATGAATAAGTATATTTAACGGAACTTTTATTATCATTATTTAAGAATAGCATAAATATTTGATAAAATATTATGAATGAGACAATATAAGAAACATTTTTACACTGCATTAATTACGTTTGGTTCTATTGTTACCACTTTAGGGTTACTTTTTCTTTTACGATTGTCCCCTGATATATCTGAAGGATGGTCCAGATCCATCTCAAGATTTGAACAATTGGTTGCTTCATATCTATTTGGATGGCTGCCATTTTCAATGTTTGAGTTATTTATTTGGGGGATAATAATCTATGTTTTGATTTGGTTAGCGATGCTGATCCGTCATTTAGTCAGGTTTAACACTAAAGGTTCATCGAAATATTGGCTTAATTTTGGTATTGTCATAAGCCTAATTTTTACAGTTTATATGGGCACTGCTGGAATGGAATATAACCGTTATCCAGTGGATATTCCTTTACATACTGAATTAATTAATGACACAAGTGAATATAAGACTATTGCTTCATATTTCCAAGATGACTATAACGAAATATCCAACGTTCTTTCATATAATGAAGATGGCTCTTTAATAAAGACATATACCCATAATGAAATGAATCAAATTATGCATGAGGAATTTAAAAAGTTAGATAGTGATTACTATACCCAAGAAACGGCCAAAGCAAAACAAATGTATATGTGGGGATGGTTATATCGTGAACTGCATATCACAGGCATTGCCTTTGCCCCAACTGGTGAAGCGAATATCAATCCATTAATTACTGCAGGCGAATATCCTTTTACTATGGCACACGAAATAGCCCATACAAAAGGAATCATTCGTGAAGAAGACGCCAATCTTGTAGCAGCATATATTTGTTTGACATCTTCTGATCCATACCTTCGCTATTCTGGATATGTTTGGACAATTTCTTCATTAGCCCATCTTGTTAAATGCACAAATAACCCAGAGGACTATAAAGCGTTCCAAACTGGATTCTCAGAAAACTGCGTCAAAGATTCGCAAGCTCGATATCAATATTGGACCAATCATGATATGCTCTCTAAATTCTCAAATTGGCTAAACGATATCTACTTAAAAATACAAGGCAATGGCGGAACATCATCCTACGATGACAACATCGACGTTGGTCAAGAAGATGGTGTTTATAAAGTGAATTCATATTCAAGATATCAAGCTTTATACCTTTGGATTTATTACGACTTATTGGGCAAATAAAAAAGATGACTTTGTCATCTTTTTTTGTTTCTTCATTTTTGTTAGAAATATTATTCGTCAGGTGAATTGTTATCCAAAGATTTTAGCGACCCATTCAGGATGGTCAACAAACGGATTTCGATTCTTCTGAACACTTGCATAAGCCTTTTCATTGCGGCTCTTTTCAATATCTGATGGTGCGTCATTTTTTGCCCATTCAACTGCTAAAGGTATACTTTGGAAATTCTTAGTAAACGAGGTTCCTCTCTCCGCGAAATAACAAACATACATATAGAAACTGATTCGAGCAGCATCACCTTTAACAGCGTCTAGAGGTTCAAAATACGAGCCACATTTACCATATTGATAGCTTTTACCTAAATATGTTTCGGTTAGCATTGTGCTGTTTGTTGAAACACCATATTTATAACTGCCACGCTTAGAATTGGTTTTGGTTAATGTCGGTCTAATGTGAAGTAAATCAGCGCCTCCGCCAGTTTTGCCATACAAACCCCCAGAATTGGCTTGTGGCCAGCAGTGTTCACGGTTCCAACCCGTATTAGCGTCAGAAACTACTTTTTTAATTGATTGATTAATATAAAACAAATACATGTTACTGGAATTATTTGGGTCTTCATCAATGTTGCAAAGTTCTTTTCCAAGCGTACCTGCAGAAGTACCACTATAGTTATAATAGGCTTTTGGTTTAATCAAAGCGGTTAGAGCTTGCCTTAAAGTGCCGTTAACGCCACCGGTCATATCATCTGTAATCGAGCTATAGTAATTAGATGGGTCCGGATATGATGTTCCAGTGCTAGTGGATGATGTATCTGATGTTGTTGAGGTATCAGATGTAGTTGATGTATCCGTATCAGAAGAAGAAGAAGAAGAATTATTATTACAACTAACTAATGATAGAAGAACAAGGGGAGTAATAACACTAATCTATTTTTCATAAAAAATCTCCTAGACTTTAATACTGATATTCTATAAGGAAATACTAAAAGAGTCTAGAAGATGAAAGAGCGTTTTTTTCTTTAGAAAAACAAACAAGAAATTTATTTAGAAATAGAATTTATAAATTCAGTCTCGACTGCGACATCAAGCCTCGGGAATAATGGCTCACCTTTTGAAACTAGCGAACCTGCAAATGGACAAAATTCTTTGTTGATTTCATAGGCTTGTAATTCACGTTTAATCCCAAACTGAGC
Organism: uncultured Staphylococcaceae bacterium; assembly: GCA_964562705.1. GTDB lineage: Bacteria > Bacillota_I > Bacilli_A > RFN20 > CAG-826 > Fiminaster. The sequence goes on from CAZLUI010000012.1 coordinate 16,146, forward strand.
AAATACTTTTTCACTTGTTTCAACCAGCACAGGTGAAAGAAGTTTATTACACACAATAATTGTGTTAACCAGAATAGCCATAGCGTTGCCAAGTTGTTCAATCTTGCCTTCTTTAGCAAGGACCCATGGCTGAGTCTCTTCAATATATTTATTAGCAGCGTTGAGAAGATTTGTAACTGATGCTAAACCTTCACTAACCTTTAAATCGTCCATAAGAATTTCGTATTCAGTGAGTGTTTTTTCCGTCAAATCCCTTATATTTTTATCAGTTTCAGACAATTCAGACAACGCCGGGACATTGCCTGCAAAGTATTTATTAATCATTGCAGTTGTGCGGTTAATCAAATTTCCAAAATTATTTGCTAGGTCTACATTAGTGCGCTCAGCGAATAATTCCGGGGAAAATCTGCCATCGCTTCCGAAAGCAAATTCACGAGCTAAAAACCATCTAACTGGATCAATACCGTAACGTTCAATTAAAGGAAGAGGTGAAACTACATTGCCTCTAGATTTAGACATTTTTTCACCATTTAAGTCTAGAAGACCATGAACAAAAACTCGATCAGGCATTCTTAAGCCTAAGCCAGTTAAAAACATTGGCCAATAAATGACATGGAAACGAGAAATATCTGCCCCAACAACATGCACAATTTCACAATCTGGATCTTCCCAGAACTTTTTGAATAATTCCGGATGATGTGAGTCATATCCCAAAGCGGTAATATAATTACTTAAAGCATCCATCCAAACATAGATAACATGCTTTGGATTTTCACGAATTTGAACGCCCCAATCAAAGGTTGTTCTTGAAACACATAAATCATTGAGACCTGGTTTGATGAATGTATTCATCATTTCATTCTTTCTGTTGATAGGAAGAATAAATTTTGGATTTTCATCCATGTATTTTAACAACTGTGGAAGATATTTTTGAGTTTTGAAAAAGTAAGCTTCCTCGCTATCTTTATGAACAGGTCTATGGCAATCTGGGCAAAGATGGTCTGGACCAACTTGTGTATCTGTCCAAAATGACTCACAAGGAGTGCAATACCAACCTTCGTATTTACTTAAATAAATATCGCCATTGTTATAAAGCTTAGTAAAAATGTCTTTTACGACGTTAATGTGTCTATCTTGAGTGGTGCGAATGAAATCATCATTGCTGATTCTCATCGCTTTCCAAAGACTTTGGAATTTGGCAGCGATATCATCAACATATTGTTGTGGCGTAACACCTTTTTCCAAGGCTTTCTTTTGTATTTTTTCACCGTGTTCATCGGTGCCGGTGAGGAAATATGTCTCAACTCCTCTTAGTCTTTTGTATCTAGCTAAAATATCACACATGACCGTGCAATAAGCATGCCCAATATGCGCCTCCGCACTTGGGTAGTAGATTGGGGTAGTGATATAGAACTTGTTTTTCATATGAGGGACTCCTTGTTCTAATTTGAATTAGTAAACTGTTTACATTCCACAAATAGATTTTGTGGCTGAGTTTGTATTGCCCCAGATTTTGCAAGCATATTCTGGGTGATCAATAAACGGATTTCTATTGCCTTGTAATGCAGCATTTGATTCAATTACATTGTTTCGATTTTGTTCAACGCGAAGAGCGGTATCAGCTGTTTCACTTGTTGATGGAAGATATTGTAAATTCCATTTAAGCAAATCTGACAATTTACCCATCATATAATCTGGGTTTGCGTTTGAAGTGCTATGTGATGTTTGATCAATCAAAGAAAGATTCTTATTTGCAATGCAGCAATAAAAGATGATTCTAGACGAAACGCCACGATAATAAGCATCGCCGTGTGCCCCTGGATCGTAGGC
>CAZLUI010000012.1:18075-19878 GCA_964562705.1 uncultured Staphylococcaceae bacterium
TTTGAATCCATCATAGCCAACTGTTCTTTTTCTTTTTGTGTTGTTTAAAGCATTTAGCTCATCTCTTAAGATAGTTCCTGTTGCAGAAGCAGAGATGGTTGAATAATATTCACCAGAATATTCAGATGAAGAACTATCTGAACTATCAGTAACCGAAGTATCTGAGGAAGTATCAGTTGATGAACTGGAAGGTTGTTCATTGCAGCCTGTTAGTAAAAGAACAAGACCTGTAAATATAATTAGTGATTTGAATCGTTTGTGCATAATAAAATCTCCTCAATTGATAATTTAGTTTAATACATTAAAAATGTATAAACAACCCTATATTCCACAAATGGCTTTTGTTTCAGAATTTGTGTTGCCCCAAATTTTACAAGCATAATCAGGATGGTCAATGAATGGGTTGCGGTTTCCGTGCCAATCATTGTGAATTATGTTGTTTCGGTTGTTATCGAATTCATCTGGTGCAAATTCCAAATTCCATTTTAGCAATGTAACTAAGTTTCCTATTTTGCCAACACCGTTATCTTTACTAGTTACGGTATTTGTGGTAACAGTAATTTTGTAATTAGATTCTTTATAGTAGCGTGTTGCAACATAGAAGATTGAGCGAGCAACTTTGCCGCGATAGATATCTCTTGGCATAAAAGCGTTTGGTGAAGAGGTTTTGCGAACATAATTATATGAATCAGGATCTCCTGGAGCAGCATAATCTAAATTGCCATTCCCACCTTGCCCGTATGAACCACTTGAACCTTGTTCGTAAGCTCTCCATTCGTTTTTTTGTTCAATTTCATCGAAAGGATAACTGGAACGAACGTTATTTAATTGTCCATCACAAGGATAGACATTGTGAGCGTCAGAACCAGGTGTGCCGGTACCGGTGCCAGAAGTGTATCCATACCAGCTTTGGGGCCAAACATGTTCTTTATTCATATTTCCATCTTTAAAATTTTTATATTTAGTTCCTGTGTAAAAGCCAATCATCTTACCATCAACCATGTCGGCGCCTTTATCAACATATAAAGTTGGCAATTCATCATATGTTTTATTAATAAAACCGGCCGAAATCAAACCGCCTAAATCCCTTCTAAAAGCATCACCATTTTTTGATGTGTCTAAGGAGTCATAATAATGGCCATCATAAACAGGATCAAAAGGATTGCTCGAAGAGCTTGATGATGAAGTGTCAGAGTTTGATGAACTGCTCGAAGAAACATCAGAACTAGAAGAACTGCTACTGTTTGATGAACTCTCAGAACTAGAGGTGGTCGCTGATGAATCACTAGAGGAAATACTCGATGGTAATTCGCCACAACCAGTGAGAAGAAATAGCATCGAACCAAAAGCAACAACTGTTTTTAATAATCTTTTCATTTTTAAGTCTCCTTTGAAATAAAAAAATCCAGTCATTCTCACGGCTGGGTTTTTCTATAAATTAATTTATTTTTTTAAGCCGTATTTCTTATTGAAACGGTCGACACGTCCATCAGTGGAAATAAATCTTTGTTTTCCGGTGTAGAATGGATGGCAATTTGAACATGTATCAACGTGAATTGATTTGCTGGTTGAATGTGTTTCAAATGTTGCTCCACAGGAGACACAGGTGACTGTGACTTTGTGGGTCTCTGGATGAATACCTTTTTTCATAATTAACTCCTTCCGCCTTAGGCCGTTAGGTCCTAAAGAAAGTTACGATTGAGAGTTTACCATTTTGCTGAGTGTAAAACAAGTTAAGAATTAAAAGAACTGAAAATTGTAATTACAATTAATACGCTACCCAATTGAAAAACTAAACGCAAC
>CAZLUI010000013.1:0-4592 GCA_964562705.1 uncultured Staphylococcaceae bacterium
AAGATGGATTTCATTTCCTTTATAAAGGATGATATCTTCATCGCCTTCTTCAATAACCGCTCCAAAATGAAGGTTATCGTGCGTGTGCATAATGTAAGTGAAAGATTTCAACGAATAACTGCTGATGACTTTTACTTCTGCCACCACTTGAGCGTTAACTTCGACATAGTCATTGAAATTCACTGCTGTTACTTTAACGTGGCAAGAAAGAATGTCCACCAACGGATCAGTGTATTTAAATTGTTCATGTGGAAAAGAAACATCTTCCTCGATAACAACTGGTTTGGAATCAATTCTATTTACATCTAAGATCATTTTCTTAACTCCGCATTAAATTTCAAAGCTAAAGCTTTAATAACTGATTCTTGTAGACCAGAGATTTCAGCCTCGGTTAAAGTCTTCTCCATTGAAGAGAAGGTGACTGACAAGGCTAGTGAATAAAAGCCTTCCTGAATGTGTTCGCCACGATAGACATCAAAGATGTCAACCTTACGAATGAGCTCACGATTCACTTTTTTGATTTCTTGGACTACTTGGCTAGCAGAAATATTGTCTTTTAGAACAATAGCAAAGTCACGTTCAACGGAAGGGAAACGGGATAAGACTTCAGCCTTCTTAGCGCTGGTCTTCACATTAAACAGAGCATCAAGATCCATTTCTAAGACGACGCAGTTTAAAGCGCCTAAACCGTATTTTTTAATGGTATTAGGATGGAGTTCACCAAATGTCGCCATGACTTTTCCATCTACTTTAACATTTGCTGATTTACCAGGGTGTAATTCTTCAGTATTAGCGCGTTCATAACAATATCTCTTTTCATCGATACTAAATAAACTCATCAAGCCATCAACAAGACCTTTCATGTGATAGAAGTTATATGCTTCACCACTCATATGGCCTCTTCTTAAATCATTGCCTGCCAATAAGATAGCAAGATGGATATGTTTCTTTTCTTCGGAGAATAAATCGCTCACTTCAAAGAAAGCTAAATTCTCATTTGAACGATTGATGTTAAATGATAAAGCGTTCATCAAAGATGGCAAGATATTTAATCTTACGCATTCGTGTTCATCACTGAGCGGATTTAAGACTTTATAAGCCGATTCTTTATTCAAGATTGCAAAATCTTTTAATTCGCGTTCGCGTATGAGCGTGAGGGTGATTTGTTCATCGAGGCCTAAACCACGAAGGAAGCTACGGATAGTTCGCTTTTTGGCGAGATTATCTTCTAAAGCTCCGACACTTAAACGCATCTTTGGCAGTTCGCTCTTAACATGTTCAAAGCCCAGAATACGAATAACTTCTTCACTTAAGTCGGCTTCACCACTAATGTCGATTCTCCAATCAGGAATTGTGCAAATAAGTTTGTCACCTTCCTCTTTGACATTGATGAAAGCTCTGCTCAAAGCGGAAATAACTTCCTTATCAGAGAAGTCTGTACCAAGGCGTCCGTTAATATAACTTACGGATGAAACAATAACTTTTTGAACATATTTATCTTTAAGATAAGTATGGATTTCACCAATTTCTTTCGCATCGCATAAATCTTTTAATAAGATAGCGGTTAAGTTTTCAACTTTGTCATATTGATTTGGGTTAACACCCTTAACAAATCTCATGGATGAATCGCTTGCTAAAGCAAGACGAATGGAAGTACGACGAACTGAGGCAAAATCAAAGTTGGCGGCTTCGATCACGACGTTCTTGGTGTTTTCATCAACGGCACATTTAAGTGACCCCATGACTCCACCAAGGCACATTACCTCACCATTTGAAGTGATGACAATATCGCCTTTTTGAATTTTATAAGTTTTTTCGTCAAGAGCGACAAAGTCACCTTCATGATCATCACGAACAATAAGTTCTTGTTTTGGAAGCTTATCTAAATCGTACATATGAAGAGGTTGGCCAGTCACAAGCATGACATAGTTACCAATATCAACAATATTGTTGATGGAACGGATGCCAGATGAGAAGAGAATATCTTTCAGCCATTTTGGCGATTCTTTGACTTTGATATTTTTCACTACGCGAGCAGAGAATTGTGAACAACGCTCAGTCAACGAATTAACAACAAATGGAAGCTTTTTGTTCTCATCGTTTTTAAATTCTGGAACATTAGTTTTGATTTCAAAAAGAGTTTCGAGCTCTTTAGCTACATTAATTGCACTATAAAGATCGCTTCTATTAGCGAGCAATTTTAAATCAAGAATGACATCATCTAAACCTAAAAGGTTTAAAACATTGTCGTTTCCAACGACTGCATCTTCAGGTAATTCTTCGATACCTTTTATTTGAGCCTCAGATAAGAATTTTGCTTCAACCCCAAGTTCAAGCAAGGAACAAAGCATTCCTTGAGAATCGTGACCGCGTACTTTACCAGATTTAATGGTGCCACCAGGTAATTTTGCCCCATCAAGAGCAACGATAACCTTTAGTCCAACACGGACATTTGGGGCGCCACAAACGATATGTAAAATGCCATGGCTACCAGTATCAACTGTTGTTAGATGTAAATGATCACTATCAGGCATCTTCTCACAAGTGAGAACTTGGCCAACTGTAAGGTTGGTGCCACTTGCAAGGGTACTTACTCCTTCAACTTCAACACCAGCAAAAGTTAATCGGTGAACAATCTCATCGGTTGTGAGACTAGATAAATCAATGTATTTTTTGATTAAATTTAATGATACTTTCATTTTCTTGATCTCCTATTTTCTGGTGAACTGTTCGATAAATCGAACATCACCTTGATAAAACTTACGAATATCATCGATGCCATAACGAAGCATAGCAACACGTTCAATGCCAATACCAAAGGCAAAGCCGTTATATTCTTTTGGATCGTAGCCAGACATTTCAAGAACATGTGGGTGAACCATACCTGCTCCTAAAATTTCAATATAGCCAGTACCTTTACAAATTGGGCAACCCTTGCCATGACATTCCATGCAGGAAATATCAACTTCAACAGAAGGTTCTGTAAATGGAAAATATGAACTTCTAAATCTAACTTCGCGTTTTTCACCAAACATTTTTCTCAAGAAAAGCTCCAAAGTTGCTTTTAAGTTACCTAGATTGATGCCCTTATCGATGACTAAACCTTCAATTTGACCAAATTGATGGGAGTGAGTGGCGTCATCATCATCGCGACGATAGCACTTGCCTGGGCAGATGATTTTTAAAGGTTGGCCTTTAGCAGCGTCCATCGCATGAGCTTGGGCTGGCGAGGTATGTGTTCTTAAAAGAACAGAGTTAGTAATATAGAAGGAATCTTGCATTTCACGAGCAGGGTGATTAGCAGGAATATTCATACGTTCAAAGTTAAAATAATCACTTTCAACATCTGGTCCTTCCACCACTTGATAACCCATGGAAGTGAAAATATCGATCATTTCATCTTGGATTAAATAGAATGGGTTAATTCCACCCATCTTGTAAGAAACGCTTGGAAGAGTAATATCGATCTTCTCTTTCTCGAGTTTGTTTTTAATAATTTCATCATTGATAGCTTTTTCTTTGCTGGCAAAACATTCAGAAACTGCTTTTCTAGCGTCGTTCATAGATTGACCAAAGGCGATTCGTTCATCGCCAGTTAGTTCTTTGATTAGTGACATCATGCCACTGAGTGGTGATTTCTTTGATAAGTGTTTCTCTTGAACACTTCTTAGCGATGCAGCGTCATTAACTGCATTAATTTCATTAATGATTTGTTCTTTTAATTCATTAACTTTTTGAATTGATTCATTCATCTTTATACCTCCTAAAACAAAATAAAATGACACACAGGAACGAAATATTTATCCGTGGTGCCATCCTTTTTCGATTCATATTTGAATTTAGCTCTAGATCTTAACGCGACCGACGTTCCACATTACATAGAATTGCTCCAAGGTGAATTCACTTACTCTATCAGCGTGTGGGTTCCACTCTTCCACATTCCCTATCAAATAGATTAACTAAGTTACTACTTCTTTTCTAAGCGTATGTATTATAACACACTCGCACAAAAGAGGAAGATTTTGCGAATTTGATGCAAATTAGCGATTATTCATCGATTATAAATTATAAGATAACTAGTTTTTTAGTTATCGTTAAAGATGAATTAGTTTTTTTATTTGCTATAATTCACTAATGAAAACTTTTACCCAAAAAATGTGTTTAGCTGCGATGTTCGCCGCTATCGCATATGTATTAACAACATTCGCTTCAATTCAATACGCCGGAGGAGGATATCTTAACTTCGGCGATGCCTTTATTATGTTAGGGGCAGTTATACTTGGTCCATGGTGGGGCGCTCTTATCGGAGCGATTGCTGGAGGCTTAGCGGACTTGACTTTGGGCGGCTTTTTATTTATTCCGTTCACCATTGTCGCTAAAGGTGGGGAAGCTATTATCATCGGCTTATTACACAAAATATTTCCTCGTAAAATTAAATGGCTCTCATTTATCATAGGAGCCATTTGGATGATATTAACATACTTAGTATGTTATGTTATTTTGTATGGTTGGGGTTCACTTCTAAGTTCAGCTTTTGACTGTATTCAAGGAACTGTCGCCGTTATTCTTGTTATTGCAATGGAACAAGTGTT
>CAZLUI010000013.1:4692-14309 GCA_964562705.1 uncultured Staphylococcaceae bacterium
ATGTATTGAGGAATTGAAGAAGGAACGTTCTTTTCCTCTTTCAAAGAGAATACAACGTTCACCACATTTGCTGATAAGGCCATTTCTAAAAGATGATAACCTTCGATGATAAATTTGCCTTGAGCTTTCTTTTCAGACATTTGAAATAATTTAGTTACTTCTTTGATTTTGGAATTTTGTCTCGAGCTAATATATTCGATCATTTGTAGACTCCTTTGATTAATTTACTTCGTAACGTTTTATAGTTTGGGCAATATTGCAACAGGCAATCATAGAAACCTTTTTGATGGTTACGATGATATTCGTGGGCTAATTCGTGAATGACAACCGAACGAATGATTTCTTTGCCAAAGTGAACTAAATTCAATTGATAGTTAATCGAATGTGTTCTTCTTGAATTGGAGCCATAACGAGATTTCATTTTACGAACGTGGACTTTATAAGGCTTTTTAATGCCCATCAATTGTTCGCATTCTCTTGTTTGATTAGTGAATTCTTCTAAGGCTATTTTACGAAGTTGTTTTTCTTGGATTGGACCTTCAACTTTTTCACCAAATAAGTAGGTATAATTCTCCCCAATTGGTTGTTCGATATTTACTTTTTTGTTCACTCTTTTAATAAGAGTTGGAAGCGCTTCTTGGATGAACTTTTTTACTTTAACTTCACTTAAAAGTGAAGGCGCACTGGCGACAAAACCATCTTTCTTCGCTCTTAAATATAAACCGCGTTGAAACTTATATCTAACCGGTATTTCGTAGGTTTTATTATCAACTTCAAAAAGGTACGTTTTAACTTTCATATTAAAAGACCAAGAAACTGAGAATAGTGACAATAAAAATTGCGAGAGCTATACAAGAGAGAACAACAAAAAGTATAATCATTGATTTGTTATTGTTTTTGGTTGGATAATCTTTGCAGATTTGATTAATTTTCTCTTCAATTGAATTCATCAATAAAATCATACCCTATTTTTTAAATATAGTGTTCACCTTTCATATCAAAAATAGTAAAATACCTTCATGGCAAAAATATTAATTTCCGCTTGTTTAGTTGGCGATAAAGTAAATTACAAAGGACAAGGCAATTATTGTCCTGATGTAGAAAAACTAAAAGAAAAATACGAACTGGTCTTATTCTGTCCTGAATGTGAAGGAGGTCTTCCTACTCCACGTCTACCAAACGAAATTAGGGGTTCACAAGTCATCCGTCAAGATGGAAAGCTTGTCACCAAACAATTTGAAGATGGGGCAAGAAAGGCTTTAGCCTTGTGCCGTTACTTAGGTATCAATAAAGTTGTGCTTAAAGAAAATTCCCCAAGTTGCGGCACTCACATGGTCCATGATGGACACTTCCAAGGCCACAAGATTCCCGGCATGGGTGTCACGGCTAGAATTCTCAAAGAATACGGAATAGAAGTTTATTCTGAAGCAGAAATCGACAAACTTCTCTAAAAGGTGCTCACTCAGCACTTTTTTGTTATCATTATGAATATGAAAAAAGAAACATCAATTAAAATTGGAAATACTATGTTGGCGGGTGGAATCGCCTTCTCCGCTCTTGCTTTGCTTTCATATTTCTTCCCGTTTAGTGGGTCAAATACTGGTCTAAATCTATTTAACAAAGCTTCATTGAATGCTTTTGCTCTTACTTCATTTATCTTATTTTTCATTGCGCTATTTGGAGCAGCCGCCATTTTTCTATTTCAAAAATTCCCTGGGGGTAAGATCATTCTGGTTTTCTTATCACTGGTGATACTAGTTGCAGGAATATTACTTTTTCTAATTAATATGCCGCTTGCCTATGGGGCAATCCTAGCCATCATATTCGCATTTATTGGAGCCATATCGTTTCTTGTATCATCATTATTCAAGTAAAAACACTGAGCAATTCGCTCAGTGTTTTGTTTAATAATTGTTTTCTTGTCGCTTGTAATTGACGGACAATTTCGCTTTGTAGGCATCAACAATATCTTGTTCAGACATGCCTAGCGATGGCGTGAGATTTAAGAAGGCTTGGAAACAAGTCTCATAATGGGCTAAATCATATTGATCTAATAAAGAAGTAGCAAGACGATAGACATGATGGAATTGGGCAGTTAAATCATCTTTGCTCTTTTCAATGACATATTCAAATTTACTAGCTCTTAAAGGAATGCCTAATGAAAGTAAGAAATGCAGTCCATCCGCGAATTCATCCATGATTATTGGCTTATCGCTCGGCGATTTATTGGACCAATATTTAAAACATCTAGTTTCATTGGCAAGTTCGCCAAGTTCGACGATTAAGGCTAAAAGCCTTCTTGAATGAGTTGACTCATAGGTAACGTGATGTTTTTGGGCAATTTCAGCATCTAGAGACGCTTGTAATGAATATAGTTCTTTTAAGTTAACCATGTTATTCGCCTACTTTAGTTAGATGCCAAATATCTCTAACATATTCTTCAATTGTACGATCGCTAGTGAAATAGCCACTTTTAGCGATGTTGGTGATGCACATCTGATTCCAGTGTTTTTTGTCTTGGTAGAGTGACGATATCTTTTCTTGTGCTTCGATGTAACTACCAAAATCTTTCAAGATAAAATAACAATCATTGTTGTTCATAATCTCATCAAAAATAAGTTGAAAACGATCTTGTTTAGTAATCCATGGTCCATCAAACAAAGAAGTTAAGACATCTTTAATTCTAGAATCACTGTTATACATTTCCCAAGCGGAATATCCTCCGTTTGCGTAATAATTTAAGACTTCATCACTGCTTAAGCCAAATATAACAATATTATCTTTACCAACTAAGTCATGAATCTCAACATTAGCGCCATCCATCGTGCCAATTGTAATGGCTCCATTCATCATAAACTTCATGTTGGATGTACCACTTGCTTCCTTAGAAGCAGTTGAAATTTGTTCGCTGACATCAGCGGCTGGAATAATTAGTTCCGCTAACGAGACACCATAGTTTTCAATGAAGACAACCTTCATAAACTTGCTCGCATGAGGATCATTATTGACCACATCCGCGACCGCAAGAATAAGTTCAATGATACGTTTTGCATAAGCATAGCTTGGGGCAGCTTTGGCTCCAAAGATAAATGTTCTTGGATACATGGTGTAACTTGGATCATTGCTTAGACGTTGATAAAGGTACATGATATGGAACAAATTCATCAACTGACGCTTATAAGCGTGCAGACGTTTGATTTGAACATCAAAGATGGAATTAACATCAATATCAATATCCATTTTATCTTTGATATATTTAGCTAATTTAACTTTGTTTTCATGTTTGATGTCCGCGACTTTAGCTTGGACTTTTTCATCATTAACAAACTTATCAAATTTGCCAATTTCGTGCTCCATGTCTAAAATCCACTTATCACCAATTTTGCTAGTGATTAAATGAGCTAGTTTTGGATTAGCATACATCAGCCAGCGGCGATGAGTAACCCCGTTAGTTTTGTTATTGAATTTATGAGGAAATAATTCATAGAATTCTTTGAAAGTTTCGTGCTCCAAAATATTGGTGTGCAGTTTGGCCACCCCGTTGACAGAGAAGGAGGAATATATGGCTAAATTTGCCATATGAATTTGTCCATCTTTGATGATTTGCATCGCATAACGCTTGCCCATATCAACATTTTTCTCAGCGAGTTCTTGATTGAAGCGACGATTGATTTCTTCAATGATCATATAGCAACGTGGACATACTTGTTGGACATATTGAACAGGCCATTTTTCGAGTGCTTCTTGCATGATGGTGTGATTGGTGTAGGCCAAAGAGTGTTTTACCACTTCCCAAGATTCATCCCAACCATAACCATACATATCCATCATTAAACGCATCAATTCTGGAATAGCTAAAATTGGATGAGTATCGTTAAGTTGAAACACAAAATGTTTGTCTAAATCAAGTAAGGTATGTTTACGACGATAATAACCGCGAAGAACACTTTGAAGACCACTGCTAACAAGAAAATATTGTTGTTTTAAACGTAACAAACGTCCTTGTTCAGTTGAATCATCAGGATATAGACCATGTGATAGCTCTTTTAGAGTATTCAAATAATTTTCAAATGAAGTGTGCTTTGGTAAATTCACTTCACTTGGTTCAGCTGACCATAGACGTAAAGTATTGGTAACTTTGTTACGATATCCGACAATTGCGACATCGTATGGCACAGCTTTAACATGGGTGGCATTAACCGTGCGCATGCCAAATTCACCATTAGCTTTAATATATGTTTCGGTGAAACCGCCAAATTCGACTTCGACAGAGTGTTTAGATTTTCTAACTTCAAACACGTTACCATTCGCGAGCCATTGATCTGGGACTTCAAATTGCTTACCATTTTGAATTAATTGACGGAAGAAACCATATTCATAACGAATGCAGTTACCTTGAACTGGATAGCCAAGGGATGAAATTGAATCTAAAAAGCAGGCAGCAAGACGGCCCAGACCACCATTGCCAAGTCCAGCATCAGATTCTTGATCTTCAACTTTATTTAGATCAATGCCCAGTTCTGCTAAACTTTGTTTAGCGATATCATATATACCAAGATTTTGAAGGTTGTTACTCATCAATCTTCCCATCAAAAATTCCATGGAAAAATAAATGAGTTGCTTCTTATTTTCGCTTTTAACTTCTTCAAGAACATTACGCCAATCATAGTTAGCGTAGTCACGTATCATTTCGCCTAAAATATCGTATTGTTCGGTGATGTGACTATCTTCGATGGTGTTGGAGTATTTCTCCGCTAATCGAAGTTTGAAAGCCTGTTTGAAGGCTTCCGTGTTGGAAAACATATTCATAACTATTTATTCCTTTTATATTTAAATATCATTGCTCCAAATGAAGCAATTTTAATCCTGATTTTATATGGCTTGTTATAAGGGCCAAATTCCTCACTTTTAACTGGAAGACCATTGTATTGGTTTGATCCACCATAAACGTCTTTATCGCAGTTAAATATCTCTTCATATGTGCCATCAATATTGACACCTATTTCATAGTTTTCATAATAATTGCTCGTCATATTAAAAACAAAGACGAGTCTAGTGTTCGCGTCAAACCTCTCAAAAGCTAAGATAGAATCATTATTGTTATCCACCATGAGCCAATTGAAATTATTGGGGTTATATTCATTGCTATGCATTGCTGGTTCGTATTTATAGATAAGATTTAAATCTCTAAACAAACGAGAAATTGAATCATGCTTTGGATATGTTTTTAAAACCCAAGGCAAAGATTTTGATTCATTCCATTCATCGAAACTAGCGAGTTCGTTGCCCATGAAGTTAAGTTTCTTGCCTGGGTGAGCAAACTGATATGTATATAAGTTACGAAGCAGGGCAAACTTCTGTTCGTAGTTGCCCCACATTTTATTAATGATAGTGCCTTTACCATGAACGACTTCATCGTGAGAGAAAGGCAGCAAGAAGTTCTCGTTGAAGAAATACGCCATCGAGAAGGTTAATTTATTGTGTTCATATTTTTTATAAATTGGATCTAATTGGTAATATTTCAAAGTATCGTTCATCCAACCTAAGTCCCATTTGTAGTCAAAGCCGATGCCGTTTTGATCAAGAGGCTTAGTAACTCCGTAGAAATCAGAGCTATCTTCCGCAATCATCATCAAGGATGAATGTCGGTCATGAAGATAGGAATTACTGCGTTTTAAAAATTCGATCGCACCATCATTTTGCCCTTTATCTTTGTTGCCATCAATATAAAGCATATTGCTAACCGCATCCATTCTGATGCCGTCAAAGTGACATTCACTGATGAAATAGTTCATCGATGACATCAAGAAAGAACGAACTGGGTCTTTGCCTAAATCAAAATAAGCGCTGCCCCAAGGAGATATCCTTCTTTTTGGATTAGCGTATTCAAATAGGTGAGCCCCATCAAAGTTATATAAAGCAAACTCATCTTTCGCGAAGTGAACTGGTGCGAAGTCGAGAATGACACCGATACCGGCTTGATGCATTCTATCAACGAAACTCATCAATTGTTTTGGATTGCCATAACGAGAATCGACTGAAAAAAATCCAGTAGCTTGGTAACCCCAAGAACCATCGAATGGGAATTGAACAATCGGCATGATTTCAACATGAGTAAAACCATTGTCTTTTACATAAGGAATAAGGTAATCCGCAACTTCTTCATATGATAAATTACGGCCATCAACTTGGCCTTTCCAACTGCCTAAATGGAGTTCATAGATTGACATTGCTTTTCCAAAGCAACGACTACGAGTTTTCATGAATGTTTCATCATGCCAAATAAAACCGCGATAATCAAATAAGCGAGAGCATGTGGCTGGTCGATATTCGCTATAGAAAGCAAAAGGATCAGCCTTATCAACGTATCTACCTTTTGCATTTTTAAAATGGAATTTGTAACTTTGATAATTCTTGAGTCCAGGAATGAATAGTTCCCAAGTACCAGAAATATCAATCTTCTTCATTTTATCAATTGTGACATCCCAGTTGTTCCATTCACCAATAAGAGAAACATCTTCAGCGCAAGGAGCATAAAGACGGAACATGACGCCCTCAACATCTTTTTGCTTCTCAAAGTGAGCGCCAAAGTAGGTGTAAGCGTCAATTGTTTGACCGACTAGATAATCATATAAAATTCCGAATGCCATAAAATTATTCTTATTTTAACATACTGTTTTCTTGAAAAGAAGAAGATGAAAGCACTTTACCTTTATTGAAAATAAGACAAACTGCCATTATAATTTTACACATTAGAGGTATTTTGATATGGCAAAAGTAATGGCGGTTAATGCTGGCAGTTCAAGTTTGAAATTTAAACTTTATGAGATGCCAGAAGAAAAAGTTTTGTGTTCTGGAAATGCGGAAAGAATTGGTCATGAAGATGCAATTTTTGGTATTAAATGGAATGGCGAAAGTGAGAAGAAAATTCTCCCAATTTTAGACCACGCGAAGGCGGTTGAACTCGTTGTCCAAGCTATGCTTGAAAAAGGCATTGTCAAAGACATGAACGAAATTAAAGCCGTCGGTCATAGAATCGTCCAAGGTGGCAAGTATTTCTCTCATTCAGAACTATTCACTAAAGACACCGAAGACAAGATTGAATCACTCATTCCTCTGGCCCCCCTTCATAACAGGGCTCATCTTGTTGGTTTTAGAGCCTTTAAGAAGATCCTTCCAGATGTCACCAACGTCGCTGTTTTTGATACAGCCTTTCACCAAACCATGGAAGAGGAAGATTACGTATTCCCAATTCCTTATGAATTCACTGAAAAGTATGATTGCCGCCGCTATGGTGCTCATGGTACTTCCCATAAATATTTATCTGAAGTTGCCGTCAAATATATCCCTGAAGTAAAACATCCTCGAATTATCTCTTGTCACATCGGTTCTGGAGCTAGCATCACCGCCATTAAAGATGGTAAATGTGTTGCCACCTCAATGGGTCTTACACCTTTAGGTGGAATCATGATGGGTACAAGAACTGGTGACTTAGATCCTTCGGTAATGAATTACCTATGCAAATGCACTGGTAAGAACGTTGAAGAAATGTATCAAATCTTCAACAAACAATCGGGATTCTTAGGTGTTTCCGGAGTCTCAAATGACTCACGTGACGTTCTTAACGCTTGTGATGAAGGAAATAAACGCGCAATTCTTGCCAATAAATTATTCATTCGCCGCATCGCTGATTACATTGGTCAATACTTTGTTCGTCTTGGTGGCGCTGATATCATCGTTTTCTCAGCTGGTATTGGAGAGAACTCAGCCCGCACAAGAGAAGAGATCTGCGATACAATTGGTGAGGCTCTTGGAGTGAAGATAAACAAGGAATTTAACGCCACAATTCGTGGTAAAGAAGCTCTGCTATCGACTCCGGATAGCAAGATAAAAGTTGCCATTATTCCCACCGATGAAGAAGTTATGATTGCGCGTGATACTTATAGTTTTTATAAAAAGTAATCGCTTACATAAATTCAAAAAAGAAATATATTAGCACTCAAGCCGAGTGCTTTTTTCCTGCTTGACTATTTCAAAATTGTCTCGTAATATATACGCAATAAAAAGAAAGGAGAATTATTTATGAATAAATATATTAAATTAATTCCCAGTGCATTGCTTATCGCATGCATGACAGCAAGCTGTGGCGAAGGTGGCCGCACTCCGACTAACAAATTGGGTGAATTTGTTAAAGGTTTGGCAGAAGGCGAACTTACAACCGAAGCAATTGAAGGTATCTATGCTGATGGCGTTATTGACGCAAGTGATAAAGCCGTTAAGTCAGTTACCTATCAAAATTTAGACTATTCTCCATATTGGGCATTCGATTCAGGCAAAGAAGAATCAGTTTACGAAGAGAGTGTTCATGACTTAAGTTCAAAAGAAACATTCAAAAGCTATGATAATGGTGTTGTTGTTTTATCACAAGATTACACCAACTATCCATATAGCAAAGAAGCTGCAACAGCCGATCCTGATGGTGACGGATTAGCCTCAACACCAGTCTCTTACAAAGCTAACGCTTCAATTTGGGAAGCTGACAGCAAAATCAATTACGTTTACACACGTAATGCCAAAGTTGATGATGCTTACTCATTTGCTATTTCCAGAGACACAGTCGAAGGAATGTTAGCTAACTACTCACAAGGTGGTGGAATGTCTTCAGCTTTAGTTGCTGGAATTAGTTCAGTTAAAGAGACATATGCCTATTTTGCTGGTGCATATAAGGAAACTTATGAATGTGTCGAATCATTCTCTGCTTCAAAAAGTGGAGATAAATTAGTTGTCAATTATAAAGGCAATGTTAACTTTGGATTAACTTCCGCTGAAAGAGTTTGGGGATGGACCTATGCTCCAACTGATACAGAATATGCAACACCACTAGTCCACGAGACAACTGCGTTTGATGGCATGTACATCAATGATGGTTTAGTCTTCTCATACAGCTTTGAAATCAATGAAGACTTCATTACTGCTGGATCTATGATCTATTACGGTTATGCAAGAACTATGTATCATGATAAGAACCACGTTGCAGGTGCTGCAGTTCCATCATATCCATTAACTGCTGAAGAAAAAGCCGCTGTTAGTCTTGAAATTCCAGAAACAATCCTCTGGCCATATGGTGATGATGGCAAATTGCTTGAAACACCAATCACAATTGAAAACCCATATATGGGTGATTCAGTTATGTCCTCACTTCCACACACACTTGAACAATTCGTTACAAGTGGCGCTTCACTCGGAAACTTTGATTCCAGCAAATTACCAGATGCTTCAGCATATCGCGAAGCTGATGGCACAGATGTTGGTTTATGGTTCAGCGCTCAAGATTTTATCAACTACGTTGAATAATCATTGAATCTAATATTAAAGGCGGTTCTTCGGAATCGTCTTTTTTATTTGAATATAGATAGATAATTATTTACAATAATAGCAATGAAAACACTAATTGATTCTGAGATAATTAATCGGACCCAAAAATTTAACAGTAAATTTGCCAAAGCCACTAAACTAATTCAAAAATACAATCGTATCGCTATTTTTCGTCATATTCGTCCAGATTATGATGCAATTGGCTCCCAAATGGGAATGTATTATTGGCTCAAAGATAACTT
>CAZLUI010000013.1:14409-19805 GCA_964562705.1 uncultured Staphylococcaceae bacterium
CTAAAGGTTGAAAAAATATATAAAGAAATGTATAGCGAAGATATTTCTTCGATTGAATTTACAAAATGGGTTTTAGGTCATTACCATATCACTCCTCAGGGAGTTGCCTATTATGTCATGGAAAAAGAAACTCTAGATGAACTTCACGTTCAACCAGAAAGAGGCAAAGATTGCCTTGGTCTATTTGATCATTACGACAATATCCACATTTGGCTCAGCGTTTCCTATGATGAGCCAAAGGGTTGCTATCGAATTTCGATAAGGAGCGATGGTATCTCCGTTGAAAAGGTCGCTATCAAGTATGGCGGAGGCGGTCATAGCCAAGCTAGTGGCGCCAAACTTAAAAGCCTCGACGACTTGCCAAAACTACTTTCTGACTTAGACGAATTGCTAAAATAGTCTCAAATCTTAAAAAGGTGTCAAATATTGATACCTTTTTTCTTAATAAGAAATTATAATTATATTATGAACTTTACACCCCTGCATGTGTATAGTGGTTACTCTTACCTTAAAAGTGGACTAAAGCTTGAAGAATATTTGAAACAAGCCAAGCTTTTAGGCTACCAAATTTTATCATTGACCGACTACGAGAACATGACCGGTGTTCCTAAATTTGTTCTTAAAGCCAAAGAAAAGGGGTTCAAGCCTCTTGTTGGTGAAGATTTAATTGTGGAAGATACATTGCTCACCTTTATTGTTTTAAATGAAGAGGGATATCTAAATCTTCTCAAACTAAATTACGCGAATCAAAAAAAAGAACTCACAATTGACTATATCAAAGAAAATCAAAATGGTTTAGTCGTCATCTTAAGCACGAATGAGCCAATTATAGTTAACCAACTGCAAAGCGAAACTTTGCCTCGTCAACTGGCAAAATTCGCCCGAGGAATTAAACACTTCTATTTAGGCTTAGAGAAAAATGACATCTTATATATGAATTCCGTTAGGGATTTTTCTTATTCACATGGCTATTCTTTAGTTGCCTTCCCGTTTGTTAGATATGTTAAAAAAGAAGACGCGATTGTGCTAAAGATGCTTGAAGCCGTTGAAACCAAAGAAGTTCTAACTGAGAAGAAATGTGTTGGCGATGAATTTCTTCTCGATGAAAAGACAATCGAAAACATATACAAAAACGAAGAAGTGGAGTTAACAAACGTGATTGCTACCATGGTTAATTTTGAATTAATTCAAAAACGTGGAAAAATGCTCACTTACGAGAATGAACTACAGTTATCGAGTGATGAATATTTAAAGCAAACCGCGAATAAATGCCTCGTTTCTTTAGGCTTAACTAATGAAGCATATCAAGTTCGGCTAAACGAGGAGCTACAAGTGATCTTCTCAATGGGCTATAGTGATTATTTTTTGATCGTTAAAGACTACGTCGATTATGCAAGAACACATAATATTATCGTTGGTCCAGGTCGAGGCAGCGCGGTTGGCTGTCTTGTTTCCTATGTTTTAGGCATCACTCAATGTGACCCATTAAAATACGGGCTTATTTTTGAACGTTTCTTAAATAAGCAAAGACAAACATTGCCTGATATTGATATCGATTTTGAAGATACTAGAAGAGAAGAAATTGCTAATCACATCCGTGAGAAATACGGCACCGAAAGAGTAGCCAAAATTGTTGCGGTCCAAAAATTTGGAGCCAAGCAAGCTCTTGGCGATGTCGGCCGAGTTTTTAACTATGAAAGACGTGATATTGAGCTCTTTACCAAACTAATAAAAAAAGAAGATGAAAAACTTTCACTACGTGAATTATATAAAACAGTGCCAGACTTCAAAAAACTAGTTAATGATGACAAATACTATCTTGAAATTGTCACTCTTGCAAACAAACTTGAAGGTTTGCCTCGTCAAAGTGGTCTGCATGCTGCCGGTATCGTGATTAACGCCGATGCTCTGCCATATGTTCTTCCAGTCAGTGTTGATTCAGATGGTAATCTCATCGAGCAATTTGAAAAAGACTATCTTGAAAATCAATCTTTCCTAAAGATGGACTTATTAAGTTTAAGAAATCTAACAATAATTAAAGATTGTCTTAACCGTATCAAAGTAAGCCGAGGTGTCATATTAAACGATGAAAAGATACCTTTTGATGATCCAAAAGCTATCCAACAAATTGCTTCAATTAAGACAATGGGTTTATTCCAAATCGAGTCATTTGGAATGCGTAAATCAATCAAAGCCTTAAAGCCAACCGAATTTGAAGATATTGTTGCCCTGCTTGCTTTATATCGACCAGGTCCAATGCAAAACATTGAAGAATACGCCAAACGCAAGAACCATAAGAGTGCTATTAAGTACACTAGCGAAGTATTAAAAAGTATTCTCTCTCCTACTTATGGCATCATCGTCTACCAAGAACAAGTCATGCAGATTGCTAATAAAATGGCGGGATTCTCATTTGGAGAAGCTGACCTACTTAGACGAGCTATTTCTAAAAAAGACAGCACTAAACTAGCCTCATATTCCAAAATGTTTGTCGATGGAGCAATCAAAAATGGCTACAAGAAAGAAGACGCTGAAGAAGTATATAAACTCATCTATCGTTTCGGTGATTATGGTTTTAACCGTTCTCACGCTTTAGGATATGCTGTTTTAACTTGCCGTATGGCGTATTTAAAAGCCTACTATCCAAAAGAATTTTATGCCTCAATTCTTTCTAACTCCAACAGTGAAAATTTCGCATTAACGATTTCTGAAATGAAAGCAGCTAAGATTGCTGTTTCTAATCCCGACGTAAACGTCTCTAGTTATGACTATGAAATTAAAGGTAATAGCATTATCTTCCCGCTTACTGCCGTAAAAGGCGTGATGGGTGTAACTGCGAATGACATCATAAACGAAAGAGAAGGTAGACCATTTACTGATTTCTTCGATTTCGTAGTTAGAATGAATAAATACAAACTCAACGCCAAACAACTGATGGCGTTAATTGACTCGGGTGCTCTCGATTCTTTTGATAAATCGCGCGCTTCATTAAGAATGAATATTCCGGCGGCCTTGAACTACGCTTCAATGGTTGGTGATTCAACTGGTGAAATGATTATTGATATGTCGATGTTCCCAAAACCAACATTAGCCCATATTGATGATGACATCTTGGAAAATCTAAACAAAGAATTTGATGCTCTAGGACTAATGATTTCCGGTTCACCACTTCAAGTCGTCAAAGATCAAATCTCAAACATTACATTAACAAATATTGCTGATATTTCTTCTTCGAATGGTAATATCAATATCGCCTGTATATTTAGAAGCATCAAAGCGATTAAGACTAAAAAAGGAAAGCCTATGGCTTTTGCTACTATTTATGATGATAGTGGTGAGATGGAAATCACCATCTTCAGTGATGCCTACGAATCTTCTTTCACCGCCTTAAAGAAAAATAGCATCGTGATTGTTGAAGGTTATTACAACCATAACAAAGAAGAACTAGTCGTTAACCAAATCAAGAAACTGGAGGATATTCAAAATGCCTAAAGCTTACGTTATTGATGGCAACTCATTATTATTTCGAGCCTACTACGCCACCGCCTATGGACCTAATCCATCCATTATGAGAAATAAAGAAGGCATTCCAACCAATGCCATTTTTGCCTTTGCTAATATGCTAAACAAGATTCTCGGCTCACTTAAACCAAACGATGCCTTATTCGTTGGATTTGACACCGATAAGAAGACTTTTAGGCATAAAGAAGACTCAAATTACAAAGCCAATCGTAAAGAATGTCCTGAAGATTTAAAAATTCAAATGCCAATTGTGCGTGATTTTTTAAGAGCGCTCAATATTTTCACCTACGAAAAAGAAGGTTATGAAGCTGACGATGTATGTGGGACATACGCTAAACTGGCCGCTAAAGAAGATTACAACGTCATTATCTACACTTCCGATAAAGATTATCTTCAATTAATCGAAAAGAAAATCACCATTTCTTTATTAAAGACTGGCTTGAGTAACATGGTTATCATGGATGAAAATACGATGCCGGAAGCCTATGGCTTTCAGCCACTTCAAATTATTGATTTCAAAGGTCTTCGCGGCGATTCAAGCGATAACATTCCCGGTATTCCAGGAATTGGCGATAAAACTGCCACTAAATTAATCCAAGAATATGGTTCCTTGGAAAATATCATTGAAGCTGCTAAAGATATGAAATCAAAAGTTGGTGAATCAATCATCACTAACCAAGAACAGGGGCGATTCTGCAAATACCTTGCTACCATTGACATAAATGTTGATATGCCTTTTGAAGTTAAAGATACAGTTTACGATGGTTTTGATTTTGAAAAAATTAATACCTTCTGTAACAAATATGAACTAAAGCAATTCTTAAATCGTTTGCCAAACAACTTGCAAAAATCAAATTCCGAAAACATAGATTTAAATATTGAAAAAGTTACTTCACTAAAAGGAAAAGAATTTGGTTCAATTATTGGTGTTGCTCTAGATATTGAGCCTGGCAATTACAATCGTTCTCAAATTTATGGCATAGCCATATCTAGTGAAACAAACCATTACTATTTAACTTTAGAAGATGTTAAAAAAGACCAAGCAACTTTAGACCTCCTTCAAAGTGACAAAATTAAAAAATGTTGTTTTGATTTTAAAGCCATTAAAGTCGCCTTGTCTCACGAGAATATCGCCATCGATGGATTATTATTTGATGCCTTACTTGCTATTTATATCCTCGATACGTCAATGACTGGTGATGTTGATTCAACCTTAAGATATTTTGGCATGGATATTTCATCTACAAAAGACGAAGAACTTTCTTTATTTGACAATTCTAATCCAGAACGCACCGTCAGAATCGCCAGTGGCTGTTTAAAATGTTCTAATAAAGCCTTCTCAGAAATTGATAAACGTCAATGTTTAAAACTATATAACGAAGTGGATGTACCATTATGCAATGTTTTAGCAGAGATGGAAATCGAAGGTTTTCCACTCGATGTAAAAACTCTTGAAGATATGGGTGAAACTTTCAAAATAAATTTAGAAAATGCGAAAAAAGCGGTCTACGAACTCGCCCAGGAAGAATTCAATATTGATTCTCCAAAGCAAGTGGGCGATATCTTGTTCAATAAACTGGGTTTGAAACCCGCTAACAAGAAACTTTCTACTTCAGTAGAAGTGTTAAAAGAATTAGCGGACCTTCATCCAATTGTTCCAGCTATTTTGCTCTATCGTAAATACGCTAAATTATTGTCAACATATGTGACTAGTTTGATTTCTCAAGTTTATCCAGATGGCAAAATCCATGCAATGTTCAACCAAGCATTAACGGCAACTGGAAGACTTTCTTCAAGTGAACCTAACCTTCAGAACATTTCCATTCGAGATGAAGAAGGCAAATTAATTCGCAAAGCTTTCTTCTTTGAAGATA
>CAZLUI010000014.1:0-17282 GCA_964562705.1 uncultured Staphylococcaceae bacterium
TTTCATTCTACTTCTTGTCTTGCTTTGGCCATTCTCAATAGTGAGCGTATCACCGCAACATGTGAGGGTGATGTTCCAGCAATGTTGAGCATGCATATTTTGAATAAGTGTTTTAAAAAGCCGTCATTTCAATGTAATCCAAGTTATTTAAATTCTACTCAAAACTTTGCCTATTTAGCTCACTGCACTTTGCCTTTAAATATGTGCAAATCAGTAAAACTGGATACCCATTTTGAAAGCGGAATTGGTGTTGGCATTGTGGGAGAAATGAGTTCTAGTTCAGTAACTATCTTAAAACTAGATGCAAGACTAAATAAATTCAGTGTTTATTCTGGTAAGATTATTGAAAACTTGCATCGTTCAAATTTATGTCGTTCCCAAATTAAAGTTCGTTTTCATGAACCAATCGAACAAGTTTTGACTTCTCCATGCGGCAATCATCTTCTTTTAGCTTATGGTGATTTTGCTAGTGATTTAGTCTCACTTTTATCTATTTAAGCTGACCATTTTTTGCTTTTAGTGAAGAGTTATGATATATTAACCGATAGATAATTTATTTATCTATAATTTATTATGGCAATTAAAACAAAAACCAAGTTCGGTGCAATTACAATTTCCAATGACGCTATTGCTTCAGTGGCTGCTGATGCTGTTTTACAGTGCTATGGAATTGTTGGTATTGGTCGAAAAAATTCTTTAAATAATGCAATTGTTGAAATCTTGAAGAAAGGCAGTTTTACGCAAGGCGTTATTGCTTCTCAAGATAAGAATTTGATTACTATCGATCTATATGTTGTTGTTGCATTCGATGTGAAAATAACGGAAGTTTTATGCGAAGTACAAAAACGTGTTAAATACGTGGTTGAAAAAACTTTTGAATCGAAAGTTAAATCAGTAAATGTGTTTGCTCAAAATTTGAAAAGGATAGATTAATATGCGTTCAATTAATGGTCAAATATTGAAACAGATGGTCATCTCGGCCGCAAACAATCTCTATAATCATTATCCTGAGATTGATGCTTTAAATGTTTTTCCTGTCCCAGATGGTGATACAGGAATGAATATGAACTTAACCCTCACAAGCGGAGCTAAAGAAGTTCAAAACCGAAATGATGACGATGTGTATACAATTGCAAATTTGTTTTCCCGTGGCTTGCTCATGGGCGCAAGAGGCAACTCTGGCGTTATTACAAGTCAAATCTTCAGAGGATTTGCTGCGTCTTTAAAAGACAAGAAAATTATTAAGGTTGAGGATTTAGTAGATGCTTTCTCAAATGGCTCTAGCGTGGCTTACAAAGCAGTTATGAGACCAGTTGAAGGAACAATCCTAACTGTAATTCGCGAGTCTAGCGAGTCTTTAGCTGATAAAGTCACTAATGATATGTCAATTGAAAAAGCCATGTCTTTAATGGTTAGTGAAGCTAAAGCATCGTTAAAGAGAACTCCTGATCTTCTTCCAGTTTTAAAAGAAGTAGGCGTTGTTGATAGTGGCGGTGCTGGTCTTGTGAAAATTCTTGAAGGCATGGAATGTGCCTTGAATGGCGTTTTTATCGAGAAGAATTTAGCTACAAGCGTTGATAGTGCAAATAAAGTTGATTCTGGTGAGACGGGTTACAATATTGAATTTACGCTCAATCTTTGCTTAGACAACAACAAAAACCCTTATATTGAAAATCGTTTTATCAGCGTTCTTGAATCTCGAGGCGATTCTGTTGAATTAGAATCGAAAGAGAAACGAGTAAGTGTTAAACTTCATTCAATGAATCCTGGTTCTATTTTGACTTATGCTCAGAGTTTTGGGGAATTTGTCTCAATTAAAATAGATAATCTGTCATGCTCTAGCGTTAAAGAAAATGAAAAAGAGATTAATATTGCTCCTGTTCCAGTTGCCCAGAAGAAATTCGCCATTGTGGCTATTTCCGCTGGCAAAGGCATAGATGATTATTTCAAAGAAATTGGCGTCGACAAGATTGTAAGCGGTGGTCAAACCATGAACCCTTCTATTGAAGATATTATTTCTGCCATTAGATCATGCCAAGCGAAAACAGTGTTTGTTTTACCAAACAACTCAAATATTATTATGGCTGCTTTGCAAGCTGCTGATGTTTTAACCGATGAAATTGATGTTCGCGTCATTTCTACAAAAACAATCCCACAAGGCATTGTTGCCGCGTCATCTTTCAATCCTGATTCTTCAGTTGAAAATAATTTGATAGATATGAAAGCTTCATTTGCCGCTCTTAAATCTGGCGCTATTACTTACGCCATCAAAGATACAACAATCGACGGATTTGAAGTGACTAAAAATTACTTTATGGGTATCTATGACAAAAAGATTGTTGTGTGTGAAAAGAACAAAATAAATTCTTTATACAAATTGTTAGAACAAATGATTGACGAAGACTCATATCTTGTTTCTATCTTCATCGGTGAAGATGTCGATGAAAAAGATGCTGAAAAAATTCGCAAAGAATTACCAGAAAAATTCCGTGATGTGGAATTTGATATTCGCGATGGAAACCAACCAGTTTATTCTTTCCTTCTTGGCGTTGAATAAAATAAGGCCTATGGCCTTTTTTTAATTATGAACTTAACTAAATCTGATCGTATTAACAAGGCTTTAAATCAAGTTGGAATTCATTCTTTCAAAGATGTAATTTTTCATTTGCCACGAAGGTATGACGATTTGCATCCTACTCATGAAAACAATTTATTAGACAAGGAAAGAGTTGTTTTAGTAGGCCATATTGTTGGCGCGCCCCTCACAAGACGCTTTTCATCCATGTCTGTGACTAAATTTACTTTTGTAAGCGAAAAGAAAAACGTCTTTTATGTTGAAGCCTGGAATAGACCTTATTTAAGTAAAAATTTAAACGATTCGAATGAACTTTATACATTAATTGGCTATTATGATTTAAAAAAGAACAAAATAAATCTTCTTTCAATCAACAAAGGACAAGTTGTTGATGGGAATTATTTAAAGCCAATATATTCTTTGCCAAAAGGAATAGATAACTTTGAATTTATACGTTTAGTTGATAAAGCATTTACGCTGATTGGCCCAAATGATTTATGGAACGAAATTCCGACCTATTATATTAAAAAGTATCGTTTACTAAGTAAATACGAAGCACTATATTTTGCACATAAACCTAAAAACGATGATGATATTTACAAAGGCCTTCGAGTTTTAAAATATGAAGAATGTCTTTTGTTTTCTTTGAAAACGCAAATAATTCGTAACCAGAACAAAGAATCGATTAACTATAAAAAGACCTTAATTGATTTAGAAAAAATACATAGTTTTATTGCCACTCTTGACTACCAATTAACAAACGATCAAAAGCAAGCGGTAGAAGAAATGCTGAATGACATGAATAAGCCAAATTTGATGTATCGACTTCTCCAAGGTGATGTTGGTACAGGCAAAACTTTGGTTGCAGAGATTCTCTTATACGCTAACTATTTAAGAGGAGACCAAGGTGCTCTTATGGCGCCTACTGATGCTCTCGCTAAACAACATTATCGTAATTTGCGTTCCTTGTTTACTCCTTTAGGAATTAAGGTTTGTTTATTAACTGGATCTATGAATGTTACTCAAAGAAGCGCGGTCCGAAGAACTTTAATAAATAAGGAAGTTGATATTGTTGTTGGAACACATATTTTGTTCTCGAAAGATATCAATTATTTATCACTTGGACTTGCCGTTATTGATGAGCAGCATAAGTTTGGCGTTAACCAAAGAATGCATCTTGCATCTAAAGGAGATCATGCTGATTTATTGTTGATGTCTGCAACTCCAATTCCCAGAACTTTGGCATTGACTTTGTATGGTGATTTGGATGTTTCCACTCTCGAAGAATTCCCTCACCAAGAACGTAAAATTAAGACCCAAATCATTAGAAGCAATTCTGAAATTTTATACAATAGAATAAATGAATCACTTAGTCAGAATAAACGAGTGTTTATTGTTGCTCCATCAATTATTGAAGAAGATAATAAGAAGACTTCAGTCGAAACTTTATATGCTAGATATTTACTTAAATTTCCTGGAAAAGTTGGGCTTTTGCACGGAAAGTTGGAACAAGATGATAAAGATTTCGCTTTAAAAGACTTTGAAAGTGGTAAGACTCCAATTCTAATTTCAACTACTGTTATTGAGGTTGGCATTGATGTTTCGAATGCAGATTTAATGGTTATTTATGACGCCTCTTCTTTTGGTTTAGCCAGTCTCCATCAATTAAGGGGAAGAATTGGCCGTGATGGAAGCAAAGCAACCTGTTTATTACTTTATGATGGAGATGATAAAGAAGAGTTAGATAAGTTAAATGTTATGGTCAAATCTAACAATGGTTTTTTTATTGCGGAAGAAGATTTAAAACGTCGTGGACCGGGCGAACTTGGTGGTGTTCGTCAATCTGGAATTGCTAACTTTACTTTTGTTAACTTAGTAAAAGATTTTAGGATGTTTGAGGCCGCACGAGGCGATGCAAAATTCATTATCGCTAATAGTAATCAACCTGGTTTTGCTCATATTTTAAAACGCGCTAATAAAGAAATTGATGATGATAAGTTTACGAATAGTTAACAATAATAATTATTGTTTTGTATAATAATAGTCAAAGTATGATTAATGGGGAATTAATATGATTAAATTAGTTATTGATATGATGGGCGGCGATAACGGAACAAAGGCCACCATTGAAGCAGTTCAACGTTTATTGAATGAAACTGATGATTTAGAAATCGTTGCTGTCGGCAAGGAAGCAGAATTAGCCGTTCTAAAAGATAAAGTCACTATCATTCCATCTACAACCATTGTACCAATGGAATGCTCAGTTATGGAAGCCATGAGAATGAAAGACTCTTCGATAAATAAAGCTGTAAGAGCAGTCTTAAGCGAAAAGGCTGATGGCATTGTTTCAGCTGGTTCTACCAGTGCATTTCTTTCCCTAACTACTTTGATTGTTAAAAAGATTCCAGGCGTTGAAAGACCGGCTTTAATTACCCCCTTTCCAACAATAATCGAAGGGAAAAATGCTGTTCTTCTCGATGTGGGAGCGAGCAATTCAAATAACGCTTATGATCTTGTCCAATTTGCCAAAATGGGACAAGCCTACTATAAAGTGATGTACGGAAAAGAAATTCCAAATATTTATTTAGCTAGCAATGGCTCCGAAGAAGGCAAAGGCTCGCCAGTTGGCCAAGAAGCTTTCGAATTATTGAAAGGAACAAATGGTTTTGAAGGCAACATTGAAGCCCGTTATGTTTTAACTGGCAAAGCGGATGTTGTGGTATTTGATGGCTATTCTGGAAACATATTCTTAAAAGGCAGTGAAGGTATGGCAAAGATGATGTCATCAATGATTAAAGAAGCATTTATGTCATCCTTTGGCTCAAAGATTGGTTATTTATTTGCCAAAAAAGGTTTTAATGGTCTAAAGAACAAAATGGATTATAAGAAAGTCGGCGGTGCTTTCCTTATTGGTGTCAACACTATCCCAGTAAAAGCCCACGGCAATGCTACAAGCGAGTCATTCTATTATTCCATGAAGATTGCTTATAGCCTCGCTAAGAAGAATATTGTAGAAGCAATAAAAGAGAATTTAAAATAATGGAAGAATTAAGCAAATTATTAACAAAATGTAAAATTAAAGCAAAAGACATTTCAATTTATGAAATGGCTTTTACTCATTCCTCGTATAATGGTGATGCAAAAACAAAACATCATGATTATGAACGCCTAGAGTTTTTAGGCGACTCAGTTTTAGGGTGTGTTGTAGCAGAACTTGCCTATAAATCTAGAGCAGATATGGACCAAGGAGACTTAACAAAGTTAAAAAGTTCTCTTGTAAACACGAAAGCTTTAGCAGAATTTGCCCGTGAGTACGAATTTGAAAAATATATACGCGTCGGTAATTCCTTCGCTCGTGATGTAAGTAAATGCGATAATATTTTAGAAGATGTTTTTGAAGCGTTTATTGGAGCGATATTCTATGATCAAGGCTTTGTGATAGCTCGTAAATTTTTAATTTCTACTTTATATAGTGATATTCAAAAATTTCAATTGGAAGATTCAAAAGACTATAAATCTAGATTGCAAGAAGAAATGCAAGTCGAACATCGCGAATCTGTTTCCTATAATTTAGTTAGCGAAACTGGACCAGCACACGATAAACGGTTTGTTATAAAAGCTATCTTTGATGGAATGACTATTGGTGTTGGTGAAGGCAATACAAAAAAAGCAGCTGAACAGATGGCGGCAAAACACGCTCTTGAAAAGAAAGCAAATAAATAATGGGACTATTTAAATTTTTAAAAGATAAGTTTACTAAAAAGCAGACTCAAGAAGTGGAGACTTATGTTTCAGGCATGTCTAAATCTCGCACTAATTTTGCTTCTAAACTTGATGAACTTTCCAAACATTATAAAGAGGTCAATCAAGAATATTTCGAAAAACTTGAAGAAATATTGATTGAAGCCGATGTCGGTGTGAATTTATCTCTGAAAATTATTGATGAAGCCTTTGAAGAAAGCAAAACTGAAAACATTAAAGATCCAAAAGCAATCAACGAATTGGTTGTTGATAAAATGTTCTTAGGCTATGCAACTAAGGGCGGAAACATTCATAATGAAATTAACTTTGCAAGCCAAGGACCAACTGTTTTGTTAGTGGCTGGAGTCAATGGCGTTGGAAAAACAACATCTATTGCTAAACTTGCTTATCGATATATTCACCAAGGCAAAAAAGTTATGCTTTGTGCCGCCGATACATTCCGTGCTGGGGCTATTGAACAACTTTCTGTTTGGGCTAAAAAGCTAAATTGTCCTATTGTTGTTGGTAAGCCAAATAGCGATCCTGCTAGTGTTGCTTACGAAGGTGCTAAACAAGCCAATAATCTAGGCGTTGATTTACTTATTGTTGATACAGCTGGTCGTCTTCAAAATAAAGTCAATTTAATGAATGAATTATCCAAGATTTCCCGTGTCATTGGCAAAGAAATTCCAGGTGCTCCTCATGAAGCATTTTTAGTTATTGATGCAACCACTGGACAGAATGGTTTGACTCAAGCTCAACAGTTTCTTGACTGCGTGAAATTAACTGGGATTGTCATCACCAAAATGGATGGAACATCTAAAGGTGGAATTATCCTTTCTATACGCGATATGCTTGGTCTTCCTGTTCGTTTTATAGGCCTAGGCGAGAAGATGGAAGATTTAGAAGAATTTGATCTTGATAAATATTTATATGGGCTGTGTTTAGGTGAAACAAATGAATGAAATTGAAAATATATTACTAATAAATAGATTACTTGATATCTATGGTTCGTTGTTAACCAAATCACAACTCGAAATAATGAATGATTATTACGAATTAGATTTATCACTTTCTGAGATTTCCGAGAATAGAAATATATCTCGAACTGCTGTCAGCGATTCGCTAAAAAAGGGTCGCGATAAATTGGCAAATTACGAGGATAAACTGCAGATTTGCAAAGTTTTTGATGATGTTAAAAAAGGCAAAAATGATGCAGAAATTAAAATAATAGATGAAATAGAGGAGAAACTTAAAAATGGCATTTGAATCACTCAGTGAACGCTTTCAAAATATCTTTAAAAAACTTCGTGGACAATCTCGTTTAACCGAATCCAACATGGATGAGATGCTCAAGGAAGTACGCATCGCCCTTCTTGAAGCTGATGTCAATTTTAAAGTCGTAAAAGAATTCACTGAATCAGTCAAACAAAAAGCTATTGGTGAAGAGGTTTATGTGAAACTTAATCCTTCGCAAATGGTTGTTAAAATTGTCCATGATGAACTTACATTTTTACTTGGCAGTGGTGAGTCGGAAATTAATTATCAAAAGAATAAACCAACTGTCATAATGCTCGTCGGTTTACAAGGAACAGGTAAAACAACTTCAGCTGGAAAATTAGCTTTATTAATGAAGAAAAAACTTGGCAAAAAAGTTCTTCTTGCTGCCTGCGACGTTTACCGTCCTGCCGCCATCGATCAATTAAAACAAATTGGTTCTCAAATAGGAGTTGAAGTATTCTCTCTTGGCGCTGCACTTTCTCCTGTTGAAATTGCTAAGAAAGCGAAAGAAAAAGCGTTCAATGAACACTACGATGTTTTAATTATTGATACCGCTGGTCGTCTAGCAATTGACGCTCCATTAATGAAAGAGCTTCAAGATATAACTAGTGAAACAAATCCTGACGAAACTTTGCTTCTTGTCGATGCAATGAGCGGTCAAGATGCCATTAATGTCGCTAATTTGTTTAACGGTTCCTTAAGTCTTAGTGGTATAATAATGTCAAAATTAGATGGTGATGCTCGTGGTGGCTCTGCTTTATCTATTAAATATTTAACTGGCGTTCCTATTAAATTTTCTGGAATGGGTGAAAAACTTTCTGATTTGGATGTGTTCCATCCTGATCGAATGGCAGATCGCATTCTTGGCATGGGCGATGTCATGACTCTTGTGGAAAAAGTGCAAGATGAGATTGATGAAAAACAGGCTCGTAAAGAAGCTCAAAAGATGATGGATGGCGAGTTCACTTTAGACGATATGGTCGTCCAAATGAAACGAGTTCAAAAATTAGGTTCATTAGGCGGTTTAATGAAACTTATTCCTGGAATGCCGAGTTTAACAGATGAACAAAAGCTACTTGCTGAACGGGAAATGAAAAATCTAGAAACAATTGTTAATTCAATGACTTTAGAGGAAAGGAAACATCCTGAAATACTCAAAAATTCTCGAAAGGTTCGAATAGCTAAGGGGGCTGGTAAAACTAATGCCGACATTAATCGTGTCATTAAAAAATACGAACAAAGCAAAGAAATGATGAAAAAAATGAAACAATATCAAAAGAGTGGCAAGATGCCACCAAATGGAATGAAAGGATTTGGTATGTAATATGGAAAATAAAGACATTTTATTTAAACCTCGTGACATGTATCAGAAAGAACTTAAAGGCAAGTTTCACGAGAATGCAATTGAGTATTTTGAAGAATTAGCTAAAGAAACTAAGACTGATGTTGAACTAAACACTAAGCATGTTAATGAATATAAAAAAGCCTGCGATGATTTGGAAAATGCTCAAAAAATATTGGGTAAGAAAAAAAGACTAAAACATTTTATCGTTTTTCTTATCGTTTTATGTTTTATCGCTTGTGGAATTTGTGCACTTATAACAGCGTATGGCTTTACTGAACATCACTATTCATCAAGCAATTGGTATGTTCCTTTTGCTTTAATCTTAGGTGCTCTTGTTGCTTTAGGTGGAGCAATTGGCTTTATTCTTTTGATTAAAAAGAAAATCAATGTCGCCATTAAAAACCAAGAAGGCTTTGTTGCTGAAATTGAGCAACGCCGCGACGATGCGTTATCGTCTTGCTACGCCGACATGGCTTCTTTAAATGCTTCATTTGACTGGAATATGCCTGCCATTGTTATGGAAAAGACTACTCCAATTCTGGATTTAGATCCATTTTTCTCCATCGCTAGAGCGAAATATTTCGAAGAAAAGTTCAATGCCAATTTAGATGAAGATGAAAATACTTCTGTTATTGGCCTTCTCTCTGGAAACATTCAAGGAAATCCGTTCTTACTTGAAAAAACATTTGATTGTGACTATCACTCCAAGAAATGGGATGGTAGTCTCACCATTACTTGGACAACAACTTCTTATGACTCAAAAGGAAATAGTTATACTAAAACACATACGCAGACACTATATGCTTCCGTATATCATGATGCCCCATTTTATGGTGGTATAACCAAACTTTTATATGGCAACGAAGCCGCTCCTCATCTTTCATTCTCTAGAGATCCAAGTGGTGCTTCTAAGATGAATGCCAAAGAACAAGAGAAATTTGTTGCTAAGAAAGTAAAAGAAATCCAAAAGCAAGCTGATAAAGCCATTACTTCTGGTAGTTCATTTACCAGGATGGGCAATGATAAATTTGACGTCTTCTTCGGCGGTACCGATCGTGATAACGAAGTTGAATACAGATTATTATTCACTCCGCTTGCGCAAGCTAATGAATTAGATTTAATCACAAATCCAGAACCATTTGGCGATGACTTCACATTTGTGAAACGCAATATGATGAACTTGATTATTTCTGATCACTCACAAAAATTTGATTATTCCACAAATCCTGAATTTTATACTCACTATGATTATTCTATATCGAAAGCAAAATTTGTTGGTTATTGTGATGACTTTATTGAGAACTTGTTCTTCGATTTAGCACCTCTAATCTCAATTCCACTTTATCAAATGCATAAGACTCATGAATACATTTATGGACAAGATTTCTCATCCTATTTGCCAAATTCTGAACACGAAGTTATGGCAAACCATATGGATCCAAGTTGCTTTATTCCAGATAAAGCCGATCCATCTTTACCTTTAATTCTTAAGACCAGTTTCATCCAAAAAGATGGTAAATCTGATCGTGTAAACGTTCACGCTTATTCCTATATGACAACGGAAATGATTGACTATGTTCCTGTCAAAGGAGGTGATGGTTACTTTCACGATGTACCTGTTCATTGGATTAGATATGACAGAGTTGATTCCGACAATGTCATGGAATTAAGAAGTATTGGCACTAAGAAAGAAGTCCAATCCTCATCAAATAGAACATTGTCAGATTTTCTTGAGAATATTCATGGAAGTAATCACTTCGAAAGAAATATGCTTGCTCTATTCCCAGACAAAGGGAAAGGTGGCTTAGATGATGAAATTTCATCTTTGTTCTCCAAAGATAAGTAGTTATAATAAGATTAGTTTCAAATAAGGAGGAAATTAATATGGCAAATGAATTAGATGAAACAGATAGCAGCTTAGTTAATGAACAAGGACAAGATGTCCACGTAATTGCTAAGCAAATCAAAGTCGAATTAGATGGTATGGATAAATTTGTTAATGTTGGTGTTTGGTTTATCTTTATTATTGGTGGACTTGTCTACCAATTCAAGAAAGCTCACGCTAAAACATACTTCCAACAACTACAACAAAAGTTACAACACGATGCTTCAACAATTGATAACTATATGACACAACGCGTTGTCATCTTACAAAACGCTGCTAAGTTATTAGACAAGGCTGTCAATCTTGATAAGGAAACATTTGTTAACATTGCTAAAGCCCGTTCTGGTGTTTCTGATAACCCAGATGTAGCTCGTAATGAACTTCAAACCCAACTTGATGCCGCTCAACATAGTCTTAACATCGTCATTGAAAAATATCCAGAATTGCAATCACATCAAGAAATCGCTGATGTCATGCAACAAAACAGTTATCTCCAACAAGAGATCACAGCTGCCCGTGAAGTTTACAATGACACTGTTGCTACTTGGAACGCTCAAATCTATACTCGTTGGGCTAAGAAGAATGCTGCTGCTTCAATGGGTTATACAACTCGTATCCCATTCTCCGCAAGCAAAGAAATCAAAGCTCAAGCAGAATCAGTATTGTTCTAATTTAGACAAACTTAAAACTAGGTCGTACGGCCTAGTTTTTTTGTTGTCTATTTAATGAATTTTTTACCTTTATTTAAGGCATACATCAGCCATTTAGGATTATCATCATGCTCATCAATTTCCTTGAGCAATTTGATGTCCTGTTTTGTTAAGGTATGTTTTACAAACATATCTGGTCGATATTGACGAGTGATTCGCAAGGCTTCTTTATGACGGAATTTTTCAATGGCATTATGATTACCAGTATAAAGAATATCAGGAATTTTATAGCCATCAAATTCTTTTGGTTCAGTGTATTGAGGATACTCAAGCAAATTGCTTTCGAATGTTTCTTCATCCAATGAACAATTGGTAATTGCTCCATCTAGTAAACGAGTGATTGAATCACTCATCGCCATCGCAGCAATTTCTCCGCCAGTGAGAACAAAATCGCCGATAGAAAGAGTTTCGTCTATATAATTGTTCACTCGTTCATCAATCCCTTCGTAATGACCGCAGACGATGAGAATATCGTCAAGTTTGGCGTACGCTTTCGCGTCTTTTTGATTGTATATTCTTCCCTT
Organism: uncultured Staphylococcaceae bacterium; assembly: GCA_964562705.1. Classification (GTDB taxonomy): domain Bacteria; phylum Bacillota_I; class Bacilli_A; order RFN20; family CAG-826; genus Fiminaster. The sequence continues at coordinate 12,062 of CAZLUI010000014.1, forward strand.
TGGTGAAAGGAGTATTTTCCTTGTTGCTGTGGTGGAGTTAGCTTTAATAGCATCAACTATTGGCTGGCATTTCATAATTAATCCTGCGCCACCACCAACAGGAGGAGTATCAACTCGGCCGTATTTATCTAATGTGTAAGAACGAATATCAACAATATTGATTTCAACTATATTTTTGCCGATTGCGCGTTTAATAATTGAATTCTCTTTGAATCCATTAAACATGCTTGGAAATAAAGTTAAAATAGTTATCCTCATAATAATCCTTCAATAAAATTTATAACGATTTTATGTTCTTCCAAATTCACTTCGTTAACAAAACGATTAACAAATGGCACGAGCACATCTTTCCCAGATGTTTTAATACGCAAAGTTACATATGATGCATATTCTTCAACTTTAATTACTTTACCAATCTCTTGCCCGTTATCGAAAAAAACATCATTTCCAATTAAATCAGAATAAAAATATTCATCCTTTTTTAAGAAAGAGCGATCTTTGATAACATTCAAGTAAGCGTTGATTAATTTTTCAGCTTCTTCAATAGTTGCAATCTCATTAAATGAGATAATATCGACAGTGTCTTTTTGTTGATGATTTTTGATTGTTAAATCTCGAATGACCTCATTTTTATCATTAAGAACAAAAACGTGATTCCCTTTTTTAAATCGGGAACCACGAAAATGTGTTAATGGATATACTTTTACTTCACCTCTGAGACCAACTGTTTTGACAATTTGTCCAACTGAGAGATATTCCATTATTTGCTTTCTTCATCAAATGATTCGAATTTTAAACGAATACGTTTTCCTTGTGCTTTACCGGCGACGGAAATTACTTCTCTTAATGAGTTCGCAACTGATCCTTTTTTGCCGATAAGACGAGCTGTATCTTCGTTCTCCGCGACTATGAGAAGAGTAATATCATCTTCTGAATCGCTTGGAAGTTCACGAACCATGATAGCTTCTGGCTTAATGAGGATTGGATCAACAATGGTGTGTATGATCTTCTCGAAATCCATTATTTAACGCCCTTTTTTTCTTTTGAAAACTTTTCCATGATTCCTTTGCGATTGAATAATGTGCGGATGGAATCAGATGGAGTTGCTCCACGAAGTAACCATTTAATAGCTAAGGCTTCGTCGATGTTGGCACTGTCTTCACCTTTTGATGGATCGTAGTAGCCAATTTGTTCAATGTAACGTGCATCACGAGCAAATCTGCTATCTGCAACAACGACACGGTAGATTGATTCTTTATGACGACCGATTCTGGTCATTCTAATTTTTACTGACATATTTTTCTCCTTATGATGTTTATTATCTTACTCACTATGTGAATTGGTGTCAAGCAAAATTACTTAACACCTTAACATGTGCTTGATTATCAAATATTTATTTGGTATTATTTCTATCGCACGGTTTACTTCGTGTTGCGGACGTTCCGCTTTCAAGTCATGATATGAACGCCTTAAGAAAACATTTGTAAAAGGAGGAATAGACAATGAACACAAACATCGTCAACGAGATTACTTCCCGCCAAATCAAGAGTGATGTCCCAGAATTTAAATCTGGTGATACAGTCAAGGTCAGCGTGAGAATTAGCGAAAACGGCAAAGCCCGTATTCAAGTCTTCCAAGGCGTCGTTATGCAACGTCGCGGCTCCGGCATCAGCGAAACCTTTACAGTAAGAAAAATTTCTTCAAGTATTGGTGTTGAAAGAACATTCCCAGTCAACTCACCAGCAATCGCAAAGATTGAGATCGTGAAACACGGTAAAGTTCGTCGCAGCAGAATCAATTACTTACGTAAACTTTCTGGCAAAGCTGCCCGTATCAAAGAAGTACTTTAATACAAATGACACTAAAGTCCGGTTAATCCGGGCTTTTTTTATGCTAAACTATGGAATTACTTGAGACCATAGTTTTCAAAAAGTTTATAATATATGTACGCATATGAAACAAAAAAGCATTCAATTAAGTAAAAAAAGTAAATTTTGGCAAAAGTTTTGTATAATTGGTGCCACTATTATTTTAGTTATTTCTGTTGCGGTTAGCGGAATCGTTTTATTTCAACGTTATTATTATTCCCCGTTTTGGGTTAATGGCCAATCGATGTACCCAACCTTAAATAAGGACGCCAAATACAAAGATGGCACACTTATTGGTCGTAAGTCGAATGGCACTCTAGCTGGTCAATATGATGTTGATTATGGCTTTATGGATTCTCATCAAAATACTATTGATAGACTTGGCCGTTTCGATATCATAATTTTTAAAATTAGCGAAATGACGATTTCTTATAACATCAAGCGAGTTATTGCTCTTCCAGGTGAAACTTTTTATATAACATCAAACGCTATTGATCCAAATGAAAATGGGAAATTATATATCTTTGATAGTGATAAGAATGAATACAGTTTTATTGAACAACCACTTTCTGAAACAGAAGTACAAGAAGGCAATTATCCATCCATTTATTCCTTACCAACGACATTAGGAGATGATGAATATTTTGTAATGGGTGACAATCGCCCATTAAATAATTCTTACGACTCTAGGTCTTCAGGTCCTATTAAAAAAGAACTGATTCTTGGCAAGGCAATTGGCATTAATGGCTTAGCTCGTTTATCTGAAAGCGAAAGCCCTTCTCCAAGTGAAGTCTATCATCATTGGCCGAGGTTTTTATAATATGGTAAAAGATATACATTGGTTTCCAGGGCATATGAAAAAAGCCCAAGAAGAAATCATTACTAAACTTAAAATAGTTGATTGTGTGATTGAACTTTTGGATGCTCGTATCCCCTTTTCAAGTCGTAATAATCAATTATTTGAATTAACGAAAAGCAAGAAGAGACTGGTTGTTTTGACCAAATCAGATTTAGCAGACAAAAACTGCACTTCCCTTTGGGTTGAATTCTTTAAGTGCGAAGGATTTGCTGCTATTTTTGCAGATTTAAATTCTCCGAAAGACATTATTAAAATTATTAAAAATGCCGAAAAACTAGGGGCTGAAAAACGTTCCAAGGAATTGACTCGCGGTATGAAACCCCAGCCAATTCGAGCGATGGTGATTGGCATTCCCAATGTTGGCAAATCAACTTTGATCAATAAGATAGCTCATCGTAAAGCAGCAAGTGTCCAAAACAAACCTGGTCACACCAAAGCGCAACAGTGGATCAAAGTTTCCAATCAATTTGAACTATTAGATACTCCAGGTATTCTTCAATCAAATTACGAAGATAAAAGCAAAGCTCTCAACTTAGCCTTGGTTGGATCTATTAACGAAAATATTCTTCCTAATGACGAATTAGCAAACAAACTTTTAGTTTTTCTTAAAGAGCATTATTGGTCAATGGTGAGTGAACGATTTTCATTAACTAATAAAGAAGATAACAACGAAATTATCTTTGAATCAATTGCGAAAAATAGAGGCCTAATTACTTCTGGTGAGCAAGACATTAATAGGGCTCATAAAGTCTTGTTAAATGAGTTCAAAAATGGCAAGATTGGTAGAATTACGTTGGAGCAAAGTCCAAAATGTCTCTAACTTATCAAAATCAGTTTTATTCTGATGAAGTAAATTTGATTGTGGGAGTTGATGAAGCGGGTCGTGGTCCTCTAGCTGGGCCTGTTGTTGCGGCTGCTGTTATTCTTCCGCGCGCATATATAAATAAGGAAATTAATGATTCAAAACAATTATCTGCTAAGAAAAGAGACATTCTTTTCGATGAAATAATCAAGTCTTGTATAGCTTATGGAGTTGGAATTGTTGCCGCTGATACAATTGACAAAATTAATATTTACGAAGCTACTAAAGTTGCGATGAAAGAGGCTATTCATAATCTTCAACATAATTATGATTTGATTCTTACTGATGCAATGAAACTAAATGGCTTTGATAAACCAGTTATCGATATTGTTAAAGGTGACGCGAAAGCCTTGCCCATTGCCGCTGCTAGCATTATTGCCAAGGTGACTCGGGATCGTCTGATGATTGAACTTGGAAAACAATATCCTGAATATGGTTTTGAAGTTCATAAAGGCTACGGAACCAAAAGACACATGGAGGCCTTGAAGAAATATGGACCACTTGAACATATCCATCGTTTTACCTATGAACCTGTTAGATTGGTTGAACATCATGCGATGAATCTTTTCGACGACTTTATATAAATTTGAACAATTATTCCACTTTGCCTCTATACAGTTTATGGAGGCTTTTTTATGAAAAGTAGAGAATTGTTGATTTATCTTTCGCTTAGGTTTGAGGGAGACTGGGAAAAGATGTATGAATTCATTGTTAAAAAGATTACTGACTTTGATGCAGAAGAAGCAAGTAAGATGGCAAATAGCATAAAATATAAGGCAGTAACGATTCTAGATGATGATTATCCAGAATATTTAAAACGGGTTTACAAGCCACCTTTTGTTATTTTTTATTATGGCGATTTTTCTTTGATGAAAGATTACCTCAAATGTTTTGCGGTGATAGGGTCAAGGAAACATTCTGAATACGGGGAACTTATGACAACCAAGCTAACCGCGGAATTAAGCAAAGAATTCATTATTGTGTCAGGCTTAGCAAAAGGTATTGATTCTATCGCTCACAAGACAGCAATAGAAAATGGTGGCAAAACAATCGGAATTCTAGGTTCAGGTATCGATTGCTGTTATCCAAAAGAATCAGCTGAACTATACAATACAATTAAAGAAAACCATTTAATTATCAGTGAATATCCAGGCAATTGTGAACCATCAAGCAATCATTTTCCAATGCGAAATCGTTTGATTGCTTGTCTTTCTAGAGGACTGTTAGTTACAGACGCAAATTATCGTTCAGGTACGTCGATTACCGTTTCTTACGCTCTTGAAATGGGAAGGGCGGTTTGTTGTGTTCCTCATCTTGCGACTGAACACTCTCTTTGCAATCGTCTAATCATGGACGGAGCCAAGTTTACTGAAACTGTTGAAGATATTTTTGATGAATTAAACTACAAATCAAGCAGTATTTAGACATTCAAAAAAATCTTAAAGAAGAATTATTCTTTAATAATGCATAGTCTTTGACATTGGCCGTTTTCAACATTATATTTGTATAGCGAAATATTATGAAATTAGTCATCGTCGAATCACCACATAAATGCACAACCATCAAAAAATACCTTGGTGCAGGCTATGAAGTTAAAGCCTCAGTAGGACACCTTGATGACCTCGCCACCAG
>CAZLUI010000015.1:0-4387 GCA_964562705.1 uncultured Staphylococcaceae bacterium
AATAACCAATCTGGTGCTTTGCTAACAGAATCTTCTTTTGTGGTTTCTGAAATGTTTTGACCTGGTTTAATTACTTCTTTGCCAGTTGAAGTAACTTTTTCAACTTCCTTGACTGGTTCAACAACAATAGGTTTTGGTTCTTCAACTTGTTTTATTTCTGGAGTTTTAACATCACCATTTTTAACATCATCATTTAATGTACATAACCTTAAGATTATTACTTCAAACATAGTTTTGATGTTGTTAACAGTTTTATAATCCACTTGGGCTTTTAGGAAAGCGCCGATAATTTCATTGAGAAAGTGAATATCAAATATTTTAGCTAGGCGTGAAGCATTTTCTTCATCGAGCATAGTTAGCTCGGTTTCATCGTTCGTTTTCTTCATTACAAGAATGTCTTTTAATAGCTCAAGTAAATCACTTGTTAAACGCTTGATATCGACTCCGCCTTCTGCAAAGTAATTTATTTTCTTTAGACAAGTAGTGACATCACCATTATGGATGGCTTCTAGAAATGTTACTTTTTCTTTTATATTAGTAAGACCGAACAATGTGTAGACATCCTCTTCCTTTAAAGTATTGCCACTATATGCGAGAATTTGATCCAAAATTGAAAGAGCGTCACGAACTCCACCATCTGCTAACGAAATAATGGCGTTAATTGCTTTTTTGCTATATTGAATTTCTTCTTTATCCAATATTTCAACCATTCGATCATAAATATCGGCGTCACTTACTTTAGTAAAGTCGTATCTTTGACATCTTGAGATAATTGTTGGAAGAATATTGTGTGGTTCAGTTGTCGCTAAAATAAACACAACGTGAGCAGGTGGTTCTTCTAGAGTCTTTAATAATGCGTTGAATGCATTCGTGGTCATCATATGGACTTCATCGATGATGTAGACTTTATATTTTCCTTTTAATGGCAAATAGTTTACTTTTTCAATTAAATCTCTGACTTGCTCAACGCCGTTATTTGAGGCAGCGTCGATTTCAATCACATCAGGGTGTGTTCCTTGAGTTACTTCCACACAATTGGAACATTTATTGCATTGATGGCCAATTCCTTCTTCACAGTTCAAAGCCTTAGCAAACAATTTTGCCATTGTAGTTTTGCCTGTGCCTCTAGGACCACAAAAAAGATAAGCATGAGCGATTTTATTATTCGCTAATGCGTTCTTCAATGTTTGCACAATGTGTTTTTGCCCAGCAACCTCTTCGAAAGTCTGTGGACGATAAGCTCTGTATAATGCCTTATATGCCATATTTGATTACCGAGTTTGATTATACTATTTTTAGAGGCTACTTAAAAGAATAAAACGAGTGATTTAATAATATATTAATTTTTATCTGTCAGTCTTTATCGGTATTTGCAAATATGCTATAATTTGAAACACTTATGGATACAAGCATGCTAAAACGCCTTGAAGTTACAAAAACAAGGCTACAAGAAATTGAAAAAGAATTATGTGACGAGAATGTCACTCGTGACATTAAACGTTTTCGAGATTTGTCTCGCGAACGTTCAAATATTGAACCAATTGTTCAAAATTATGAAAGACATCTCAAGATTGAGAGCGATTTAAAAGACTCTGAGGCTATGATTCTAGATAGCGACCCTGAGATTGCTCAACTAGGTCATGATGAGCATAAACGCCTCCTCGAAGAAGAAGAAAAACTAATTGAAGATACCAAGATTCTTCTTTTACCAAAAGACCCAAATGATGACAAGAATATCATCGTGGAAATTCGCGGTGCTGCCGGTGGAGATGAAGGCAATATTTTTGCTGGCGATTTGTTTAGAATGTACACTCGTTATGCAGAGCACATGGGTTGGAAGATCCAAATGATTGATGAAAATCCAAGTGAAGCAGGCGGATACTCTATTGTCTCATTTATGATTAAAGGCGACGGCGTTTATTCAAGATTAAAATTTGAAAGTGGCGCTCATCGTGTTCAAAGAGTGCCGAAGACCGAAGCTTCTGGCAGAATTCATACCTCAACTGCAACTGTGTTGGTAATGCCAGAAATGGAAGACATTGAAGTTGATTTGAATATGGCTGATATCCAAGTTGATACATATCGTTCACAAGGTGCTGGAGGACAAAATGTCAACAAGACAGAATCTGCTGTTCGCATGACTCATATTCCAACCGGAGTAGTAGTTTCTTGCCAAACCGAGAAATCACAAATTCAAAATCGTGAGATTTGTATGCAAATGTTAAGAGCGAAGATTTATAGCAAACTTCAGGAAGAACAAGAAGCTAAAGTAGGTAATGAAAGAAAATTAAAAGTAGGCACTGGTGAGCGAAGTGAAAAGATTAGAACTTATAACTATCCTCAAAACCGTGTCACAGATCACAGAATTGGTTTTACCATCCAAAAATTAGACCGAGTCATGGAAGGCGAACTCGATGAAGTTTTAGATGCACTTATCCACTACGACCAAGAGATGAAAATGCTTGGTGAGCAACAATAATGTCCACTCTTTTTGAAGTCTATAAAGAAGCTTGTAAAAAGCTCGAAAATCCTACCAAAGATGAGATCAATATTCGCATTCTTTTATGTGCAATTAATGATCTAAAATCAATGAGTGAATTTTACTTAAAGAAAAATGAAGATATTAAGGATTTGCAACGATTTAATAAGGAATTATCGAGATTTTTAGCCGGTGAACCAATCCAATATATTGTTGGCGAAACTGAATTTTTTGGCAGTAATTTTAAGGTTGATAGAAGAGTGTTAATTCCTCGTCAAGAAACTGAAGAAGTTGCCTTATATACCTTAAGAAAAATTATGTCAGTTTTTCCAAATAAAGAGATATCGTTAGCAGATGTCTGCTGCGGGTCTGGTTGCATTGGTATTTCCCTTGCAAAACACCTTCCAATTAATACTTTGTACTTAAGTGACATTTCTCAAGATGCTTGCAATGTTGCCGTCGAGAATATTGCGTTAAATAATATATCTGGTTATGTACTTCATGGCGATGCGCTGAAACCATTTATTGATCACAACATAAAATTAGATGTAATTGTTGCTAATCCACCTTACATATTAAACCGTGATGAGGTTGATAAATCGGTGCTAGATTATGAACCGCAAAATGCCTTATTTACTGATGATAATTTAACTATTTATCGCTCAATTTTGGAAAACATTGATAAAGTCATGAACGATAAGATTTTGATTGTATTTGAAATAGGTTATGACCTTCGTGAAAAGCTGATTTGTTTAATGCAAGAACTCGAAATGGACTGCACTTTTACTTTTCGCAAGGATATTAATAATAAAGATCGTATATTCTCCCTTCTTTTGGAGCGTAAAATAGAATCATGAAAATTCTAGAGAAAAATCAATTTGAAGTTGCCTCTAATATCGTTAGAAATGGTGGCTTAATTGCCTTTCCAACTGAAACAGTATTTGGCTTAGGTGTCATTTATAATGACAAAGAAGCATATGATAGACTAGTTCGAGTTAAACGCAGACCTCCTGAAAAGCCATTTACCTTAATGTGTGGCAAAGTAGACGACATCGACCGTTTTGCCATAGTTAGTCCTGTTGCAAGAAAACTAATTAATAAATTTATGCCAGGACAATTCACAATAATCTTAAAAGCTAAACCAGGTCTACCTAGTTGGGTTGTTTCTAAAGAAGGAAACGTTGGCATTCGAGTTTCATCTGACGAACTTGTTTCTAACCTCATTATTAAAGCTGGTGAACCTCTTCTTGTTCCTAGTGCGAATAAATCTGGCGAACCACCTTTAACTATAGACAGGGATGTAATAGATGTATTTTCAAGCGAAGTTGATGCTATTATTAAAGGGGAATCTACTAGCAATGTTCCTTCGACTATTGTGCTTGTAGATGACTCGTTACATATAATTAGATTAGGTCTAATTACTGAAGAAGATATTGCTAAAGCAATAAAGGAGTAAATATGAAAATTTCAATTGGTTCTGATCACGCCGGATTCGCCTATAAAGAAGAAATCAAAAAATATTTAGTTAGCAAAGGATACGAAGTTATCGATTGTGGCACTTATTCCACCGATTCTTGTGATTATCCTATCTACGCCAAAGCAGCAGCTGAAAAAGTGGCATCAGGTGAAGCAAAATTTGGTGTCTTGGTTTGCTCAAGTGCAGAAGGCATTATGATTGCTGCTAACAAAGTGAAAGGCATTCGTGCTGGCATTGGATATAACGATGATGTTTCTCGTTTAATGAGACAACATAACAATGCGAACATGATTGCGTTTGGCCAAAACTTTATGAAATTGGAAGAAGTTCTTCATCGTGTTGATATCTTCCTTGCAACTGAGTTTGAAGGCGGACGTCACGAACGTCGCGTGAATGAGATTGAATAATTAACAAATTCAAATTAACAGGAC
>CAZLUI010000015.1:4487-17268 GCA_964562705.1 uncultured Staphylococcaceae bacterium
CTTGTTTATGGTGTGATTATGTTCGCATTAATGAATAAGATGTCGGTTGCTTTTGCCTTGCCTAGAAGAGATGTTACCTTGGAATTATTCTTTAGAATAAAAGAAGCGTTTCCAAACAATGTTGTCACCGCAGTCTATGGCGGTCATACTTCTTCGTTAACAGGTGATATTGTTATATTAACTACCCATCAACTTTATCGATATGAGCATTATTTTGATTTGATTATATTAGATGAGATTGATGCCTTTCCATATAATGGGAACAGTCTTCTAAATTCGATGTTTAAACGAGCGTTAAAAGGGCATTGCGTTTTAATGTCGGCGACCCCATCCCAACAGGTCATTGAATATTTTCAACAAAACGGACGTGAGATCTTAGAATTAAATACCAGATTTCACCATCACCCTTTGCCTGTTCCTAGGTTTGTTATCCGTTATGGAATGTTCAAATTTTTGTTTTTAGTTAAAACACTTAAAGGTTATATCCAAGAACATAAACCAGTTTTCATATTTACTCCAACTATTGAAATGGCGGAAGATTTATTTCACAAACTTAAATTAGTTATTCCTAACGGAAATGTTGTTCATTCCAAAAAAGAAAATCGACCACAAATCATTTCTGATTTCCGTTTACGGAAGTACGACTATTTGGTCACAACAGCTGTTCTTGAAAGAGGAGTTACTATTAAGAATATTCAAGTGATTATTTATCAAAGCGATCACGATATTTATGATGAGCATTCATTAATTCAAATATCGGGACGAGTAGGGAGGAAAATTGATGCTCCAGAAGGTGAAGTCATTTTTCTTGCGTCAAAAGAAACCGAGTTCATGCGACTCGCACGAGAAACAATTATTAAGAAAAACACCTATCTGTAAAATTTGTTTTGAACCAATAGAAGACAATTCACTCCACTCTCTTCTTAATTCAAATCCAACTATTTGCCATAGGTGTTTCAATTTGTTTAAGCCAGTGTTTAAGGAGTTCTCTGTTGGAAAATATAATGCATTAACTTTATATAACTATGACGAATTGATTCAAGAAAAATTGTACCAATTTAAAGGCTGTTTTGATATCGAACTAGGCACGGTATTTATTGAATATTTTAGGTTGTATTTAAAGATAAAATATTGGGGTTATATTGTTGTGCCCGCTCCATCGTATTCGTCTAAAGACGAAGAAAGAGGATTCAATCATGTCGATGTCATGTTTTCTTCTTTGGGCTTAGAAATGGTGAAGTGCATTCATAAAGTCAAGGACATAAAACAAGCAGATTTGAATTTCGACGAAAGGCAACAAATAGGCAACGCCTTAATCATTGATAAAACAATGGAATTAAGAGGTAAAAAAATTTTAATTGTTGATGATGTTTTCACCACCGGTTCGACTGTGCGAGCTATGATAAATTTGTTAGAAAAAAATGAACCAAAAAAGATAAAAATCTTGGTCATGAGCAAGACTCTTTCACCTCAAGAAAAGGGTCTCTAAAATCGATTTATTTATTTATTGCCCCAAGCATTTAATAAATGCTAGAATATTAAAGCCGCTGTTAAAGGAGTATGCTATGCCAAATATTATTGAGAAATTGTTTAGAGTGGATGCCAGAGTGCTTAAGAAATATGAGCGTGAAGCAGACAAAGTAATTGCCTATGAAGCTCAGATGAGAGCACTTACTGATGAAGAGTTAAAAGCGAAGACTAATTATTTCCGCGACTTGTTATCAAAAGGCGCCACATTAGAACAGATTAAATATGAGGCTATGGCCGCTGCTCGTGAAGCAGGCTGGAGAACATTGCATCAATTCCCGTTTAAAGTCCAAGTTATTGGTTCTTTAGTTATGCACGATGGTGATGTTGCTGAAATGAAAACTGGTGAAGGAAAAACCTTAACCGCAACTATGGCTATTTATCTAAATGCGTTAGCTGGCAAAGGTGCATACGTCGTTACAGTTAACGAATACTTAGCACAACGTGATGCTGACTGGATGGGACAGATTTATCGTTTCATGGGTTTGACTGTTGGCTGTAACTTAAGAGAGTTAACTCCTCAACAAAAGAAAGAAGCTCATCTTTGCGATATTTGTTATACAACTAACGCCGAATTAGGCTTCGATTATCTGCGTGATAACATGGCTAAATCTGCCAGTGGGCGTGTTCTTCGCGGCTTAAATTATGCTGTTATTGATGAAGCTGACTCAATTTTAATTGATGAATCCCGTACTCCGTTAATCATTTCTGGTGGCGCTAAAGCAACCGCCTCTCAATATACTGTTGCCGACCGTTTTGTTAAGACCCTTAAAAAAGATAAAGATTATGATATTGATATCAAAGATAAAACTGCTAGCTTGACCGAAGATGGAAGTGCGAAAGCTGAACGCATGTTTGGTATCCGCAACCTATATGATCCAGAACACCAAGATTTGGTGCACCGTATTTACCAAGCTCTAAAAGCTAACTATATTATGGCTCGTGATGTTGAATACATGGTTGATCAAGAACACCAAATTCAACTCATTGACCAATTCACAGGCCGTGTTTTAAAAGGCCGTGAATATTCTGATGGTTTACAACAAGCAATCCAAGCCAAAGAAGGCGTGGAGATTAAACAAGAGACTGTGACATTAGCGACAATCACATATCAAAACTTCTTCCGTTTATTTACCAAGATGTCAGGCATGACAGGTACCGCTAAGACTGAAGAAGAAGAATTCCAAAAGATTTATAACATGCGTGTTGTATCTATTCCAACCAATAGACCAATTCAAAGAATTGATGCCTTGGATTATATCTACGCTCATAAAGATGAAAAGTTAAAAGCTTTGGTTGAAGAAGTTAAGGAAAGACATGAAAAAGGGCAACCAATATTAATTGGTACCGTTTCGGTTGAATCTTCCGAAGAAGTTTCTAACTTATTAACTTCTGTGGGACTAACACATGAAGTATTAAACGCTAAAAACCATGCCCGTGAAGCAGAGATTATTTCTCATGCTGGCGAAAAAGGGGCAATTACCATTGCTACTAACATGGCTGGTCGTGGAACAGACATTAAAATTTCTGATGAAATCAAGAAAATTGGTGGTCTTTGTGTCTTTGGCACAGAAAGACATGAATCACGTCGTATCGATAACCAGTTACGTGGTCGTAGTGGTCGTCAGGGCGATCCAGGATTCTCTCGCTTCTACATTTCTTTTGATGATGAATTATTGAAACGTTTCGCTGCTGAATCAGTCCAAAAACGAATTGAATCATTTGGCCCAGGGCCACTTGAGTCAAAACTATTCAGTAATGTTATTACCAATGCTCAAAAGCAAATTGAAGGTCAAAACTTTGATATTCGTAAGAATCTTCTGGATTATGATGATGTCATTTCTCGTCAAAGAAAAGCTATTTATGAAAAACGAGATGCGATTATGTTTGCTAAAAGCATCGATGATCTAATTCAAGAATTCTTTGCTACAGCTGGTTTAGTGCTTGCTCACAAATCAGTGCCAGTGGATAGTAAAGATGGCTTGATTGACGGTGAAGCTCTACGCAAAATTCTTGAACCTAAATTTATGCCCGAAGGTTCATTTAATGTTCCAGCATATAACCTCTCTCCTTCCGATGAAGCTGGGCAAGATTTAGGCGATGCTTTGTATGATGCATATCAACTAAGACGTAAACAATGGCCAGCTGATATTGCTAACCAAGTGGAACGTGAAATTGCCCTTCAAACTATTGATCAAAACTGGACGAAACAAATTGATACAATGGCTAGATTAAGAGAAGGTATTCATCTTCGTTCTTACGGAAACGTTAACCCACTTCAAGATTACGTTAACGAAGGACAATCTCTCTTTAGAGAGTGCCTTGAGGAAATCTCTGTTGATTGTGCCTTTAAATTTTTAAATGTTGTCATTCAAATTAGAAAACAAAATCCAGATGCTTCAGAAACAAATAAAGCTGAAGGTGCAATCGATGTCGAAAGCAAGGATAAAAAGGAATAATGAAAGAGCTACAAGAACTACGACTAGAATTAAACACTCTATCTCAACAAGTCTATAGACTCGGTGATTCTCTTTGACCTGGATTTCCTAAACAATAAAATCCAAAAACTCGAAGCAGAACAAAACCGCGAAGATTTTTGGGATGACCAAAAAGCCGCTTTAGCGATTATTGATGATTTCAATGACGCAAAAGACGAGCGTGATACTTATATAAAAATAGAAACAGCTCACAAAGAAGTGAGTGATTTAATGTTAGCTTGCACCGATGAAGATGAAGACACTAAAAACTTTATCGATGAAATGCTTTCCGATTTAGCTATCGAAATTAAACAATTCCGTCAAAAACTCCTTTTTAAAGGAGAATATGACAAACTCAATGTTGTTCTCGAAGTTCATAGCGGAGCTGGCGGAACCGAGGCCCAAGACTGGGCTGATATGCTTTCTAGAATGTATGTTCGTTGGTGTGAAACACATCATATGAAATTTCAAGTTGTTGATTCTCAACCAGGAGAAGAAGCAGGTATTAAATCAATGACCTTAACTATCTCTGGAAAGAATGCGTATGGTCTTTTGAAGAGCGAAAAAGGCGTACATAGATTGGTGAGAATCTCGCCTTTTGATGCGAATAAAAGAAGACATACTTCCTTCGCTTCCATCAATGTTGTTCCTCAATTTGCAGGTAACGATAATATAAAGATTGAAGATAAAGATATTCGTGTTGATACTTATCGTTCTGGTGGAGCTGGTGGCCAAAACGTCAATAAGGTAGAGACTGCTGTTCGCATTTCTCACATTCCAACAGGAATTGTTGTTTCTTGCCAAGTCGAACGAAGCCAATTGCTCAACAAAGAAATGGCGATGAGCATGCTGAGAAGCAAACTCTATCAACTTGAAGTTGAGAAGAAAGAAAAAGCTCTCAAAAATATTGTTGGCGAACAAAAAGATATTGAATGGGGAAGTCAAATCCGTTCTTATGTCTTCTGTCCATACACAATGGTTAAGGACAACCGAACTAATTATTCGGAAAGCGATGTTGACGCTGTGATGGATGGTAATCTTGACGGATTTATCTATTCATATCTAGAAATGCTCGCTCGAAAAAGTGAATTGAAGTAATGGAAGAACACAAGTTTCAAATTATATCTAAATATAAACCGACTGGCGACCAGCCAACCGCGATTAAAGAACTCGTCCAAGGAATTAATGAGGGAAAGAGAGTCCAGGTCCTTTTAGGGGCAACTGGAACTGGCAAAACTTTCACCGTTTCTAACATTATTGAAAAAGTACAAAAGCCAACCCTTGTTATTGTTCACAATAAAACATTGGCAGGGCAATTATATGAAGAGTTTAAAGAGATCTTCCCCAATAACAGAGTGGAATATTTTGTTTCGAACTTTGATTTCTATCAGCCTGAAGCCTATCTTCCAAAGTCGGATACATATATTGATAAAAGTGCCGTCATGAATGAGGAAATTGAAATGATGCGTACTTCCGCGATCAATTCGATTTTGGAACGCAAAGATACGATTATTGTGGCGTCAGTCGCCTCAATTTATGGTTTGACTGATCCAGACGAGTATCGTAACCTCGCATTTGATTTAAGAGTTGGTGAAACTATCAACAGAAACGAGTTCTTTACTAAACTTATCGACGCTCAATACACTCGCAATAATTTAGATTTAAAACCGGGAACATTTCGTGTTCGTGGTGATGTAATTGAAGTGGCACCTCCCCACACTAAGGAGTTCATTGTTCATATTGACACCTTTGGTGATGAAGTTGAACGCATCGCCTTGGTCGATCCTTTAACTGGTGATGTTAAAACACAATATAAAACCTATCCTTTTTTCCCTGCCTACGATCACGCTTCAACGCGTGAAAGAATCAAACTTGCAGTTAAGACAATTTCATCTGAACTTGAAGAAAGAGTGAGGTTTTTCAAGGATAACGGAAAGTTATTGGAAGCTGAAAGACTTGAAATGCGCACCCGGCAAGACATGGATAGCATGCTTGAATTTGGAATTTGTCCAGGAATTGAAAACTATTCTCGTCATATCGATCAAAGACCAGCTAATTCAAGACCATTTTCTTTGATTGATTATTTCCCAAAAGATTTTCTGATGGTTATCGATGAATCACATGTTACCTTTCCTCAAATACGGGGAATGTATAATGGCGATAGATCACGAAAAGAGACACTTGTTGAATATGGTTTTAGATTGCCAAGTGCTTTAGACAATAGGCCGTTGAAATTTGATGAATTTGAAGAGCTCATTCCTCAATTAATTTGCACTTCAGCCACTCCTGGCGATTACGAACTTGAAAAAGCAGGAAACAAAGTTGCCGAACAAATCATTCGTCCAACAGGTTTGCTTGATCCAGAAATTGAAGTTAGAAAAACATTAGGCCAGATTGATGACTTAATTTATGAAATTAAAAAAAGAATTGAGAATCATGAGAGAGTAATGATTGTCACAATCACCATTAGAATGGCAGAAGACTTATCTGAATTTCTCAAAGAGAAAGGCATTAAAGTTGCCTATTTGCATAACGAAACAAAAACTCTTGAACGAAGCGAAATTATATACCAGCTTCGTAAAGGAAAATATGATGTTTTAGTAGGTATTAATCTGTTACGTGAAGGACTAGATATCCCTGAAGTTTCTTTGATTGCAATTCTTGATGCGGATAAGGAAGGGTTCCTTCGTTCTACTAGATCACTTATTCAAATTATTGGTCGCGCTGCTAGAAATAAAAATGGCAAAGTTATCATGTACGCAGATAGGATGACTGACTCCATGCAACAAGCCATTGCTGAAACTGATCGCCGCCGCGCCATTCAAAAAGCCTACAATGATGAAAACGGAATTGTTCCTACAACGATCATTAAACCGATTCACGCTCCAATTAAAAATAGTGAAGATTCAGTTCTTGATTCTAAGAAGTTATCAAAGACCTCTTCACGTAGTGAAATAGAGAAAGAAATTAAACGACTTGAGAAGGAAATGCGTACGGCTGCAAAGGAATATGATTTCGAGCGAGCAGCTGAGATTAGGGACATTATTCTTGAGTATCGAGCGTCGATAAACTTATAAAGCATTTGCTTTACAATATCTTTTGTGCAATTATATTAAAGCAAACTTGTTTGAAAGGAGAAATATTATGCAGTGGTATGATGTTGTATTCTTAATCATCGCCCTTATTATCATAGTGTTGTCTCTGCTCCAAGGTGGTAAATCAGAAGGTGCTTCTGGTGCTATTACTGGTGGAGGCATGAACATTTTTGTTAAGACCAAAGAAAGAGGTTCTGAAAAAATCATTACTTGGTTAACATTTTCTTTTGTGATTGTGTTTATGTTCCTCTCTATTCTTATAAGTTGTTTACAAGCGTAATTTTGGTCTTCTAATTGAGTACCGCAGTGAGCGGTATTTTTTATAGGAATTTTCACAATTTATTGTGATAAAATACTTTCGAGGTAAATTAAAATGAAAAAATCTACATTAAAGAAATATGCCGAGCTTATTGCCAAAGTTGGTGGCAATGTTCATAAAGGCCAAGACGTTGAATTGCTTGTTGGTCTAGATCAAGAACAATTAGCGTGTTACATCGTTGAAGAATGCTATAAACTTGGTGCCAACAAAGTTCGAGTTCATTGGACAAGCGACAAAATGGACAAGGTTTCTTACAAGAAAGCTTCCTTAAAGGCACTATCTGAAGTTGCTCCATTTGAGATTGCAAAACAACAATTTCTTGTTGATAAACTACCTGTCATGATTTATGTCGAATCATCTGACCCAGATGCGCTAAAAGGTGTTAATCAAGGTAAAGTTGCTAAAGCAAGACAAGCAATCTATCCAATTATCAAACCATTCCGTGATTTAAGGGAAAACAAATATCAATGGACCATCGTTGGAGCCGCTTCTCCTGCTTGGGCCAAGAAAGTGTTCCCTGAATTATCAAAAAAGAAAGCAGTTGAAGCTTTATGGGACGCAATTTTAAAAACTTCAAGATGCAACGAAGATCCTATCCAAGCTTGGAAAGATCATAATGCTGATTTAGCAAAGCGTACTGCATATTTAAATTCTCTTAATCTTGATTATTTGCACTACACCAGCAAAAACGGCACTGATTTCAAAGTTTGGTTATTACCAAATGTTGATTGGTTAGCCGGTGGCGAAACAGCCCTTGGTTCAAATATCTATTTCAATCCTAATATTCCAAGCGAAGAAACATTCACTTCTCCAGCAAAAGGCAAAGCAGAAGGCATTGTCTATTCCACCAAGCCATTATCTTATCAAGGTGAATTAATTGAAAACTTTTCTATTAGATTTGAAAAAGGCAAAGCAGTAGAAGTTCACGCTGAAAAAGGCGAGGAATTATTGAAACACATGATTAGCATGGACCCAAATGCTGGATATCTAGGTGAATGTGCTCTTGTCCCATTTAATTCTCCAATCAATAATACCGGTATTTTATTCTTTAATACTTTGTATGATGAAAACGCTGCATGCCATTTAGCCTTAGGAATGGGCTTTACAAACTGCGTTCATGATTTTGGCAAATATTCTCAAGAAGAACTTAAAAACATGGGTATAAACGACGCTTCAATTCATGTTGATTTCATGATTGGTTCTAAAGACTTGAATATTGTTGGTTATTCTAGAGACGGCAAGAAAATTCAAATCTTCAAAGACGGCAACTGGGCTTTCTAACATAGACATTAAAAAACTCCATAGTTTAATTACTGTGGAGTTTTAATTTTGCTTAGCGGTTTTGTCCTTTGCCATGGTGGTCTTCCCACCAACTTTCGTAATCATTTTCCCAACCTTCAGGTTCGTCTTCATAATGATTACCAGGTCCTTGATGGTCATTGTCGTAGTAGTTTCCGTTTTCTACATTATCGATAATTTCGGCAAACGTTTCGCTCGCTCTTTTGCTGAAAGCATCATAGAAACGTCCGATTTCATCAAGATATCCGATTAGTTTTAAAGCTTCATCAAGAACAATCTCAGCAGGGCAGTTATCGTCAAGCTTAAATTCATATTTACCCAATTCTTTCATAAAAGAATCATAATCATCGAGCGAATTATAATCGTAGTTATCTTTTTCGTCGCAATCGAAATTGTTATATTTATCACCATGGTAGTCATGGCCATAATCTTCCCACCAATCCCAATCGTCATGGTCTTCATCAAAACCATCAGGATTGCCAGGATGATTAGGATAATCCGTAGCGTCAAGCAAATCTAATGCAGTTTTAAAAAATGCAGTAAATTTATTATATTCAATAGTTAGTTTTGCGACACCGGTTTGATATTTGGCAACCGCTTCAAGAGCGTGCAAGAATTCATATTTTTTGGCATCGTTAGAAATCTTAGCGTCAATAGCTAGAAGATAATCAACATACGCTTTCATTTCCTCAACTGAAGAAGTAGCGTATTTTGCTAGCCAATCTTCATATTTGTTTGAAAAACAAAGGACGCTGATTGTGTTTCCATTTTCATCCATGAATAATCTTGTGGCGATTTCGTATGCTTGTTTGATTAAAATAACCAATTCGGATTCAGCGTCAGTTTCTTCACCTTCGGTGCTTAAGGCTAAATTAACACTAGCCACCACTTTGTTTTCATAAAGGAAATCATCCACTAATGAAGTCAATTTAGAAAGTGCACCAGTGTAGTAATCGGAATCACTAGCAATAGCGGAAATTTCAATAGTAATCTCATTTGTTTTCGAGATGTCTTTGCGTTCGATATAGCCAAGGTTTAAAGCAGTGGTCAAATAAGTTTTCGTAAATGAAATTAAACTATAAGAAGAATTCAACGCTTTGGATGCACTTGTGCTATTGATATTTTTAATTATTTCGTTTGAATAATCATCTAGTGGAATTACTTTATCGCCATTTACCATTCCGTTATTTTGTAATGAGTACAAAACATCGGGTGAGAACGATTTACTAGCCGAAACAATTGTCATATTAACGTTGCTTTCGTAAGTAGCTTCGCCTGGAATAATATATGGATCGGATGATGATGAACTATTATCTGATAAAATATTAGGCATAACGACTGCAGTCGCAATCGCTGCAATCAAACCTGCTGACATAAACGCAATAGTGGCAGGTTTTGTAATAAAATTAATAAAGGAAAGTCGAGGTTTTTTAGCATTTATCGCTGCATAAACCTGCTTTTTTACATTTGGAATGAATGAGTTATTTTCATCTTTAAGATGATTTTCAATTTCCTCATCAGGTTTATTTACTTGTTTAGAAATGTTACATGAAGCATAAACATTATCAATTATATTTGGAACAAAATGTGTTCCTTCTTTTTTTAATGATTTCTCTATATCTAATGGTTGCTTTTCGTTTTGCTTAAAAGATATACCGAGCGAGGCGTAGACATCGTCGATAACATTAGGGACAAATGATTGTCCTTCTCTCTTAATGATATTCTGCAAGTTTTTGTGCTTCATGTTTCTTTCTGTTTTCTATTTCGGTTCTCATTTTCTCTAGAGCAGTTTTGTATTTCCAAGTAACTGTTCCTAAAGGAAGATTGAGCAATTCGGCAATTTCTCGGTGCTTATATTCGCCAACGGTATACATAATCACAATCTTGAATTCTTCTGGAGTTAAGATTTCATTAGCGAGTTGTATGGCTGGGGTATCTAAACTTTTGTCGAGCGTATAAAGCCCATCAGGCATTACTTGTTCTTCATCATAATCAAATCCCACAACTTTTTTATTATGGTTGTATTCATTGATTGCTAAATTTCTAGCGATTGTTAAGATCCAGTTTCTTGCATTCGACCCCGCTTTGTAATTCTGTATATTTTCGTATAACGAGATATATGTTTGTTGCATTATATCTTCTGCCGAAGCATAGTCATGTAGAATCGGAAGTATGAAAGTAAAGACCCCTTTGCTAGTCAAATCATAAATAACCGCGAGACTGTTTGTGTCGCCGTTTTGCAATTCTAGCATAGCTTTTCAAGTTTTTCTTTCATAATTCTTTAATGAATTATAACTAATCGGCAGTAACATACCAAATGATGAAATATCTACAGGTGGCAATATCGTGTAAGGGGGAAAATGCCACCTGTAGGAGCAACCGCTCATAATATTAACTTAAAAAGTTATCGAAATTGTTGGAAAAACTTTCATCTTTTATTGAAATGATTTCACCAATTGGTATTTTACCGCTAGGCAAAATCAGAACTTTTTGAGTTTTATTAATTGACTTAATAATTGTTTTGACTTCGTATAAATAGCCATTATAAAAGAACTTTATGATTAATTCTTGGCCATGGTAGTTCACCAAAACATTATTTATAAACTCTGCTTCTTCACTAGCTAGTTTTGGCTTTTCAACTTTGTTTCTTTCATAAAGCATCTTCTCTAAACAAGTAGCTTGCTCGATTAATGAGGCATAAGGAGCCCATTTTTTCATTCCACGATCACTCATCGCTTATGGCCTCCTATTTGATTATGTCTTTCTTTTGCAGTACTTTCTTTAAGCAAAGAAGAAACGCGGAGGATTGAATTATTGCCATATTTGTTTTTTACTTGGTCCATAACTTTTTGCATAGCCTTTCTTTCAGCAGAAGTCTTTTCATCTTCAAACAAGGATAATTGATCGTATTCAGTCTTACTTAATTTTCCAAAATGAATATAAATACTTCTAGTTAAATGGCTGTCAATGTACTTATCAAACAATCTAATTATGTCATCGCAAAGTATTTCTGTATCATCGGTTGGAAAGTCTAGTTTTGTCTGATGAGAGAAGCCTCCGCCTACATCGAAATTGTACCCAATTGCTAAGCCGATTAATGAAGTCTTAACATTGTGGCTTCTGAGCCTAGAAGCAATGTCGTCAGTCATCTCTTTTAATAATAATTTCGCTTTTTCAGGAGTATAGTCTTCATGCAAGTTTTGACCGAGCGAAAAACTGTTCTCTTGTGGTATGTATTTGTCCCTTATATTTGTATTATCAATTCCATTTGCGTGCTCGTAAAGTTGTTCTCCTAAAACTCCAAATTGTTCTTTTAAGAACGATTTGGGAGTGGCGGCTAATTGACCCACGGTGTAAATTCCAAAATTATTTAGGCGTTTTTCGTAGTTGGTTGAGATACCCCACATTTTAGATAGTGGTTTAACACTCCAAAGCTTATTTGGAATGTCTTCTTTTTTCCATTCTGCAATAAAAGGAGGTTTCTTTTTTCCATCTAAATCTAAAGCTAGTTTAGCCATGAGCATATTCTCACCAATACCCGCTGTGGCGACTAGTTTTGTTTGATCATTTATATCTTTCAAAATCTTGGCAACTAATTTTCTCGGAGTGGTATTGTACATCTTTAAATATGGCCCAAGATTAACAAAGAGTTCATCAATGGAATATATGTGAATATCGTCTTCCCCGACATAGTTTAAGATTAAGGATACAATTTGAGCGGATTTTTCAATATACATTGCCATTCTTGGAACGGCATAAATCATATTTTTAATTTGGGGCAGTTCTCTTTTTCGACAACGTGAAGGAACGCCCATTTCTTTTAAATACGGGCTCACCGACAGAACGATTGTTCCCTCACCTCTAGATGTATCGCACACGACAAGCGGAGTTGTAAAAGGATTAAGGTTTCTATCAACGCATTCAACAAACGCATAGAAAGCTTTCATATCTATAACTGCAACACTTGTTTTCATATCTTATATTTTACTTCATTAGAGTATTTCTTTTTAGTTGTTTCTAAAAAAGATTTAATCAAACCGGCAAAACAAAAAGTAAGTCTACTA
>CAZLUI010000016.1:0-16505 GCA_964562705.1 uncultured Staphylococcaceae bacterium
GACAGGATTTGAACCTGCGGCCTTCTGCTCCCAAAGCAGACGCGATACCAAGCTACGCTACATCCCGAAGTGTCTCATTCTGGCGCGCCTGACATGAATCGAACATGCAACCTTCAGATTCGTAGTCTGACACTCTATCCAGTTGAGCTACAGGCGCTTGTTTGCCGGAAACGACTTTAATATCTTAAAACAAAGATATTCAATTAACAAGCATATTTTTATACTTGTGGAGGTTCCGGTCGGAGTTGGACCGACGCTCATTGAGTTGCAGTCAATTGCCTTACCACTTGGCTACGGAACCAGCGAACAAGATTATAACATTGTCAATTTATGATAACAAGACGGAGATTAGTTTAATAATCGTTCGTCGCGTCTAACTTTTTTCAAACGTTTTTTACTGACTTTTCGAATAATCGTATAGATGAAGAAAGTTAATGCTGCTAAGAGTTCAATAAGAAGGATAATTATTGCCCAAATAGGAAGAGCGTTAGTGCGAACATGTTCCCACATATCAAGGACCGCTTCGTTTTGAGTACCAAAATCATCCATAACACATAGATGGCTAAGTTCACCTTGTTCAGGGAACTGAGCTGTGAGTGTTCTTCCTACAACACCAGGAATTGGATTGAGCACAGCGTCTGCTGGATTATCGATCGAATTTCCGAAGAAATATGATAAATCATATGTTCCCGCTTCATAGTCGACATAATCTTCAAGTATTTCACCGCCAACTGCGCCTCTAATATCGTAGTTTTCATATATATAATTTAAGGTATCAATTCCAGCAGTCGCCGAGGTATAACCAACGCACCACATGTTTTCAATAGCTTGGGTTGGTTGGGACATAAAATCGATAAATTTGGTAGCTAAATCTTTTTGAGTAGAAGAAGTTGGAATACAGAAACCATCAATCCAAATATTGCTGCCTTCTTTTGGAATTGAGAAATATAATTCTTTACCATAATCAGATTCGGCTTGTTCAATAGCCCATGTGGCATCGCCACTCCAGGCTAAGTTGGCACCGATTTTGCCTTCAATCATATCAGTTTTGCCAGAGTCAACTTCAAAGCCAAAAGAGTTAGATTTCAAAGCAAGTATATCTTCTTTGATAAGAGTGAGAGTATCACTATCACAACGATTGAAAATTTTGTTCAGTTCAACATTAAATTCTGCTTTGGTTATTTGATTGCTGGCAAGTTTTTCTTCTAAAGGTTTGATTTCATCTTGATATAAAGCATGAACAATACTCACAGCATAGACATCACGAACAGAATCTTTGATTGAAAAACTGTTTTTGGTGTCTTCGCTATATAAAGCATCCCAGCTTTTGAATAATTCAATAACAGAATCTGTTTCTAAATTTGAATAAAATGCAGGATTGTACATCACTCCAACAGTGCCCCACATGTAAGGTACCGAATAAGAAGAAACAATCTTATCTTTGATTGGTTCGTTAGTGTTTTTATCTTTTGGATGAATACCGTCGAAAATATCCCATAAATAACTGGAAATATTATTGTGTATATTTTTAAGTTCGTCACTCTCTGTATAATTCTCAGTTGAAATCGGTTGAATCAAATCAGTTGATATAAGCTTTTGAACCATGTAATCAGAAGTACAAATAATGTCGTAACTTGATTTTCCGGTCATGAGTTCGTTATACATAGTTTCATTCGTATCGAAAGTATCGTAGACATAGGAAACTTCGATGTTGTATGTATCAGCCATATAGGCAACAAATTGATCCATCATGTTAGCTTTTGGATTGCCTTCTTCGTCAAGAAGATAAGCGCTGGTGTAGTTGCAGTCAGTGTCATAAGCATCGATGCTATCTTCCTCGTAAATATAATCAGCGGAAGAAAGAACGCGCAGGATCAATTTTTCGCTTCCACTTTGCTCGTTAGAACAGCCAGAAAGAGAGGCAACAACAAATAAAGCAGTTGGTAGTAAGGCAAGAGTATTAAATAATCTCTTTTTCATTATTTGGCCACCTTTCTAGTTTTGGATTTGTAAGTGCGATAAAGTGTGATTCCGATCACAATTGCCAAAACTGTTAAGAAAATGATTAAAGTCAAAGGACGAAGTTCCGCTGGGACAGCGTGTTTCTTCAAACTAGTTTGAATATAAGTGGATAATGTTTCGATAGCAGCGTCACCACTTAACAATCCAGGTCCTCTAGTAAATTCGGTCACAATGTAGTCATCAAGTGACAAAGTGATCGAAAGAAGGAAGCCAGAGAAAATACCAGGCATGATTTGAGGAATAATTATTTTTCTTAGTCCTTGAGAAGGTTTTGCACCTAAGTCAAGAGCGGCTTCATATAAACTTGGATCCATCTGCATAAGTTTTGGTTTGACAGATAAATAAACAAATGGAAGGGAAAGAACAACGTGACCGATAAGCAAGGTCCAAAAAGAGAATAGTTTAGCGTGGAAAACATAAGTTCCAAGGAAAACAAACATGACGGTCAAGGACAAAGCGATGACAATTTCAGCATTAACAACTGGAATTTGTGTCACAACTTCGATCGATTTTTGAGCTTTACGTTTGCAATAGAAAGTGCCGATGGCACCTAGTGTTCCTAAAACAACTGACACCATAGCGGAAATAACCGCAATGATGAGAGTATTGCCCACCGCTGTCCAAATTTCGCGTGCCACTTGGGTATCGCTAAATAAGTTAATGTATAAATCAAAACCTGGGTTATAAGCTTCTCCGATTGCAATCGTGCTATTTGTTGAGAATGAGAAAGCAATCAATACTAAAATAGGTAGATACATCAAAAAGAGGATGAAATAGACATAGATATTAGCAAAAATTTTCTTTACCATAATCCACCTCTTACAGTTTCTTCTTTGGAACTGTTACGGGTTAAAAACATACTCACTAAAACTACAATGAGAAGGATGAAGGCCATAAATGAGCCATTATGCCATTGGTAGTTAGCAAAGTTGATATAAATTGAGTTACCAATCAAAGTAACATTTCCTTCAGATAAAGCATCAGAAATAACATAGGAAGACATAACCGGCACCAACGTCATAGTCACCGCTGAAATAATGCCTGGCAATGATTGAGGAATAATGTTTTTAATAAACACCATCGCTGGATTAGCGCCTAAGTCAGCCGCCGCTTCGATTTGTGATTTATCAAGCTTAAGCATCGTGGTGTATAATGGCAAAATAACAAACGGCAAATAGTTATAAACCATACCAATAAGAGTCGCTAAATATGGAGCGTTACCGCCGGTAAGATTTATAGCAAACAAAATACTTCTAGTTGCGGTTGTTCTAAGAACAAAGTTAATCCACATAGGCATGATAAAAAGCATGACTAGAACTGCATTTTTATTATAATTTTTATTCGCGAGGAAATAGGCGACTGGGTAGCCTAGAAGCAGACATATCAATGTGGTTTGCACAGCGATAAAAAAGCTAACTAAAATAACTTCAAGTTTCGTTGTATCAGAGAAAAACTTGGCTGCTGCATCAAGACTTAATGCTCCCGAATTATCGCTAAAGGCGTAATAGATGATAAGCAGAAGGGGAATGACGACGAATAATGAGAGAAAGATAACGTAAGGGATTGAAAAATACTTACGTTGAAACCTAAATTTCATATTCCGCTATGTCTCCTTTTAAACGAATTCTGACATCCTGCTTATTGACTTTGATACCAACGGTGTCGTTGATATTCCAAGTATCAGGAGTATCTAAAATGAAGTCTTCATCATCTTCAGTACGACAAATAATTTGATAATGATCGCCGTGATAAATATTAGAAATGACTGTTCCGGTGAATTGACCGAATTCAGTATCATCAGATAGTTCAATTTTATCTAGTGGAATATCTAAGGTTAATTTAGCGCCACTAAGATCATATTTCTTACCGTTTGGAGCAACGATATAACCATCTTCATCCATCTTTGAGCCTTTAATGAGCTGAGTTAAATCAACTTCAACACTGGAATCTGAAAGGGAAACCTCGTTATTTTTAAGAACTTCACAATTAGGATAGAGGTTTTGAATTGTCTCTTTCTTCATAATGTGAATTCCATCAGGATCAAGCGAAATAGATACTGGTCCCTCTGGGAAGTCTTTCGTTGATTGAGCTAAAATTTCATTTTTGCCAATCATGATTGAATATTCATAATGAATACCTTTAAAGATTTTGCCTTTGATGACGCCATCAAGTATTCCTTTTCCTGGTTTACCAAGAATTATATCTTCTGGACGAATAACAACATCGACACGTTCGCCAAGAGGGTAATCATCTAAGCATTCAAAGTCTTTTCCAAGGAAGTGAACTTTGAGTTTATCAGACATCGAACCACTGTAAATATTACTTTCACCGATAAAGTCAGCGACGAAAGCATTCTTCGGTTCGTTATAAATATCGATTGGAGATCCAACTTGTTGAATAACGCCATCTTTCATTACTACAATGACATCGCTCATAGTCAAGGCTTCTTCTTGATCATGAGTAACATAGATAAAAGTGATACCGAGCTTTTTATGCATTTCTTTTAATTCGATCTGCATATCTTTTCTCATCTTTAAATCGAGAGCACCAAGAGGTTCATCTAGTAAAAGAATCTCTGGCTTATTAACGATGCAACGAGCGATTGCGACACGTTGTTGTTGTCCTCCGGAAAGGGTGGAAACGTCACGGTCTTCAAGTTCATCAAGGTCAACAACACCGAGAGCTTTGATAACAAGTTTATCAATTTCGGACGCTGGAAGATGTTTCATCTTGATCACTTCTTGTCCGTTTCTCTTAACTATTTTTGTTGGAACTTTCTTTAGTTTCAAACCAAACGCTACATTGTCATAGACGTCTAAATGTGGAAATAACGCATATCTTTGAAAGACTGTGTTAATCGGACGCTTATAAGGCGGTAATTGAGTAATATCTTGCCCATTGAGCAAAATAGTTCCACTTGTTGGGAGCTCAAAACCTCCTATCATACGCAAGGTCGTGGTCTTCCCACACCCTGATGGTCCTAAAAATGTGACGAATTGCCCACGCTTAATGTTGAGGGAAATACCATCGACGGCATTAAATTCCCCAAAGCTTTTTACAACATTGCTTAAGCTGATGATTACTTCTTCGGATGCCATTAGCCTATCCTCCATAACTACCAATTAAAAAATGAATTAAACTAAAGAAATTTTAGTCCCGTATAATATAGCAAAAATATTACAAACAAAGCAACATAATTTTGAATGAAAATTTTTAGATAAAATCTGGGCACTTCTTAAGAAAGCCTTAAAAAGTAGCTTCGAATATCGATAGTGAAATGTTTTTCAGTTTATTTCGAAAAAATTGTATAAGAAAGTAAGATGCTCTATAATGATTAAAAACAAAGGATAAAACGCATGAAAATACGCTCACTATTACTACTGCCACTCATGTTTGGAACAATGACTCTATCAGCATGTGGCGAAACTCCGAAAGTCGAATTGAAGTATGGCCAAATGGCTGATGTCAATCCTCGTTATATCGATTATCAAACCTTAAAAGAAAAATTTGAAAATAACGAGACATTCTTATTAACCACATACGCGCAGACATGCACATGCTGGTCTACTTTTAAAAGTGTTTTAAATGGTTATATTAATGAAAGTCACGCTTTAGTTTACGCTATTAATTACAACGCTTTCCATGACACTACTGGTGCATCTTTGGATACATTTGGTCTAAACATTCAAAGCGGATATACTTCTTTTGCGATTGTTAATAAGGGCGAACTAGTTCAAAACTTAAAATCTGGTAAAGATAAAATCTTTACTGATGTTTCAGTATTCACACAATTCATGTCGGAAATGGTCATTCTTCCGAAGATGTTTTATGTTTCGCTAGAACAAGTTGACCAACTTTACGCTACAGATGCGACCAGCGCGATCTATTTTGCTAGAAGCGATTGTGGCGATTGCCAATATTTTGACAAAAACTTCCTCGATTTATATTCGCCAAATGGTAAGTTATATATTCTTGACTGTGAAGAAATTGGTATCCGTGTCTATGAAGAAGATGGGTCACTAACTCCTGAAAGCAAGATTGCTTGGAACAATTTTAAAGCAAATTATGGTTTAGGAAGCGCTAATAATCCAGACTATGGTTATGATACCGGTTATGTTCCAACTCTTTTACTAGTAAAAGGAAACTCAGCAGAAGGCGGCAAGCCAACCTTCCTTTCTGGCGCCTGTTACTTCAACGATTCTCTCGCCCAAGATGATAAGGGCTATTACGTTTCAAATAGTTATTACACTGATGAAAGAAAAGAAAAACTAGAATATCTAGTAAATTTTGAAGGCACATCTGTGCTAAAAGGTTTACGTTTAGATGCCTCAGATGTCGGCACCTATGGTTCATATATTTACTGGAATCAAGAAAGTGCACAAAAATATCATGATCCACTCGTTAAAGCGTTCTTAGATTACGCTTTAGCTAAAGTTGACCATGATAAATTCGTAAGTTAACCGATAATTTCTTCTTTTTTCTTATCATAATCTGCTTGAGAAATTAAACCTTGATCGAGCAGATTTTTATATTGTTTTAATAATTCAACATCTCTTTGGCTTGGGCCGGTTGGCTGATTCATGTTATTTGCTTGTCGATTGATGCGATCATCTTGGTAGACATCGCCCACATCAACCCGACGTGAATCGTTAACAAACATTGCTTTATTTCTAATCTGATTGTTAATGAATATATTTCCAATGATGGTAGTCACTAAAAAGCCAGTTAAAAAGAAGGAACCAATATAAGATAATAAAAATGGATTAAAAGGAAAAACGATTACTTCAAATATTCCTAAGCAAGATAATATTTCAAAGACAAAAAAGATGCCAAGTAAAACATAAGAAATAATCATGATGATTAATTTTTGTTTTCTAAGTTTAGCAATCTCTTTTTGGTATAGTTCTTTTTGATCCATGCAATTATGCTTTTAATCTTTCCGTAATCTCTTGGGTTTTACGATATATATCATTCACTGATTGTTTAATAAAAAACTGATGATTCATGTAGAGGATTTTGCCGTTGATCATTGTCATTTTGACAATATCTTTGCTGCCAGAATAAACAATATTCTTACCAATATTATTAATTGGTTGCATTGCCGGATTTTGTAAATCAATCATGATAATATCGGCGTATTTGCCTTTGGCAAGTACATCGCAATTATCTAATCCCATCGCTTTTGCACTGCCAACAGTAGCCATTTTTAAGACATCAAAACCATCCATGAGAGAAGCATCTTTGTTGACTACTTTTTGAAGAGTGGAAGCAAGATACATTTCTTTGAACATATCAAGCGAATTATTAGAGGCTGCACCGTCGGTGCCAATGCCAATATTAAGCCCAGCTTTTTGATATTTCACAAGTGGAGCAATACCACTAGCAAGTTTTAAATTTGAACCTGGACAAGTGATGATATTAATATGTTTTTTCTGGCATATATTAATTTCTTTGTCGGTAAAGAAGTTGCAATGAAAACCACCACCGCCATAATCAAAAAATCCAAGAGTATCTAAAAATTCAATTGGAGTCTTGCCATAACGGTTTAGACAGCCATTGACTTCACTTTCAGTTTCTCCTACGTGAAGAAAGATAGGAGCTTTGAGCTCGCGAGCTAAAGAAACAACGTCTTTTATTCTTTCAAGTGGGGTTGTATATTCAGCATGAATTCCAAGGCGATAAGAAATTAATGAACCTGGTCTATTCCAAGTTTCATATCTTTCTCTTAAAAGAGAAATTGGTTCACTTGTGGAAGTGGCTAGAATAACATTGCGAAAGCCAATCTCTTCACAGGCTCTTGCAATTTCTGGTGGTTTAAAATACATATCAAAAGCAGCGGTTATACCACCGCTTAGATATTCAAGAATGCCGCTTTTAGTGAGGTGATAAATATCATCATCGATAAATTTCTCTTCCATTGGAAAAATCACATCGAAGAGCCAATCATGCAACGGCAAATCATCAGCTGCGCTACGAGCAAACACCATCGCAGTGTGAGCGTGAGCATTTTTAAAACCAGGCATCAACAAATTACCTTCACATTCAATAGTTTGATCGGCGATGATAGGTTCAGCTAATTGTGGACCAACATATTCAATAATATTGTCATTAACAATAAGACAACCTAAAAATATTCGGTCGTCTATCATTGTTAGGATGCGAGCGTTCTTAAAATAAATGCGCATTATTTCTTCGAATCGTTCTCGTCATCGTCTAAATCGTGAAGAAGGACGAGCATATCGGCCGGTGCCCCACAAATAGGGCAACTTCCATCTGGAAGAGGCTTAACTTTCTGACCGCAAATCTTACAACGATACTTTAATTCTCTTGCCATAATTTTATTCTCCTTAATTCTATTTTAATAATTTATAATCGATTTTGCCAACAACAGTGTGCGGCATCTTATCTAAAAAGATAATTTCTTTAGGCTTTGAGTATATGCCTAAGCGGGACACAATACGGTCCAAAATCCGCTTCTCTGCGTCTTGCTGAGTACCCTTATACGTTTTTGATAACATCACATATAAACGGATGATATGACCATGTTTGGCATCTTCGATTCCAATGGCGCAAACTTCGTAAACGAAGTTAAATGATGTGGCGCAGTCTTCAATCATGCTCGGAAAGACTGGAACTCCATTAACTTTAACGATGCGTTTAATTCTAGTTTTGTAAGTAATAAATCGATCTTCGTCAATCGAACCAAAATCTCCCGTGCGAATGAACTTTTTGCCTTCTTTATTAATATAGAAAACTTTTTTATTTGCTTGAGGATCTTTTAAGAAACGGTAACCATTCATGATAGTTTCACCGCCGATACAAATTTCACCATCATGGTTAGGTGGTAATTCATTTCCTTGCTCATCAATGACAACTCCATCAACGTTCGGTAGCATAATGCCAACAGTTCCGGCTTTGTTATGGAAATGAGTGTTAACTGCGCAAACATTAACTGTTTCGGTTAGGCCATAGCCTTCTCTTAAACGACAAACAGAACCCGCTTTTTCCATACGAATGTCAAATCTTTCCATCAAAGCTGGTGAGACATAGTCTCCACCAACGAAAGCAACATTTAAGTTCTTCAGTTTTCTACCACGGAAATTATTTTTAGAAAGCAATGCTTCATATAAAACTGGTACACCTAGCAAAATATGCAATTGATTTTTAGCAATATACTTAACCGCGTTTTTACGAGAAAACTTTGGCATTAAGACATCAAAACCGCCATAGCATAGAAAGGCATGAACGCCCATGCAAAGTCCAAAGCCATGAAACATGGGTAAAACAGCCAGGATTCCTTTGTTAACATAAGTGTCGATGTGAGTTATCCAAGGAGCGTTAGTAACAACCGCATTTAAGTTACGGCTGGAAAGTGCGATGATTTTTGGGTCTCCACTCGTGCCACCACTATGTAAATAAATAGAATCATTATCAAATCGTTTGTCATATTCAGTGTATTTAGGAAGTTTGTAATAACTTGCAGAAGTTACTTTTTGAGGAATTAATTTATCTTTATTTTGTTTTTTATAAACAGCTTTGCCAAGGCAAGTGAACTCTTGAGCTGGTGAACAAGTGATGACCTGGATACCTTTATCTTCAAGAGGTTTGAATAATTTGTAATTTATATCTAAGGTGTACAGAAGTTTACATTTTTGTATTTCTAAAGTTTCATCCATTTGCTCATAGGTAAATAATGGATGAACAATGTTAGCGATTGCCCCAATTTGATTGATGGCGTAGAAAAGATAAACGGCGTCAGGAATATTTGGAAGGCAAACAGTAACGATGTCGTCTTTTCCAACTCCGTTTTGTTTTAAAGCATACGCAAATTGATTGATTCTTTTTAGTAAATGATAATAAGTAAACTTACGTCCAAAATAACGTAAAGCAATCTTGTGAGGAAAACGTTTAGCAGAAGCTAAGACGCATTCATAAACTGATTGCTTGGTATCTATTGGTAAAACTTTATAGTTCATATGTAAACTCCTCTAAAATAAATTCAACGTGTAACCAGATAAGTAAAAAATAGGTAACATAATTGAGAAAATAATCGGCTGATGGAACACATAAACAAATAAGGTATGACGTCCAGGATAAGATATTCCACTCAAGGACATATTTAATTTGGCATTCATTTGGCCTTGAGGAGAAAGATAGTATTCATCGCCACTTAGGTGGGTATTTTCTTTGTGATAGAAATATTTGATAATCGATTTACGATCAGCGTAAACAGTTTCCCCAACAAAACCTCCAAGGAAAATAAATCCGAGGTATGGGAATATGCCTAACCAGTCAGAGCCAAAGCCTTTTAATCCAAGAATAACTTGCCACCAGTTACCAAAGGTAAGATTATCAAAACCACTGGTAATCCAACCGATATCGTTGCCATAATTGTTAAAGATGAAGAAGATTCTTTCGAAAAGACGATCGACGGTGTGACCGGTTTCTCCATTCAGATAACTGACTGAACACAAAATAGCCCAGAACACTGTAAAAACAACAAAGAATCCTAAGCAAATCCATTTCCAATTTTTAGAGCCGAACATAAGTTTACAAAGCTCACAAATGCCGGTGTAAATCAATAAACAAACACCAATGCTTGTCATAGTGGAAATTAGAATATGCATCGAAGGGTCTTTTGTTATATTTGCAATAAACGACATAACGATTGTTATAGCAAGACCAAAACCGAATATTCCCGCGCCACGTTTAAGATTGTTCTTAGAAAAGCGGGTGCTAACGCCACACAATAAGACAAATAAGAAAACACCAAACAATCTAACAAAGACACGGAAATCATTAGTCCAATAACCATCAGCGAACATTTGAAAACCGGCAATCCATCCTTTGCTTGCACCATCAAGTATTCCGTTTGCTGAAAAGAAGGCGTTGTCAGTGAAATTCCAAATAAAATGGTCAATAACCATGCCCCAAATGGCAATACCACGCAGCACATCAAGTTCCCAAATTCGCTTCGAGCTGCTCAATATGGTTTTATTCTTCTTTTGGTAATAAATTGTTTCAGAACCTATTCTTTTACTAAGTTTTGATTCCAGTTTTTCGTACTTATTTTTCGCTTTTAGTTCAAGACGAACACGAAAAAGTTCAGTTTCTTGTGCGTCGTGAGTTTTTGAAAACTCCTTGACCGCGGCATTAATTTCGTTTGTTTGAGTAAGCCTTAAAGTTTTTAATTTTAGTTCACTCTTTAGTTCCAATTCCGAAATTTCATCTTCTGCCTTTGAAACACTGAATTCTTCATAAACTTGACGCTTGGCCGCCTTTTTTTCGTATTTGGCCTGCAACTTTTTGAATTTATTAGTCGCTTTAAGCTCAAGGCGAACACGTAGAAGATTAG
Source organism: uncultured Staphylococcaceae bacterium (assembly GCA_964562705.1). Lineage (GTDB taxonomy): Bacteria > Bacillota_I > Bacilli_A > RFN20 > CAG-826 > Fiminaster. The sequence goes on from CAZLUI010000016.1 coordinate 11,378, forward strand.
TCTCGAGTTCACTATGAGTTAAAGAAAACCTTTCACATTTAAAATCAATCTGTTCTTTTGAGGCTTTTAAAAAACTATTTAGAATACGTTCATATTTTTCTTCAAGTTTGATTCGCTCGTTATAGCATTCTTGAATCAATTTAGTATTACTAATCATAAGAAAATCATATCAAATTGAGTCCCATGATTAAAGAGAAATTGCTAAAACAATGTTGTTTATAAAACAAACGAGATATTTTATAATTGAAACATGATTGAAATAATACTTTCAATTTCAATACCATTAGGACTGTTATTAATTTTCTTTATTCTTGTTGTAACCATTGGTCGACATTTTTTTCATATAACATTTGATAGAAGAAATAATGATTTCACATTTGCCAAAGATGAAAAACAACAAGATAAGCAAATCCCTTCCAGACTGTGGTTTTCAAAACAGCATTTAGAGGAAATAACGATTAAGTCGTTCGATGGATTGTGGCTAAAAGGTTATCTTTTGGATAACAATTCTGATAAATTAGCCATTCTTGTACACGGTTATCGCGGTCGTTATTATTCTTCTACAACCATAGCAAAAATACTTTACGAAATTGGCTATAGTGTTCTTTTAATTAATAATCGCGCTCATGATACTAGCGAGGGCAAAACCTTCACTATGGGGAGCAAAGAAAGAAAAGATTTATTACAATGGATTAGCTTGATGATTTCAAGAAACAAAGATTATAAGATTGTCCTATTTGGCTCTTCGATGGGCGCCCATATTGCTATGGTTACCGCAGCAAATAAAGAAATTCCTTCCAATGTAAAGTGTTTAATCGAAGATTGCGGCTATGCTTCGTTAAGAAAAGAGTTGAGATATCAATGCTATAAAGTATCAAAATCAAAACTATCCAACGTTATTGTGTTCTTTGGGGAAATATATGCGATATTATTTCATCATTTCACCTTTAATAGCAATACCAAAAAAGCCTGTAAAACAATGAAAATTCCAACACTGTTTATCCATGGCGATAAAGATTCTTTTGTGCCATACGAAAATTTGAAATTGAATTCAGACGCAATGCCAAAAAGCATCTATAAAGAAGTTGTTACTTTTGAAGGGGCTGATCATTCTTGCTCAAATCGGCAAGAAGAGAAATATAGTTCAACAGTTGTTAATTTTGTAAACAGGTACATAAAATGAAAATCAAATTAAACAAAGAACAAGAAGACATCGCGAGAAAGTTTCTCGAAGTAAAAGAATTCAATATTTCAGCTGCGGAGATATATATCGAATACTTAAATGAGCATTATGATGATATAACCGACTTTGATGTGAATACATTAAATGGTCATGACCGTCTTGACATTGCCTTTTATAAATCATTTTTGAAGGCTATGCGCATTCATTCTAAAGAAAAAGAATATATAGATATAAACAATAACTCCCATCTAGACACAATGAGATTGCTTGATCCTAACGATTATTTAAACGATGAATATGCGAAAATAGTTGGTTTCCCGAAAGTAATTAATAATGAATGGCAACTGACTTCATTGAATTACTTGCCATACGAAGGTTTCGTTTATGATGAACTTTCCATTGATGATGAATTCTATCAAGAAACAACGCCATTTGGCTTCTTTGACACAACTTTTAAGTATTTAGCGGTCATTCAAGAAGAAACTATCTGGATGAGCGTTATTCCTCATGAAATAAATACAATGAAGAAACCTATCAAGGACGCATACGGAAATGTCTTGGTGCTCGGTTTAGGATTAGGCTACTTCCCATTTCATATATCGAATAAAGATGATGTCGACAAAATTACTATCATTGAAAACGATGAGCAAGTCATCAATCTTTTCACTAAGCATATTCTTCCAAAATTTCCTCATAAAGACAAAATCCAAATTGTTAAAGAAGATGCATTTAAGTACCTAGAAAATGCCGCTTCTTTTGACTTCGTTTTTGCCGATATTTGGCATAACGTTGGCGATGGTTTAAAACTATATTTGCTCATTAAGAAATATGAAGCGACCGCTCCAAATACCAAGTTTGAATATTGGATTGAAACATCTCTGTTAGCTATGCTAAGAAGACAAACTTTAACCGTATTTGAAGAGCAATATTTTGGTGGTCTAAAAGAAAAAGATTATTTAAGAGCCAGCAATGAAAATGATCAGATTATTAATGCGATTTATTTTGCTACTAAAGATTATCAAATTAATAACGCAAAAGACCTCCACGATCTTCTCAATGAAGATTCGTTGAAGGCCTTGGCAAAAGTCTTGATTTTAAAATAACTATTTAATGTAGATTTTAGAAATGATTTTGCTCATTAATTCCATCTCTTCAACAACTGCAAATTCATAACGGCCATGGTGGTTATAAGAACCAGTGCCAAGATTTGGACATGGACAACCTAAATAAGAGAAGGTTGCGCCATCAGTACCACCACGAGTGGCTTCAAATTCATAATGAAGGCCTAACTTCTCATATATTCCAACAATCAGTTTCTTGCATTCTGGTTGTTTTTTAATAATCTCTTCCATGTTTTTGTATTGGTCTTTAATTATTAAAACAACTTTCGCTTGAGGGTATCTCTTTTCTATTTCTGCTTTGGCATTTTCAAAATCGAGAACTTGTTTCTTGATTAGTTCGCTTGAGTGATTGCGAATGATATAATCCGCCTTTGCAGTTTCAACATCGCCTGAAATGGAAACAATGTGGTTGAATCCTTCTCTTTGTTCAGTAAGATAAGGAATCATGTCATTAGGCAAATAATTGATGAAATCATTCATTAGCATAATGGCATTAATCAATTTTCCTTTACCTTCGCCTGGATGAATAGATTTGCCATGAATAACTATTGTGGCGGATTTGGCATTAAAATTCTCAACGCTGATATATTTTGGATCAGCTCCATCCACTGTATAAGCAAATTTAGCTTTATATTTTCCTAAATTAAAATGTTCAGGACCACGTCCGATTTCTTCATCGGGAGTGAAAAGCACCGCTAAAGGTCTTCGTTCTTCTTGCGGAAGAGCAAGAACTTTGGCAATAACATCCATAATGATGGCAATACCGGCTTTATCATCTGCGCCGAGTAAAGTTGTGCCATCTGTGGTGATAATCGTCTTATTTAAGCACTCTTTGAGTTTTGGAAATTCATCAGAGGATAAATATAATCCTGAATCTCCAAGCAAAAGGGTTCCACCTTTATAATTTTTATGAATAATTGGACAAACGTCATCGCCGCTGCATTCGCTCGCAGTATCGACGTGAGCACATAAACCAACACAATCTAAATCTTTGTTACCAGGAATATAGCCATACAATCTTCCATATTCATCCAATTCACATTCAACACTCAAGCCCTTGAGTTGCTTTTCAAGCAATCTCAAAAGAACGAACTGATTTTCACTTGATGGGGTTGTTTCACTGCTTTCATTGGATTGAGTACCAATTTTTACATATTTGAGGAAATTATCTAATAACATATGAGCTCCTTTTTCGTCTAGTTATGATTATCTAATCATTTCTTTAAAATTAGTTCATAGCCAAAATATATATTATCATATTAAACTTAATTCTTTTGTTTCTTTACAAGAATAATGTCAATCAATAAACCAAGAGCCAGAGTTTGTATTTAAAAGTTTTCTTCTTTAATAATGAGATCCACTATCGGTGATTTTACAAATTTTGTTCTTAATATAAGTAAAAGCTTTTTTCTTTTATCATATGAATTTTCTCAATTTTATAAAAGTTCACACGTTATTTACGATAAAAAGCCCGCAAGACTTTAAAGAAGATCTTTTAAGACCATATTTATTTTCGATTTCACAAATAGGTACACCATCGTCAACATGTAGATAAACGAACTTTAACTTTTGTTCTAGAGTTAGCTTCATGAAAAAATCCTCCATTCATTTTACCTTTTTGGGCAAAATTATGGGGGAAATTTCAAGCATTTTGGGGCCATTCGTGCAATAGAAATACGCATTTTTTCTCACTTAATAAAAAGTGTCCTTTTTTGTTGAGAATAGGAAACTCACATCACTTGTTAGGAAAAGTGTCCTTTTTTACGAGTTCTTGTCGTCTTACGGAAAATGCTTGTCGTTTGTAGGAAAGAAAACCAATATTTTCCACTTATTTTGTCTTTAGAAGGTTAATTGTGGATTCAATCTGCGTTGTCACGAAAGCGTTTATATCACCATAATTGTCTTTGATAAATATTTTGGTTTCTTCGTTCAATTGTTTGAACACTTCTTCTTTAGCAATACTCAAAGCAATCAGTTGGGCTTCTTGATCAAAACTGCCGTTCTTCTTGAGGGAGTCAACATAGGTTTGGGTGACACTTCGCACAGATCTTTCAACGATTGTGGTTAACCCAGTTAAGAGGTTCCTGGCCTTCTCGTCTTTGATTTTCTGATTGATGAGCTGGATAAGCTTTGTTCCGCCTAAAGTGATAAGAGGGAGAACGACAGATGTGACGACGACACTGATGATGGATATGATGATTTCATTCATATTGATTAGATTCCTTTTCTAGCATATTTTGTTTTGCTTAAGTTTTTGACATCCCGTTCCAAGACGGCGACACGGGTAGTGGTATCGGTGTTGATGGTTTCGAGTTTATCGAGTCTTTTCTCGATGCGCTCGGTACTCGATTTGATGTAGGAAATGTCAGAGATGATGATCCCTTCGTTCTTGCCGGATAACTTATCCTCTTTCTTGTTTGCTCGCTTAAAGGCAAGATAAGCAAATAGCACGGATGAGAGGGCGCCGATGACACTGATGACGGTCAGGACTGTTTCAATTTCACTCATGGTTTTTGACCTCCTTTAGGTATTCGATGATATGTTTGAACTCACTTAGTGTTTGGGCGTTCTGCGAACGATAATGCTCCTTGTACACCCGTATTTTCTCAATGGTTGTCGCTGTTAACTCCAGCGTCCATAAGCCCGTCGAGACATAGCGAAGGATTTGTTCTTCTATCCGGTAGAGATGCCACATCGTCTTCACTTGTCCGTCGTCAATAAGAAACAACTTTCCGAACGGGTGGAATGGTGCCGATTTTGTCCATTGTATTACATGCTCTTCATGTATGTCATATACATGAGAGTAAGAAAAAAGTCCGATTAT
>CAZLUI010000017.1:0-10852 GCA_964562705.1 uncultured Staphylococcaceae bacterium
CAAAGACATCACGTGAGACATGGTCTTTGTTCTCCACCCCTTGGTTATCTAGGATATGATCAATCGCATTAAGGGTGTCTTTGATATCTTTCGCTTTTTCATATTCTTGTTGTTCACTATAAGTAAGCATTTCAGCTTTCAGTTTCTTTTGGATGGAATCATCACGGCCTTCAAGGAATGATTTGATATTCGTAAACAAGTTCTCATATACCTCATCATCAATTTTATTGATACATGGGGCTAAGCATTGCCCCATATGATAATAAAGACATGGTGAGGATGGGATATTGCGACATTTCCTAGTTGGAAATAGCTTGTTTAATAGATGAATAACTTCATAGGCATAACCACTTGTTGGAAAAGGACCAAAATAGAAATAGTCTTTATTCTTCTCATCTCGAGCTATTTTTAAGAAAGGATCATTCTTTTTCTTTAAAGCAATATAGGGATAGTGCTTACCATCTTTTAAAAGGATATTAAATCTTGGATAGTAGGTATGAATTAGATTCTCTTCTAATAGAAAGGCTTCTTTTTCAGTTTTGGTGATAATGGTTTCAAAGTGATCAGCAGTGAAAGCCATCTTAGCGACTTTGCCAGACTGAGGACGAAGAAAATATTGGCTCACCCTTTTGTATAGATTCTTGGCTTTGCCAACATAGATGACCTTATCATCCTTATCCTTCATGAGGTATACCCCTGGAGTTTTTGGAATCAAAGGAATAGCGATTTTGATTTTGTCGGTCATTTGAACACCACGATGGTCGCCCCAGTGCCACCATCGAATTGGCCTCCATAATGATATTCTTTAACAAAACTACATTTAGCTAAGTATTCATGGATGGCTTTGCGCAGAGCACCTGTACCCATACCATGGATGATACGAACTTGGCTGAAGTGCTTCACTCTTGCATCATCAAGATACTTCTCTAAGATATGAATTCCATCATCGACATGTTCACCGATGAGGTTAAGTTCAAGTTTAACATCTGTTTTGAGTTTGACCATTTCATCGACATTGGTAGGCATAACTCTTCTTTCCATAGGTGCAGATGTTTTCTTTAAACTATTTAGTTTGGTGTTGATGGACATACCATCAGTTGTGATAACTTGGACATTACTACCTTTGATTGATACGACTTTGCCCACTAAATCGAGGTCGTTGATATCGACATAGTCACCCAAAGAGATGACTTCTACTTCTTCTTCAAGCACTTCATTAGATGATTGGTTTTCAAGTATCTCTAACGCTTTTTTAGCAGAGATTAAATCTTTTTGTTTGCTACTTGGATCAGCAATGACACGAAGAATCTTGTTGATTTCTTCTTTCGCATCATCGATAAGCTTTTGTTTCTCATCTTCCACATCTTCTAATAAAGTTGCTCTCTTCTTTTCAATGGTTTTACTTTGATAGTTAACATCCTTCTCTTTGGACGAGAGAAGTTTCTCGCGTTTAAGTAAGTCAGCTTTCATCTCTTCGTTTTGACGAAGGACTGCATTGAGTTTATCAAGAACGTCATTGACGGAACGCTTCTTGGATTTCCCGAGGTTTTCTTGGGCTTTAGCGATGACTGAATCTTTCAAGCGATAACGCTTCGCCATCTCAAGACCATAACTTCGTCCCGGATAGCCGATACGTAAGACATAGGTTGGAAGGAGTTGCTTCTCATCAAACACCATCATGGCGTTGGAGACATTTTCTCTTCTAAAGGCATATTCTTTCATCTCTTCAAAGTGAGAGGATATAACTCCAAAGCACTTCTTCTCAAGCAAGAAGTCGGAGACCGCTAAAGCGATGGCTTCGCCCTCGGCGGGAGATGTGCCCGTTCCAAGTTCATCTAAAAGAACAAGGTCTTTGCTGGTCACAAAATAGGTGATGGTCGAAAGATTGCTCACGTGAGCCGCAAAGGTTGATAAGTTATCAGACAATGATTGGTTATCGCCAATATCAGCGTATATCTTAGGAAAGAAAGACAAAGAGGCTTGGCTTTTAGTTGGAAGAGCAAGGCCCATTTGGTTCATCATGACCATGAGACCTAATGTTTTTAAGGCGACGGTCTTGCCTCCGGCATTAGGGCCAGAGATGATAATTAGTCTTTGCTTTTCATTGAGCAAGAAATCATTCGCTACAACTTTATCTTTTTCGATGAGGGGGTGTCTTGCTCCTTTGATGTCCACTAAAGGATCAATAGATAAAGATGCCACCAAGCAATCATGGAGGTTACCATAGTTAGCTTTGCTATCGACAAAGTCGAGTTCAGCGATAACTCTGTTATTCGCCATCATCTCTTTTGAGGATTCCACCACTTTGAGGGATAATTCACGAAGGATACGATATATCTCTTCCTTCTCGCTCTTACGAAGAAGATAAAGTTGGTTAGATAAATCAACGAGAACATTTGGTTCAATGAAAGTGGTCTGCCCTGAATCGGAGATATCATGGATGACACCAGGGACTTTATTCTTATCCGCACTTTTGACCGGAAGAACAAAGTGATCATTACGGATGGTGACTGAGGCTTCCGATAAGAAGTCTTTATATTTGTTGAGCAAAGAAAGGCAGACACTTCGGTTGGAACCTTCAAGGTTAGCTATTTGTCGTCTTAGTTTGTTTAGTTCAGGAGAAGCATTATCAAATATTGATAGATTTGGGGTGATAACGCGGTGAATCTCTTTTTCAAGGAAGCCTAAGTCCAACATCTTATTAGCTTCATCAAGCAACAATGGATATAACGCCTTTTCAACTTTAGAGAAATATGAGAAGAGGCTTTGTGATACCAAGATGTCATTGGCGACATGATCTAAATCAAGTGGAGTTAATACTCCACCCTTTAAAGCGGTCTCAATATATCGAGAGATATCAAAAGAAACATTGATTGGAAGTCGACCATGACGGAGGGAACAAGAAAGCATCTCATCCAAGATGGCTAAGGAGTGTTTCACTTCTTCGAAGGTGGAATACATCCTTAGATTGATGATTCTTTGTTTGGCAAGTTCACTTCTTGAGTAAGAAGCAACTTCTTGCAAAATCTGTTTAATCTCTAAAGTTTGGTATATATCTAACATGCCTAAATCATACCACAGTCAAGAAGAATATCTTTGACATTCTTCGTAAGTTTTTGAACATTTTAGGCAGTTTTGCCCCTATAAGGTAGTAAGAGAAAGGATATCATATTCAAAATTTAATAAATTTTACGAGACTATGATATTATTAAACCAATGAACGAAAGAAAGTCAGTCACCTTATTAATCAATGAAAAGAAAGCAAAAGAAATTGCTTCTTTTTATCAAGCTTATCAACTGGAGAATAACAGTGAATACATCACCTTCTTTGCTAAAAAGCAAGGAATGACTATCACTATCTACTCCAGTAAAAAAGAAGGTCAATACAAACTCATCTTCTTAGGAAGAAAACCCCTAGGTGAAGCTAAAGTTTGGGATAAAGACGCTAAATACAATATTCCTAAAGTTAAGAAAGTTCCTACCACCGCTAGTTGGATTGCTCTTGATGATCAAATTGGTAGCGATGAAGTTGGCACGGGAGACTTATTTGGTCCAGTGACTGTCGCCTCTAGTTATGTTAAGGCAAGTGATTTACCAAGACTTAGACAACTAGGCGTCGATGATAGCAAACGCCTAAGCGATGAAGATATCAAACGTATTGCTAAGATTCTTATAAAAGAATTCCCTTATTCTCAAGTGTCTTTAAACAATGAAAAATATAACGAGCTTGTAGACAAGGGCTTAAATCTCAATGAGATGAAATGCAAGATGCATAACCAAGTGCTTTTAAACCTCCACAAAAAATATCCAGAAGTCCAAAATATATTTGTTGATCAATTCACTGAAAAAGATAATTACTACAAATATCTAAAGGACACCGAGGAAGTTGTGAATAGCATCACTTTCAAAACTAAAGGAGAAACATATTTCCCTTGTGTTGCTGTCGCTAGTATCATCGCTAGATATTCCTTCCTTCAAAAGATGGAACAATTGAGCAAGAAATATGGTAGAGACATTCCTTTTGGAGCAAGTAAGAAAGTCACTAAATTCGCCATCGACTTTGTAAAAGCCTACGGAGAAGAAGAACTTCTAAAGATTGCAAAGAAAAACTTCGCCAATTTAAGCGAAGTTCTCAAATAATTTAATGCTAATAATTAAATACACCATCAATATTTAAATGTTCAAACATTTTTTCATTAATAAATAGCCTTTATCTAATTAGTAAACACTTCACAGCTTTTCGGGTGCAAATACTGTGAAAGTTTATCCTCAATATCGTACAAGTGGAAATTATCAATGATTGATATATTCAATAACACTTTTTGATATGAATCATTTGAATAAATGCATTCTTTTATGAAATCTGAGCACTTATCAATATCTTCTTTTAAATCGTTCTCATTACTGTAAATTATATAAGGCATGAAAACAGTCTCAAAAACTACTACCGACCCTGTATCAAATCCCGCTTGCCAAGAAGTTTTCTCCTCAAAAGCATTCTCTAACGAAGGAATTCGTGTAAGCAATAGAGTATTTAATTCTTTTGAGTCAATCTATATTCTTAATCCAATACGTTCCTTGGTCATTTGAGTAAATGATGTTGTTTGGTGCATACACAGTTTTACCTAACGCATTCGCTAAATGCTGGGCAAAACCTTCAAGATTTGACCCGGTACCACAAGACAAGAGTCTAACGAATTTGCATTTCTTGTAGCCAGGTTGCCTTTTTATCAATTTTGCATCCTGCCCTGTATCAATTTCGTAGTATTTTTTGCCAAATTATTAATTTACTTTGGAAAGTTAATTCGTGATTCACACGTTTTTATATGATAATCATTAAAATATTTCTATGCTTTTCACAATATAGTTTCTTCAACTATCTTCTTAAAAGAATGGCACAAGCCACATCTTTTATCGTTGTGCTTAAATAATTAATCAATGGCAAGAATCGTTGTTTGTTCGTTCGAAATAATATCATTTAGTCGTACCCCATCAATGTTTCCATTATTAAGAAGATCGTCCACATCATCAAAAATCCCAAGATAAAGATTTAATGGGACGTTACATGCATTAGGATATTGACTTTCAGGAATTTCAAAGAATTCAATTGTTGCTTTGCTAGTCTTATTAAATATCTTTCGTACTTCATTTTCGTTCCCATCGGCGTCTCTAGTAATACGAAAATACCTTCCCTTATAAAGGAACTCAATTCCCCAAATCACTCCATCATATGTATAGTTTTTTGGAGTCGGGCCTCTTCTTGTAAAACCTTCAATAAACTCATCAATACTTTTAAATTCTTTATTTGCCATAAACATTCTGCTCCTTACTTTTTGTGAGAACTAATCCAATTATCAACTTGTCTAATAATGCTTTGGTCTTCCAAACTAGGAAGAGATACGTTCCCTTGATGTAATATATCAAAATGAACATGCGGTTGAATTCCGTTGTGCTGATGCATAAAATCAATGGATTTAATCAATTCATGACTTTCGTTGTAGAATGCAATGTGCTTTAATTCGCCCTTTTGCATTATTACATACACACGATTTTTTGTATGCGAATACTCAGGTGCTTTAACTGAAGTTCCTGGTCTTTCTAACACTTTAATATTATCACCGATTGAGCCAATTGAAAAATACGTTTGTCCACCTTCTTTAAAAGCAAAGTCACCTGAAAAAACGTTGATAAAACTTCCTCGACCTCCCATATTAATCAGTCTCCTTTTCTATTATTTGAATTTTATCCAATGTAAATAATTTTATTTGCTCGTATCCTTTTGGCGCCTCAAATGTATCTTGAAAATCTACAAAAACAAACTTTCCTTTCATGCCATCAATTGGTTTACCTCTAACTATAACCAAACTTGGTTGAATACGTTTCATCATTTCATTAAAACCCATCATAAACATTGGAATATTTCTTGCAACACCAATTGTTGAGATTGCTACAACGCTTCCTTTTTCAATATAATCAAAACAAATATTATAAGTTCTTGCATCAGCCCAAGTGATTGTTGGAATAATGGTGATGCCTAAATATTGTAGCCATGCGCCAACCCATAGACTATGTTGTACATTTTCTTCAATTTGACAAGGCTCCATGTTTATATAAGCACTATAGTCTGGAGTAGCAATAGCCTTAAAATCAGCAGCCTTTAAAGCAAATGAAAAAATATTGTTGTAAATACATTTGATGGTTTTATCATATTGAAAACTTAATAAAATCTTACTCTCTTTTTTCTTCGTCGATTTCAGGTTGGAAAATGATGCAAATTCAAGATTATTCCAATCAGCCAATACCAAGTCGCGTTCTTTATGCAAAAAAGGGATACCTCTTTTATCTTTTGGCCACCCTTCCGGTAATGGTTTAATTAAATTAAATTTTTCTTTTTCAGATAAACTCATAAATACAGTCTCCTCTCAATAATTTGAAAATAAAATTTTGATACCGTATAATGAGCCTGTTCGAGGAATCGGTAATACGGTTTCTGACAACGCTAATGATGTTAGTAGCATTATTGGCGTTTTTCTTTCTTCATACATTTTTTTGTTTCATCATGTTTCTTTATAACCTCCATTGTTATATCTAAAAAGCATCACAGCTTCTTTGCCAAATTTGTAGTTTAATAAGCTGAAATTTTTATCAGTTATCAGATTCAGTTCTTTAAGCCTGATTGCGATAGCGCTTTTTGAAGCACCAATTTCATCGCTAATTTCTTTGATAATAGACCTTAAAAAGCCAATTCGTTTTTCACACATTTTAGTGTGATAACTATTAAAGTATTTTTGGTGCTTTTCATAATATAGTTTCTTTAGACGCCTTCTTGATAAAACGGCGCAGGCAGCAAAATAATTGGCAAAATATTCAGCCCAACTATAGTTTGTTTTAACTATAAAGTTACCATTTATCATTTCGTTATCATCAACAATCTTATCAACTTTAAAATCTTTATCTAAGTCAAATAGATAATGTTTTAACTCATGATATATTGTGAATAATTCTCGCTGCGGGCAGCCACATGCTTCTGGATCAATGAAGATGTCTCCTTTTTTTGCAAAAACTATTTTTGTTGAGCTATCTTCGTTGTATGTTTCAATAAAACCATCTTCTTGAATTGTTACTCCTAGAATTGATTTATTTAAAGATAATCTTTGATATTGAATATCGATATTTAAATATTTTGAAATAAATTCATCGTGATCAATATTGTCTAATGATCTATTTAATATCTTGCAGTAATCATTTAATAACCTATTTACAAAAGAGGCGATTTCCTTTTTAGTGGGATACTGTTCGCCTGTAGATTTGTTCACTTTTTTGCAAATAAGTTTTGGATACATATTACTTGTTCTTAATCCTTTCTAAGAATTCGTTCCATTCTTGTTCACTTAAATCAGATTCAATTGCTTTTCTTAATACTTGTTGAACCACCTGATTTGTTTTTAAATATTCAACAACGTCAGCAGAGATATTATTGGATGACTTATTTAATAAAGATTCATCAACCATTAGCTTAAATCTCTCGGCTTCTTTTGGAGCCAGTTCATAAACCTCTACATATTTTTGAACCAAGTTTGTTTTTTCTACTTTCTTGTTGCCTGATGGAAATGGCGCTCCATTTTCTAAATCGCAGATGAAAGTCCTAGAAACTCCTAGAAGTTTTTCTGCTTCTCTAAGCGAAAAACCTTTTTGCTTTCTTAGAGTTTTTAAGTATTCTCCTAGCTTTGACATATTTACCTCCTTGAAATCCATGTTATGTCACCACATGATTTCGTAATTATTATCAGGCTTGTTCATATCGTTGTCAACTACTTAATTGACAAAGAAATATATTGCTTTTGATGCAAAGCATAAAGCATAATAAGACAATTTGTAATTATGCACTAAATAGAAAAAAACAAACCAAGTAATTATTTCTTCAAATTATCAAGTATTTCTTTGAAATAAGTTGGAAGTGGAACATCAAATTCCACTTTCTTTTTTGTTTTTGGATGAATAAAAGAAATCCCGTGAGCGAATAAGAGTTGGCCATCATCGTATAAGGCGCGATTGCCTTTGCCATATAATGGATCTCCCACCACTGGATGCTTAATGTAATTCATATGCACGCGTATTTGATGAGTGCGACCAGTTTCAAGAACGCATTCGATAAGGGTGTAGTCTTTAAATCTTTCAACGACATGAAAATAGGTAACTGCATCTTTGCCGTTAACTAAGTCCACCGCCATACGAAGACGATATTTCTTATCTCTACCAATTGGAGCGATAATCTTACCTTCCTCTTCTTCAATGTTGCCCATCACAAGAGCATAGTATCTTCTTCCAAGGGTATGATCCTTTAGTTGATTTGCCAAAAAAGCATGGCTAACGTCGTTTTTAGCAACGACAAGCAGTCCAGCAGTGTCTTTATCGAGACGATGGACAATTCCTGGCCTAAAATCGCCGTTTAAGGAAGAGAGGGAATCGCTATGTGCCTTAAGAGCGTTTGCTAAGGTATGTTCAAAATTTCCGGCGCCTGGATGGACCACAAGACCTTTTGGCTTATTGATAACCATGAGTTCACCATCTTCATAGACAATATCTAAAGGAATATCTTCTGCGACAAGTTCACTGACTGGCTTAGGAAATTCATTAACTTCAATGACATCACCGCTTTCAAGACGGTATGAGGCTTTCTCAACTTTGGAATTCACCAAAATCAATCCTTGCGTTAGATACTCTTGGATTTTGCTGCGAGAAAGGCCTTCTAAAAGAGAGGCTAAAGCCTTATCTAGTCTAACTGAAATATATTCATCTTTAATTATGAACTTCTTCATTATTTTCTTTCTTAGATTCATCAAGAGCTTTTTGTTGTTCTTGTTGTTTCTTTAATTCTTGTTGCTTTTCATATTCTTTCGGAGGGAGTTTATAACCACCTTCTTTACCTTTTTTGATGCTATCTTGAATTAATTCAATGATGATCAAAATAAGGATGATGATAACTCCGATAACTAAGGAACTATCCGCGATGTTAAAGGATGGGAAGTTATAAGTGCCGAAAGTAAATGATATCCAGTCAATAACTCCGTTAAAACCTACAATGGCGTCCCAATAGAACATTCTATCGATCATATTGCCAACTGCTCCTGAAATCATGAGCATGAGAGCGACACGATACCAAGTCGTTAGTTTCTTGTATTGTTTGACGTAATAGAAAATTAAAGCGGCACTTAAAATGACAGAGACGCTAATCCAAAGGATACGCATCCCAACAGAGCCAGAGTCACCTAGTGACCAAGCTGCCCCTTCATTATGAGATAAGGCTAGTTTGAAGAATCCTGGGATTAAGACAACTGGTTGACCTTCGATGATGAGATTTTGGGCGCACCACTTAGTGATGATATCAAGGAGAAATATAGCTACTCCTAACCAAATAAAAGAAGAGAAGACAAATTTTAAGATTTGGTTTAGTTTTTGTTTATTCATGTTTGAGTACCTCGGCGCATCTTTCACAGACTTCAGTCTCTTCATCCACTTTAACTAATTTATCGACATAGTTCCAGCAACGTGGACATTTCAGCGCATCGATGTGATGAGCTTCCACCACTTTGAGGGATTTATTGATTTCCACTTTGCTGACGATTAATAGTTTGGCAAGTTCATTGAGATTTTCATCAAGATGAGTTTTAGTTAAAACTTCATAGTCAGGGGTGACCACGAGAGCTTCTTGAGATGAACCGACAATATTCTTAGTTCTGATATCTTCAATAGCTTTATTAACCTCGTCACGATATTTCATGAATTCGGCATAGTTAGCTAAGACTTCGCTTGAATAGTTATGAGAAACTGTTGGATAGTCAAGCAAAGCAGCGGACTTGCCGTTATAATCAGGCATATTGACATGCACTTCTTCCATTGTAAATGGGAGAATTGGAGTGAGCATACGCATGAGTTCATCGGCTAAATGGTAGATAACATTTTGCATTTGTTTACGGCGTAAAGACTTAACGCCATCGCAGTAGAGAATATCTTTACCAATATCAAGATAGAAGCTAGATAAATCGCTGGACATGAAAGTCATAATTTTAGTGATAGCACTGGCGAAATCGAAATGGTCAAAACAATCGATGACACCGTTTTTGACATCTTCGAGTTTTGCAAGGATGAATTCATCCACCGCTTCGTAGTGATCAACTGCGTCAGTTTTAACATCAAAGTAGCCTTCTTCTCCGTTAGCGAGGTTTCCTAAAAGGAACTTAAATGTATTACGAATCTTACGATATTGTTCAGCGACTTGTTTTAGCAAGTTCTCACTGATACGAACATCTTGTTGGTAATTGACGGTTGAAACCCATAGACGAAGGATATCTGCACCATAGACATTAGCCATCTTGTTAGGATCGATACCATTGCCTTTTGATTTAGACATCTTCTCGCCTTTTTCATCGAGCACCCAACCGTGGGTAACAACATTTTTATATGGGGCTTTATCATAGCAAGCCACAGATACGGTTAAAGAAGAGTTAAACCAACCTCTAAATTGGTCAGCTCCTTCTAGATATAAGTCAGCTGGATATGGATGGCCACCATTAACCATGACAGCATTGAAGGAAGAACCACTATCAAACCAAACATCCATGATGTCTTTTTCTTTGGTGAATACTCCACTAGGAGAATGTTCATTTTTATATCCTTCTGGAAGGAAGAACGAAGCATCTTTTTCAAACCAAATATCACTGCCAAATTCTTGGAATTTTGTAACGATGTTATCAAAGATAACTTTATCGATGACTGGGGTGCCATCTTCAGCGTAGATGATTGGAATTGGGACTCCCCAAACTCTCTGTCTAGAAATACACCAGTCAGTGCG
>CAZLUI010000017.1:10952-12722 GCA_964562705.1 uncultured Staphylococcaceae bacterium
AGTTTCTCGCCACAATCAGGGGTTAGTTTGCCGTGTTCATCGACTGGGCAATAAGGTTGAATGCCATATTTTTGGCAAACAGTAAAGTCATCCACACCATGTCCAGGTGCGGTATGAACAAGGCCAGTACCTGATTCGTTGGTAACGTGTTCACCAACAATGACAATTGAATCACGGTCATAGAACGGGTGTTTAGTTAACACTCCTTCAAGTTCTTGGCCTTTGAAAGTTTTAATTAAATCACATTGAGTTAAACCAAGTTCTTCAACAAGACGATCTTTGAATTCGACTAAAAGAATCAAGTCACCTAAATTTGTTTTAAATAATCCGTATTCAAAACGCGGATGCACAGAAATTGCTAAGTTAGCTGGAAGAGTCCAAGGAGTTGTTGTCCAAATAACAGCTTTTGAGCCATTAGGAACAACACCTTTTCCGTCTCTAACATCGAACGCAACAAAGATAGCGTATGATTTGATATCTTTATATTCAATCTCCGCTTCTGCTAAAGCAGATTCACTGCTCCATGACCAGTAGACTGGTTTAAGTCCTTTATAGATGAGACCGCGAAGAGCCATCTTGGCAAATACTTCAATTTGTTGAACTTCAAAATCATTGTTCAAAGTTAAATAGGCATGCTCATAATCACCCATCGCTCCAAGACGAACAATTTGTGATTTTTGATGTGCGACTTGCTTCAATGCATATTCACGACATTTTTGTCTAAATTCAGCAGTCGGAATGCTCTTACGATTAACACCCGATTTTGTTACTTGGACTTCGATTGGAAGGCCATGAGTATCAAAACCAAAAATGAATGGTACATAATATCCAGCCATTGATTTGTATCTAACAATGAAATCTTTCAAGGTGCGGTTAAGCATATGACCACAGTGGATATCACCATTAGCGTATGGTGGGCCATCATGGAAAGCATATTCTTTGCAGCCTTCACGATTTTTTAACATTTGTTCATAAAGATGTTCATCTTGCCATTTTTGGACAAGAAGAGGCTCTTTATTAGCCAAATTACCACGCATTTCAAAGTTGGTTTTTGGCATGAGTAAGGTTTTCTTAAGTTCCATTTGGAATCTCCTTTTGCGCATAAATAAAAGCGCCGGTTTAAGGGCGCTATTAACGCGGTACCACCTTAATTCTACAACAATGTTGTAGCACTCAATTCATCGATAACGGGATGAAGCCGGCTTTCTTACTGTTTTCAGAAGGCGTGCTCAGAAGTGATATTTCTTTCAATTGATGAGCTTGCACCATCCTCATCTCGCTATAGGGGAAAGAAACTTGTCTTCGTCTTAGCTAACTGCACTTTGCTCCGATAAATAGCTTTCGGAACGATATGAAACCCATAAAGGGAAATCAACAATTTAACAACTAATCGATATGTTTACCACGAAGGAAGGAAGGCAAGAAGTCATCTTCTGTGCTTTGTTCTTCAACTGGCTTTTCATCATCAACTGGTGTTTCAGTACTTTGAATGATCCCATCATTACTGACAATATCATCTTCGCTTTCTGAAGCATCATGGTTTAGGATTGGTGACTTTTCATATGTTGGGACAACAGTGAAATCGAAATCATCGGTAAAGTCACTAGCGATAACGCTGACCAAAATTTGGTCGGTCAATTGATTGTTGATGGAAACACCGAATTTGATATCGAGTGTATTTCCAGCCGCTTCAATAATACGATCCACAGTTTCTTGAGCTTCGTAAAGAGAAACTTTTGAACCACAAGTAACAGCACAGATTGCTCTACG
>CAZLUI010000017.1:12822-16125 GCA_964562705.1 uncultured Staphylococcaceae bacterium
ACCATTAATAGTTTATCGTTAGAAACGATAATGATTGAGTCAACAGCTTCTTTTAGTTCATTCAATCCTTCGACTGAATTAGCGATTCTCTTCTTACCTTCAAAGGAGAATGGACGGGTGACAATAGCCACAGTCAAGGCTCCTTCTTCGCGAGCGATACGAGCGACAACTGGGGCAGCACCTGTACCAGTGCCTCCGCCCATACCAGCAGCAATGAATACCATGTTGGCACCTTTGACGATGGCACGAATATCTTCAATGCTTGCTTCGGCAGCAGCTTTTCCCACGCTTGGTTCACCGCCAGCGCCTAAGCCACCTGTAAGTTCTTCGCCAAGAACAAGACGGTTACGAGCTTTGCTAGTTGCTAAAGCTTGACGATCTGTATTCGCCACATAGAATTCAACCGAACCTATTTCTTCATCAATCATGCGATTGACAGCATTATTTCCCGCGCCACCAACGCCGATGACGACGATGCGGGCAACGGCTTCATAATTGTCTAAGTCTTCTAACATGTTTGTAACCTCTCTTCTTATTTGCCTTTGTTTTCATCAACACGGCCTACTTGTGATACTTTTGCTCTTTGGTCACTAAGTGAACCCTTATATCTTGAGCTCACAAGTAAAGCTCCGATGGTAGCAGCATATTTACTATCTCTTGCTCCAATGCATTTAGTGGAGAAGAGAATGACATCACTTGCATCTATGAAATGTTGTTTGGCCAGATTTTCAAATCCATAAAGATTATCAAATCCACCAATAATGATGATTGGAAGCTGTTTCGCTTTCTCACTAGAACCGCTTAACAATGAATAGTAAGCTGCATCTAACTGAGTGAAATAATCTTTCATGAAGTGACGAATCACATCATTAAGATCATCGAGAGTGAAAGTTCGTTGACGACCATTATCCATGACGGATGTGGCGATTACTGGTTTAAAATTTAATGAACGATCATTAATACCGTAGGTATCAAGTAAGTCTTTTGCCTTATCTTCACTGATGCCAAATGCTGAGGAGACAGCAAGGATCAAGTCGTTTTCTCCTAAAAGGAAATGAGCGGAAGAGAATGGCGAATGATTGCCAACTGTGGTAATAGCGGAATATCCAGCATTTATATCAACGAGAATATAATTTGATGGTGTTCCTTCGCTTGCTTTGATTAAATCGCTAATAGCGTAAGGTGATACCAAACATCTTTTGGCTCTGATATGTGAGTTCTCAACTGCTTCTTTGTAGGATGAAACAACTCTAACTGGTAGAGTATGTACTTTTGGAAAAATTGTGATTGAATTGGACTTTTGGCCAATTGGCGGCACCGAAAAAGCTCGATTTTGTTCAAGAATGAACGAATCTGGAATGATATCCACAATTTCGTTGCGGCCAGGAACAGGTTCTTTCTTCACGAGTGAAATAACATTTTGAATATCAATCTTTTCGATGATACTAGTTGGTGAGACGACATTAGTTGTTTTCTCAGTTTGAAAAATCTGGAAACCGATTGGTGGAAATATAACAGTAGCTTCAGTCACGTTGATAATTAGTTTTGCTTCTTCATCTTTGATGCTAGTCAAGGAAGAAATGACCGAGACCAGGTTAGCGAAATCTACAATCTCGCCACGGGCCACCAAACCAGAAATTGGTTTTTCAGTTGTATAAATGATAATCGGCTTGTTATTCACCACGTTGCCTACAACAAGGCGGACGCATGAATCAGTAATTTCAATAATCGCTACAGGTTTTTCCATCTTTGTTTCCAATATATGTTATATATTCAGTTATTTTTTAGTAAATGTCAATTTATCTTTAAAAAGAAAGAGCCATAAATGGCTGATTCCTTATTGAATAATTCTGAGTTGGCTTTGGGCTCTCATCGCGCTAATCGTAACTGGGATTGCGATAGAAGCACCGATTAATAAAGCTAAGCAGGATATGATGATTATTTTGCGAAACACAAAATATTTAGCCGACTTATGATGTTTAGTTAATTTGTCTTTCATAATCTCACCCTTTCTAGAATGCGCATCTTGGCACTCTTGCTTCTTGGATTCTCATCCATTTCTTTTTCACTTGGTACAATAACTTTGTTATTGACCATAATATAACTTGGTTGATCTTCATCTCTTGGTAGAGAGAAAACATTATGTCTACTGCCTTCCACCACACTGACATCATGGAATGCATTTTTGACCATTCTATCTTCTAGTGATTGGAACGAAATAATCACCAAGCGACCATTTTTGTTTAGTGAACTAATCGCTTCGCCAAGCATTGTTTTTAAAGCGCCTAGTTCATCGTTAACTTCAATTCTAAGGGCTTGAAAAATTTGTTTAGCAGGATGACCTTTTTTTAACAATTCTTTCATCGGCTTCACACTTTTAATGATGTCGACAAGTTCAGTTGTGGTCTCAACTGGTTGATTTTGACGCATTTCAACGATGCGTTTGGCGATTTGATAAGAGTATTTATCTTCGCCATATTCCCTGAACACTTTGGTTAGTGATGTTAGGTCGTATGTATTAACAACTTCGTATGCGCTTAACGCTTGTCTTGAGTCCATGCGCATGTCAAGTCTAGCGTCAGCTCTATAAGAGAAACCTCTACTATCTTCATCAAATTGAGGCGATGAAACACCTAGATCGACTAAGATACCATCCACTCTATTAACACCAAGTTTAGCTAAGTCTTCTTTGAAGTAACGGAAATCATCCCTGATAATTTGGAAGTTTCCACCGACGCTTTCAAGTTTTGTAGTTGACTCTTTAATCGCTTCTTCGTCTTTATCAAAGGCGAAGAGTTTGCCATCAGTTAATCTTTTTAAGATTTCACTGCTATGTCCGGCTCGACCTAAAGTGAGGTCAACATAAACACCGTTTGGTTTGATGGATAAAGCGTCGATTGCTTCATTAAGAAGAACGGAAACATGCTTTCCCATACTACTTGCTAAGAAGTTCTTCCGACTTCTCTTCAAATTTGAACTCATTCTCTTTTGAATACTTTTCCCAAAGATTGGCATTCCAGATTTCAAGATGGTCGAGCATTCCCACCACAACAACGTTGTTGGAGATACAGTATTTCTCGATGAGAGACTGAGGAAGTTGGACACGATTCTTCGAATCAATGGAGAGTTCAACCACACTTGCTAAAGCAACACGTTGAACATCTCTTGCTAGTTTACTTTCAGAATCAAGTTCAGCAAGATGAGACAAATAAGCATTGAACGCCTCTTGAGGATATACACGAAGTGAACCTTCATAGCCTTTCAAAACGAAAAGCTTATCCGAAATGTTAATTCTTAATTGGC
>CAZLUI010000018.1:0-15748 GCA_964562705.1 uncultured Staphylococcaceae bacterium
ACAAGTATTCACGACAGCATTGATACAAACCGATGCTGTTTTTATTTTATTTAACACTTTTAATTTCTGAAGGTAAATATGTTTCATATCCATATGGCACAGAATCTTCATCGTTCCAAAATTCTACATCATATGCTTCGTTAGGTTCTGTAAAATCGCATACAATATATCCAATAGACCCCTTTTTAATGTTTCCTTTATCTATTAGCGTTTCAACCTTATCGTTATTTTTAAATTTCATTTTTAGAATCCCCTTTATAATTTGCGTCGTAGTATGCTGTAATGAATCTTGGTTTTTTGTTCTCGTTAAGTAGCCAAATGGTTTTGATTATTAAATACTTCGTTCGATCAAAAGAATATATCGGCATATATATTTTAACTCTAAAACCGTATTTATCATTTTTCTTTGTTAGGAAAGCCTTATATTTTGATGCATTTTCATTAATTTGTCTTTCTAAATCAAAGAAAGAAACTTCGTCAAATCCTAATAAATTCCTAAAAGTTAAATAGCGTTTTTTTGGACTGTTTTCATCTAATAAAAAGAATATTTTATTTGTGTCAATATCAACATCATTCCAGTTTATTAAAGAATTAAAATAGTCAAAAATATATTCAGAATTATGGTGTTCGATGTTTGGAAAATTTAATGGATATTCATTTTTTGAGCCTCCTAATTTCCTAGCATAATAATTAAACATATCGCTTGAATAATCTTTTTCTTTATATTCACCTGTGTTTTCATCATATGGTTGAAGTTCGTTATCGTTACTATTGTTCGGTTTTTGAGGCATATAAATGCTTTCCGAGTAAAAAATACTCTTAGTACACAAGTAATATAACTTGTTATTCTGTTGTTTTCAATCTTCTTGAGTAATTTTTGCTCATCAAATATAATGAATACATGTATTTAAAAGAAAATTTAGTATTTTTGAGAAAAATTAATAAATTAACCCAAGATGAATTGTCAATTGATTTAAACGTTAAAAGATATAATGTTGCTGATTGGGAGCAAGGTAGATCAGAACCATCTCTAAACATGCTTATTCTTATTTGTCGTTATTTTAAAGTTAATATTGATGTAATGCTTAATCAAAAAATTGAATTGTTTAGTGAAGATGATTTTGAATATTGCAAATCGATTATCCGCATTTAGACAATTTTTGCTTAGGAGAATTATGATTTGGTTTCAAATCCGAATCCTGCCTCCACAGCAAAAAATCCATAAAGTGTATCACTTATATTGAACGCCCCTTGTAAAAACTGTCAAACTGTATCACTTATGTAAAGTACACACAAGAAAATAAACAGATCATTATGGTCTGTTTTTTGATATCTAACTCGTTATGATGGCCTCTATTTGCAAAGTGCCGCTTCTTTCTTTATAATAAAGAAGTTATGGATCGTGATGTAAAAGCGAGAATAAAATTGGCTAAAGCAAAGCGCAAAGGGCAACAAAAGCTCTTTACAAAACGCCTTGATGTTCTTTTTAGGACTGAATATCGTTATTCCCTACGCTTTGAAGAAGCCCATGTTTTCGATGATGGGAAAGCCTACATCAATGTCGATTTAACAAAAATTGATTCACCTTTTTCCGTGTATTCATATGACAATCGTTTTAACGAAGAAATATTTGATTATATTAATCAAGAAACTGAATTTCTTCCTAACGACATTCCGGTTGTCGTCAATTTTGATGACGATGGAAAATACACCGAAGAGATGAAAACCAAAATTAAAAAAGCGGTGATTCGTCACTATTCATTAGAATATGAAGATGAACGTTATGCACTGCATAAATCTAGAAGATTTGGTTTCTTTTGCATGCTAACTGGCTTCATGTTTATGATGCTATATATTGGTCTTTCGCTTTTGCTTATTAATGAAAATTACAGTGATTTTCGTTTTGTTACTGAAGTTATTAATATATTTTCTTGGGTTTTTATTTGGGAATCAGTTGATCGATTTGTCCTAAGTGGACTTGAACAAACAGAAAGTGTATTCAATGCAGGCCAGTTAGCCTTAATGGAAATACAATTCGGAAAGCCAATGGTAAAAAATAAATGAAAATACTTGTTGTCGCTGATGTGCTCGGCAAAAAGAATAACGGCACGACAATGGCGGCCTATAACTTAATTGAATCATTGCAAAAAAGAGGGCATGAAGTTCGAGTCCTTTGTGGTGATCCAGATAAAGTGGGGGTCGCTGATTACTTTGTATGTCCCAATATCGACTTTTGGATTTTTAACCATTATGTCCAAAGCAACGGCATTAATCCTGCCAAAGCTGATAACAATATTATTAATAAAGCCCTCGATGGAGTCGATTTAGTCCATATTATGCTACCTTTCTCGGTTGGTAATAGAACCGCGAAAATTGCTAATGAGAGGCACATTCCAATAACAACTGGTTTTCATATTCAAGCTGAAAATGTAACCAGTCATTTTTATGCCATGAAATTTACCAAGCTCAATCCAACTGTTTATAAGATCTTTTGGAATAAGCTTTATCGATATGCGGATTGCATCCATTTTCCAACCAAGTTCATCAAAGATGACTTTGAAAAGGTGGTCGGTCCTACTAATGGTTATGTGATATCTAATGGTGTCAAAGCCATCTTTAACAAAAAAGAAGTTGAGCGACCGGAATTTATGAAAGACAAATATTGTATTTTATATACTGGGCGTTATTCTCGAGAAAAATGTCAGCAATTATTAATTAATGCGGTGCAGTATTCTAAATATAAAGATAAAATCCAACTTGTTTTAGCGGGAGATGGGCCGACTCGTAAAAAGATTGAGAAACTATCTACAAAATTACCAATCAAGCCAATTCTTGGCATTCATTCCCAAGAAGAGCTAATTAATATTATTAATTCCTGTGATCTTTATGTTCACTGTGCTTACGCTGAACTTGAGTCTATTGCCGCTTTGGAAGCTATTTCTTGTGGTCTTGTGCCAATCATTAATAACACCAAAAGAACAGCGACTAAAAACTTTGCTATTGATGAGAAGGATTTATTCAACTGCAATGATTCGAAAGATTTAGCAAAGAAAATAGATTATTGGATTGAAAATCCTCTCGAAAGAGAAAAGCGTAGCAACGAATATCTTGACTTCACCAAGCAATTTGAATTCGAACATTGCATGGACCGCATGGAAAAGATGATGAAGGAAGCAATTGAGATTCGTAAATATAAAACTGAAAATAATCTCGTTAATCGAGTCATTTCCTATAAAGACCCAGTTAATGAAGATTATGCTTGCACGGATATTAGCAATAAGAAAATCAAAGGTGATTTCTTGTATGTTCATAAGAACAAATTCTGGAGAATATGTTCTAACATTATTTACCATATAATCGCTAAACCTATTGTTGGTCTGGTGGCTAAAGTTAATCGTGGAGTTAGAGTTGAAAACAAGAAAGTTCTAAAAAAACTAAAGAAAACTGGTTATTTTATTTATGGCAATCACACTTCTAAATTCGATGGGGTTATTCCTCAAACCTGCCTTTGCAAACAAAAAGCTTATATCATCGCTAACTCGGACGCTGTTTCAATTCCTGGAATTCAAAATCTAGTAATGATGCTTGGAACAATTCCTGTTCCTTCTGATCCTGCTAGTGCCATAAATTTCCAAAACGCGATCGAGAAACGTTATAAACAAAACCGCGTTATTGCCATTTATCCTGAAGCCCATATTTGGCCATTTTGTCAAATTATTCGTCCTTTTGGTGAAACCTCATTCTCTTATCCTGCTAAATTAAATGCTCCACTTATTGCAATGGTGACGGTATATCGTAAACAAAGACATAACTCACCGCTTAAAAGTAAGCCTAGAGCAACAATCATTCTCAGTGAACCAATATATCCAAATCCTCTCTTTAGCCAAAAAGAGAATATGAAGTATCTTCGCGATCAAGTTTACGACTTTATGGTTAAAACTAGTGAAAAAGCGAATAAAGTAGATTATATTTCATATGTGCCTTGTGTTGAACACAGTACACGTTTTGAAAAATAAATAGGAGGCTTATTATGGAACTAAAAGGAAGTAAAACTGAAAAGAATTTGCAAATTGCTTTTTCAGGAGAAAGCCAAGCTCGCAACAAGTATACATACTTTGCTAGCAAAGCTAAAAAGGATGGTTTTGAGCAAATTGCCGCCATATTCCTCGAGACTGCTGATAACGAAAAGGAACATGCTAAACTCTGGTTTAAGCTACTTGAAGGTGGCGAAATTAAATCGACTTTAGAAAACCTAAAAGCTGCCGCGAGTGGTGAAAACTATGAGTGGACAGAGATGTACAAAGAATTTGCTAAAGTTGCTCACGATGAAGGTTTTGAAGACATTGCTAAACAATTCGAAGGTGTTGCCAAAATCGAAAAAGAACATGAGGAACGTTATTTGAAGCTTCTTGAAAATGTTAAAGAAGGCAAAGTGTTCGTTGCGCCGGATGTTGTTGTATGGAAATGCCGCAATTGCGGTCATATCCATATCGGCAAATTTGCCCCTGACAAATGCCCAGTGTGCAATCACCCACAATCCTACTTTGAATTACGTGCTCGTAACTATTAATTAATTAAAACGTTAAAAATCGGCGCATATTGGCTCTTGCAATTTTAAAATGCATCAAGCATAATAATATGCGTCGCTTATGGACTATTGGTGTAGCGGCTAACATGTCTCCCTGTCACGGAGAAGACCAGGGGTTCGATCCCCCTATAGTCCGCCATTTAAAATGATGTGGTCCGGTAGCTCAGCTGGTAGAGCAGTGGACTGAAAATCCACGTGTCGCCGGATCATCCCCGGCCTGGACCACCATCTTACAAAATAAAACCGTCAAATTGACGGCTTTTTTGTTGGTTGTTATTCGAAGTAGGGCTGTTTTGATATTAGCCGTTTACTCGGCGTAAATAGCATCATCAAAGAAACAACAGGATTAATAATAATTAGCGCAATAATTGTTGGAATTAGTTGTGTTTTTTTAATGGCTTTATTCATTTTCTTAATCGCGCGATAGGAAACGATCGCATTGATAAAGGAAAGAATCGATAAAATGAAGAGCATGATCATTATAAATAAAGCGTAATTGATGCCTTCTGGAAAAATACTTGGATCCACGTTTTTTAACGCTGGCGAATTTGGCAGTATTGAAAAAATAGCAAAGGCAGCAAAACCAAAACCGAATACAGTGCCGACAATAAAGGTGATTCCTAAGAGTATTTTAAGAGTACTTCGCATGTATTTATTTTAACAAACAATTCTTAAATTTGTATATAATTACATTAAGATGAAATTCTTTAATAAATTATTTTCAGTTCGAACGCTGGTTATATTAATTTTATTAATAGAAATAACTCTTTTTGTATTAGCCGCTATTTATTTCAATGAGTTTTTTGCTGAAATTAAGAGTGCGTTTACTTTCTTATCGTTATTTGTCGCGCTATTTATTTTTTCTTCGAAATGTAATTCATCATATAAAATTGCTTGGCTACTGTTCATCATTGTATTTCCTGCCTTTGGCACAGTTTGTTATATTCTCTTCGCAAATAAGAAGTTCACATATCGTGAGAAAAAGAAAATTAAACCAACTCGCGAAGCGTTGAAGATTGCTAACGCGAGCAAAGAATCAAATAATATTGTTGAAAAGATTGATAAGGTCAAAGATCCAGACGCCTATTTTATTGGTCGATATTTAAATGATTTTGCAGATACAGGCATATTTAAAAATACCAAAGTTACTTATTTTCCTTGGGGACAAGACGGCTGGAAAGTCATGCTCGAAAAGCTTGAAAGCGCCAAACATTACATCTTTATGGAA
The DNA here is from genome assembly GCA_964562705.1 of uncultured Staphylococcaceae bacterium. Classification (GTDB taxonomy): domain Bacteria; phylum Bacillota_I; class Bacilli_A; order RFN20; family CAG-826; genus Fiminaster. The sequence continues at coordinate 5,817 of CAZLUI010000018.1, forward strand.
TATTTCATTATCGAACCAGGTGTTATGTGGGATCCAATGCTGGAAATATTGTCTCGTAAAGCTAAAGAAGGAGTGGATGTTAGGCTTCTCTATGATGACTTTGGTTGTTTGAGCACTTTGCCATCTCGTTATTTCCTAAAAATGAGAGAGCTTGGTATTAAGTGTTATGCCGTTAATAAACTTCGTCCTTTTGTCGATATCAGAATGAATAACCGCGATCATCGAAAGATTATGGTCATTGATGGCCACACTGGTTTTACCGGTGGAATCAATCTTGCTGATGAATATATCAACGAGAAAGAAAGATTTGGCAAATGGAAAGATAACGCCATCATGCTCGAAGGCGATGGAGTGTTTGGTTTAACTTCTATCTTCCTTTCAACTTGGGTTTTGTTAAGCCGTGAGCATATTGTTGATTTTTCTCCTTATTTGCCTAGTTTATATGCAAAAGAAGTGGCTAAACCCCGTGCTTGTTCTGGCTATGTCGCACCTTATGGGTCGTTTCCTTTTGCAAACGAAACGATTGCCAAAAATGTTTATGTTGATTTGATTATGAAAGCCAAAGATTATATTTATATAACAACCCCATATCTAATTTTGGATGATGAGATGAATAACGCTTTGATTAAAGCCGCTAAAGGCGGGGTGAAAATCAAATTAATCACCCCTCATATTCCGGATAAAGAAACAGTTTTTGAATTAACTCGTAGCTTTTATAAGGATTTAGTTATGGCAGGAGTAGAAATATATGAGTTCACTCCTGGCTTTATTCACGCCAAAACGTTTGTCATCGATGGCGAAATGGCTATTGTTGGCACGATCAACCTCGATTATCGTTCTTTGTTCCTTCATATGGAAAACGGCTGTTTCATGTATAAATGCGATTGTATTAAAGATATTCAAAAAGACTTAAATGAAACTATTGATGATTCAAGATTAATTACCAAGGAAATGGTCAAATCTTCTCCATTTAGTAAACGTGTGTTACGTTTCTTCTTGAGAATGTTTGCTAGTGCGTTATAAACATGAACTTAAATCAATATATCGATGTTTTTGGAAACATTACATTTCTCGAGCGTCCTTTTAACGATGTTGATGCTTTAATTTTAGCACAACTTTCTTATATTAACTTTGAATTAGTAGCCCCTAAAATCGATGAACTTAATCGCAAACCTTTTCTTCTAAAAAATATCAACGCTAGAGAGATAAAAAAACTAGCTGATGGCGAACTCACATCATCACAAAATGAAATTCTTTTAATAAAATTAAAAACTTCATTGCGTTTCCGCCAAATTGGTGTCTGCTATATTAAGATTGATTCAAGCCTTGAAACTGATAAACAATTCTACGGAATGACTCTTGTTTTACCAACTGGTGAACACTACATTTCTTATCGTGGAACTGATTTAACTTTAGTTGGTTGGAAAGAAGACTGTAATCTTGCATTTTTAGATACGATTCCAGCTCAAATTTGTGCGATTAAATATTTAGATGAAGTAACTAAACTTTTTGATGGACCATTCTATCTTGGTGGTCACTCAAAAGGCGGTAATTTGTCTTTTTATGCCGCCCTCCATCAAAGCGATGAAGAAATTGCTCGTTGTATCACTGCCTATTCTTTTGATGGACCAGGTTTTTATGAAAAAGATTACTACGAGAACGAGACCTACAAAAAAATAGAAGATAAACTCGTCAAAATTGTTCCAAAGGATTCCCTTATTGGTATTATGCTTAACCACACCAAACACGCTCGGGTGGTGGATGCTAATTCATTAAGCGTCATGCAACACAATCCGTACAATTGGAAGATCGATCCAAAAACTGGTGATTTCAAATATTTAAAGAAAAGAGCCAACCAAAGTTATATTAATGAAAGAGCCCTCTCAACGTGGTTAAATTCGATGACAAAAGAAGAGATTAGCATGACGATAAATTGTCTCTTCGAACTATTAGGGGGCACAAATAAGAACTTGTATCATTTGTTAAAACACGCGCCACAAACAATCAATAACTTTAATAAAGTTAGCCAAAACTACTCTAAGGAACAAAAGCAGAAACTTGTTAGCATTTTGAAGCGTTTGTTCTATTATCATAAGAAGGCGAGAGCTTATGTGAAGGCTCAGGCCAAACAAACTAAAAAAGATAAAGGAGCACAATATGCTTGAATTTAAATATGATACCCAACTCTTAATCGAAGGCAAAGACTTAAGCGAAGATGCCATCAACGATTACATTACCGCTAATTTAAAAGGCGATTGTCTTTTAGCGGTTGGTGATAGTGAACTGATCAAAATTCACTTTCACACCAACGAACCATGGGAACTTTTAAAATATTGTTCATCAATTGGCGAAATATTTGACATTGTTGTTGAAGATATGGATCGTCAATCACGTGGTTTAAAAGGCTAGTTTTTCACTTTTTAAGATACCGTTTTTAATGACGGTTTTTCTTTTTGAAGAAGAGGTTTTTGTTTAATTCATTAAAATGTAAACGATTTCACGACAAAAACTTTGCCCTTACCTAAATACATTATTATAATAATGATTGTCATTTTTGATTTTGGAGGAAAATATGGCTCATTTACAAGCACATGCTGTCAAACAAATCACCGAGATAGTCAATCGTTTTAAAGACGAAGAGACTCCTCTTATGATGATTCTTGAAGCAATTCAATCCGAATATGGATATATCCCACTAGAAGTTCAGGAACTCGTCAGTTCACTTACTGGTATCTCGGTAGCTGAAATTTACGGTGTCGTGACCTTCTACTCATTCTTCTCCCTTACACCAAAAGGAAAATATGTTATTGGTGTCTGCTTAGGAACTGCCTGTTATGTCAAAGGTTCACAACTTGTCATGGATAAGTTCTCTGACTTATTAGGCATTAAACCAGGTGAAACAACAGAAGATGGTTTATTTACTCTTGATGCTCTTCGCTGCATTGGCGCATGCGGAATTGCACCAGCAATCTCTATCAATGGAAAAGTTTATCCAAAGATGGATGTTCAAAAAGTCGCTAGTATCATCAAAGAATACCGCGATCTAGAAACGAAATAGGAGCGTAACAATATGGAAAAAATTAAAACTGAACAAGAATTACGTTCTAAATTATCAAACTGTGCCGCTTGCCTAGAAGGAAAATTCAATGGTAAAGATGGCAAAAAACACATCGTTGTTTGCGGTGGTACTGGTTGTGTCTCATCTCACTCTGATGAAATTCTTGCTAGATTTGAAGAAATTATCAAAGATAGACACTTAGAAGATATCGTTACTGTCAACAAAGTTGGCTGTTTCGGTTTCTGTTCTCAAGGACCATTTGTCAAAATCTTCCCACAAGATCGACTCTACCATGCGGTTAAAGTCGTCGACGTTGAAAAGATTATTGATGAAGATATCATCGGTGGTAAGTGCATCGATTCACTGCTTTATATTGACCCAGTCACTCATGAAAAAGTTGATCGTCAAGATGATATTAACTTCTATAAGAAACAAATTAGAATTGCTTTGAACGGTTGCTCAATGATCAACCCAGAAGAAATCAATGAAGCTTTCGGAAACGGTGCTTTCAAAGGTTTACTAAGGGCTTTATCAATGAGCCAACAACAAGTTGTTGATGAAGTTCTTGCTAGCGGCCTTCGTGGTCGTGGCGGTGCTGGATTCCCAACTGGTCGAAAATGGCAATTTGCTTTAAATCAAGTTAATGATGATAAATACGTTATTTGTAACGGCGATGAAGGCGATCCAGGAGCATTCATGGATCGTTCAATCCTTGAAGGTAACCCAGTTGGTGTTATTGAAGGTATGATGATTGCCGGTTACGCTATCGGAGCAAAAAATGGCTATTTCTATGTTCGTGCTGAATATCCGATCGCTGTTAAACGTTTAAGAATTGCTATTAAAGAACTCGAAGATATGGGTCTGTTAGGTGACAACATCTTCGGTAGCGGTTTCTCTTTCCGTTGTCATATTAGACTTGGCGCTGGCGCCTTCGTCTGTGGTGAAGAAACTGCTTTATTAAATTCCATTGAAGGAAAACGTGGCATGCCACGTCCTCGTCCACCATTCCCAGCTGTCAAAGGCTTATGGGGTAAGCCATCAATTATCAACAATGTTGAAACATTAGCTGATGTTTCCTGGATTTTACGCAATGGTGCTGACAAATTTGTTTCGATTGGCACTGAAAAATCCAAAGGCACTAAGGTGTTTGCTCTTGGTGGCAAGGTCAACAATGTTGGTCTAGTTGAAGTACCAATGGGAACTACTCTTCGCGAATTAATTTTCGATATTGGTGGTGGTATTCCAAATGGCAAAAAATTTAAAGCTATTCAAACTGGTGGTCCATCAGGTGGATGCTTAACTGAAAAAGATCTCGATGTTGAAATTGATTTTGATACATTGGTTGCTAGAGGCTCAATGATGGGTTCTGGTGGTGCTATTGTCATGGATGAAGATAACTGCATGGTCGATGTTGCTAAGTTCTATATGGAATTTATTTGCGATGAATCATGTGGCAAATGCTCCCCATGCCGTATTGGCACTAAACGCATGCTTGAAATCTTAACAAAGATTACTTCCGGCAAAGGCGAATTAAATGATCTTGATGAATTGAAAGAAATTGCTGATGCTACAAAAGCCAACAGCTTATGCGCTCTTGGTCAAACTGCAGCTAACCCAATTCTTTCTAATATGAAGAATTTTCCAGAAGAATTTGCGGCTCACGTTGTTGAACATGAATGCCCTGCTCATGTTTGTAAATCAATGCTCAAATATGTTATTGACCCAGATAAATGTAAGAAATGCTCACTCTGTGCAAGAAACTGCCCAGTCAAAGCAATCAGCGGTGAGGTTGGCAAAACTGCCTTCGTTATCGATTCTGAAAAATGTATTAAATGTGGACTTTGCTTCAATAGTTGCCATTTTGGCGCTATTTCAAAGAAATAGGAGGATTGAAAAATGGCTTTAGTAAATATTAAAATTGAAGGTAAATCTTACCAAGTTGATAGTTCTTTAACTGTCCTCCAAGCTTGTCGTAAATGTGGCTATAATATTCCATCACTTTGTTCATACATGGATGGCCAATGTTCATTAGCCAGTTGCCGTGTTTGCTTAGTTGAAGTTAAAGGTGCTAGAGGTTTAGTTGCTTCCTGTGCTTACCCAGTTAACGAAGGCATGGAAATTGTTATTTCATCCCAAAAAGCGATCGAAGCAAGAAGAACAAGCGTTGAACTTATTCTTTCCAATCACCACAAGAATTGTTTACAATGCGACAAAAACGGCAATTGCGAACTTCTCGAAGTTAGTAAAATGGTCGGTGCTCGCGATGGCAAATTCATCGGTGAACAAACCAAAGCAACAATTGATGAAGTTGCTCCAGGCATCACCAGAAATACCGGCAAGTGCATCCTTTGTGGTCGCTGCGTTGAAGCTTGCAAACGAATTCAAGGTTTAGCAATTCTCGGTTTTGAAAATCGTGGTTTCAAAGCTATCGTTGGACCAGCTCAAAATAGAAGCTTTGCTTCTAGCCCATGTATGCAATGCGGACAATGTGTTCTCGTTTGCCCAACAGGCGCTTTAATGGAACATAGCGAAATTGCCAATGTTGATCAAGCGATGAAAGAAGGCAAATTTGTCGTTTGCCAAGTCGCTCCAGCTGTTCGCGCCACTATCGCCGAAGAATTCGGTGAAAAGATTGGCACCAACGGTACTAAGAAAATGATCGCCGCTTTACATCGTTTAGGCTTCAATAGAGTTTTCGATGTTAACTTCGGTGCTGACTTAACTATTATGGAAGAAGGCAGCGAACTTCTTCACAGAATTAAAAATGGTGGTGTTCTTCCACAAATCACATCCTGCTCACCAGGTTGGATTAACTATATGGAATATAACTACGCTGATTTAATTCCAAATGTTTCAACATGCAAATCCCCACATCAAATGCAGGGTGCTATCACCAAATCATATTTTGCCAAAGCTCATGAAATTGATCCAAAAGACATCTTTGTCGTTTCCATCATGCCATGTACTGCTAAGAAATATGAAAAATCTCGTAAAGAGATGGAAGTTGATGGCTTACGAGATGTTGATGCAGTTCTCACCACTCGTGAAATTGCTAAGATGATCAAACGTAGCGGTATCAACTGGGATAGACTTCCTGAAGATGAAGAATTTGACCAAGATCTTCTAGGTCAATATAGTGGAGCCGGAGTTATCTTTGGTGTCACTGGTGGAGTTATGGAAGCGGCTCTTAGAACCACGTATCATATTTTGACTGGTAAAGAATACGGCAAAATTGCTTTTGAAGCTGTCCGTGGTCTTGAAGGTGTTCGTGAGGCATCTATTGATATTGACGGAACAATCCTTAAAGTTGCGATGGCCTCAGGAATGGCCAATGCCAAGATTCTTCTTGACCAAATCCGCGATGGCAAATCCCCATATGCCTTTATTGAAATCATGGGTTGCCCAGGTGGATGTATTAATGGTGGTGGTCAGCCATATGTCAAACCAATGTTCCTTCCAAAGGAAGATGATAATATTCTTGAGACTTACCGCGCTAAACGCGCAAGCGTCTTATATAGTGAAGATGAACGACAAGTTATTCGTCAATCACACAATAACCCAGACATCATTAAATTATATAAAGAATTCCTGGGTGAACCATTATCTGAAAAATCTGAAAAGCTTCTTCATACCTCATATGTCAAAGACCGTGAGAAATTCCCAAGATAATTAAAACTTTAAAAGGCTCGTTAACTGCGAGCCTTTTTTGTAAACAAACCTTTATCTAAATGATTATTTAAGTTATTATAGAATAAGAGAGGAAGTGGAAATATGAATAATTGCTTCACTCAACCTTATCTTTCGCGAAAGTCACAATAAACTCTTCGCGTTTAATATAAAAAACCGACAAATGATTGTCGGTTTTTTGTTTCTATTCAATACTGATAATGATGTGACCTTCATCTGCTAAAGTTGCACCATCCATTGTTAATTTAGGACTTCCGGTAGCGTCGATTAGAGCCTTAAAACCTGAATCTTCAACGGCTTGAGCAAAGTTAACACTGACAACTTTGTTCGTGCCATCATCACTAAATGAGAAAGTATCATCGGTGGACAAGGCATTTTTAAACAAAGACCAGATGACATCTTTATAGGCATCACTGCAAGCGTAACTGCCATATAAGAGTTCATCGATTGTAAATGAAATTTTATAATTATCAAAACTGGAGTATAAAGCTTTTAAACAAACATAGGTATCATAGCCATTGATGGAGATATCAAACACCATCTTGATACAATCGGAAAAAACATTGACATAAAGATTACTGATTAAGAATGTATTGACTTTGAAGTCACCATCAGAAGTCTTTCTTTCTAATAGAAAGTAGTTTCCGATTGCATTTGATGAACCAAAAGTTTTGTTAAGATCACTTTCGGAAATCTTGCCAATTAGTTTTTGAGAAGTAATGTCGTTATAATTAATTTGGTCTTGCATGACTTTATCCAAAGTTTTTTCAGGACGTTCGATCTTTCCACTTCCTCCGTGACCATAATCAACAATTACTCCTTCGTAGGTAGTTGGATCACTAATTCCATAACTTGATAAGTCTTTACCGCTTAGAGCAGCATTTAATTCACTTGTTGCAACAGTGCGGCCTTTAATTAAATATTCAAAGGCATTATCTGCTAACGATTCAGGGATGATTTCATTCTTGAGCCAATCTTCAATATTATCGTTAAAGTTTTGCCAAGCCACAGTGTTCATTTTTTCACTGGTAACATAATCTTCATTTTGAGACAAAGTTTGTAAATCAATCGAACCACTCAAACCTTCCTTTTTGAAAGCTAAATCAAAAAGTCCGTTAAGAAAGAATTCTTCTAGCATTGTTGAATATAGAGTACTGGTATTGTTTAAGAAATGGTTAATATCACTTGGAATTGATGATTTTAAGTAATAAATACGATTATTTTCAATATCGGAAGTGAATGACAAACCTAGATTGCCAAACAAGCCGTTTAGAAATGAGTCATTAAGAATTGTTGAAAGTTTTTCTTTTGCAAAGTTATAAAAGCCACCAATCAAACCAATTTTTATGTCGTTAATCTTGAAGATAAAAGCTTCGTGACCATCAACTTCGCTATTCTCAAGACTAGTTAAGATTTTTAATCTAGTTTTGAATACGCCATAAGCATCGATATCAAGCATGAAGTTATATTCTTCATCGCTTGTTTCAAGGTAGAAACCCTTAATCACGCTTTCCAAAGCTGGAGTTGTGGCGTAAATCTGATCCAATCCTTCAATGAGCATTTGGTTGAATGTTCCAGTAGTAATATTTACATCAATTGTTCCAGTTGTTCCTGTGTTATCAAGGGCATCGATACCCATGTTTTTCATAACACTTGCTTTATCAAAATTGGGGTCGCGTTCAACTTTGTTGCTTGTGCCATCGAAAAAGCAAATATAGAAAGCAGCTATTGGAGCAACAGCCAAAGTGATGGTGATACCTAACGAAATCCAAAGTTTAGTTAAACGGTGCTTCTTTTTTGGTTTTTTCTCAATCGAAACATTTTTAGAGTCTTTTATTTGATCCATAATATTGTATTATTACCTTTTCTTAATTATATCGTTTTACATACACTTATCAAACACGGATTTGATTTTAATCAAGCATTTTTGGATTAGTTAAATAATAAATGCTGAGTTATTAAATATATGTTATATTAAATAAGATTTTTAGGAAAAATATATGTCAAATAAAAAAGTGGAAATTCTTTATCCAAAAGCGAAAAATTATCTTTCAGCCGCTGTGGAAATTAATGGTAAATATTTGGTGCTCCGTAACCCCAATGAAGAAATTTATCAAAAGTTAGGGTGCTATTTTCCTGGATGCAAACAGAACTCTCAATATGAAGATATTGCTTATCTAAAAGAGCAATTGTTGCTTAAATACAATTTAAAAGTTAATGTCCAACATTTCATTGGAGATGTTTTAGTGAAAGATAGAAACGGCAAATATTCCTGTCTTTATTTATATAAATGCGCTCCAATATCGAAGGTTTCGATGAACAATTCCCAAGTTAAAGCTCACTTATTAAAACCAGAGAACTTTAAACTTGTAAAATTCGATATGGCAGATGCCCTTCTTGCGGAAAGAATTCAAATGTTTCATTTGGTTTATGAAAACGATATTACTCCATGCACTAGAAACAAAGAAGAGAATGAAATTGTCCTTGTTTATTATGATTCCTTAATTTATTTTGCGAACAAAGTTGCTAAGCAAGATGTTCTTGATTTCCAAGCTTTGTTACAAACTGGTGCTACAATGGAAGAGGTCAAGAACGCTTTCTTTTGGATATGCAAACGTTCAAAGATTGACTTAAATCAATATATTAAATACAAAGAGGAGCAGAAACAAAATGAAAAATAAACAATTATTATTTCTCCTTACTAGTGTCTTTTTACTAACCTCGTGTAATGGCAATAGTTCAATTAAGCCAGGAGATGGCGGCGATAGTGGATCAAGCAATATTTCTGTTGAAGATCCTAATAGCATTTCTGCTTCTTTAACTGCCGGTATTGGTGAAATCGAATTAACTAACATTATTACAAGTGCTAAAACAAAACTTGGTGATATTAAAACATCGCAAACCAAGAAAGCTTATTCTGAGACTACTTATGAAGGTGGCATCAGTGGCACTTCAACCTCAATTGGAGCAGCTATATCTATAAAGAAAACTTTATATGATAATAGTGTCTTGCTCTCAGCGAATACTGCTTCAGATACTAGAGATTACATCGCTTTTGGTTTAAACGATGAAACATTAGGGAATCTTTTAACTTCCTATAGTTTTATCAATAGCGACTTCACTGAAATTCAAACTCGTGGTTCGTATAAGAAAGACAATGGCGCTGTTTCTAGTGTTGCTAGAATAA
>CAZLUI010000019.1:0-10500 GCA_964562705.1 uncultured Staphylococcaceae bacterium
GCCATAAATATGAGATAGGTTAGGAATATTCCACCGAGAGTGTTTGCGGCTATGCCTAGTGAGCCAACACGGAAGAACAAAATGAGCAGTAAAAATACAATTACAGTCGCAACAATTGTAGAAATTAGAGTTGTTGACCAGGATAGATTGATATCTGTACCATAGTTTAATAAATTTTCAGCGGTAGCTTCTGTTTTAATGTTGTTATTTGTAACGCCATCCTTGGATTGGGTAATGAACAAATTTTCAACTTCATATTTGAAGCTGCTGGCGTTAAAAAGGTTACAAATATAAGTAGCAAGTTCATTAGCTTCTTGCAATTTTTTCGTATCGTAATTGCCTTCAGCGTCGGCGTAGCCACATAGATATTGGATTTTGTTTGGTTCCTCACCTTCAGCTAAGCCAGTCTTATACCAAATATTGGAGTGAACAAATGAACAAATAATCTTTTGTCCGGTGACGGCAGCATCTTTAGATGCGATTTCGTAGGTGTCACCATCTGACCAGTTTGCCCAAAGATAAATATCTGGGGTAGTTTTTTCGTCAGTTGAATCTTCATTAGCACGATAAGGATCAAATGCTTTAGTTTGCTCTTCATCAGATGTACCGAATGAATCAACTAATGTTTTAACTAATGAAGGATCGCTGATTGGGAAGATAACATAAGGAACGATGTCTTCTTCGTGAATAATGTATGCTTCAGAATCAACAAAGATCTTTTCTGCACCAATACGAGTCTCTTCTTCAGCTGATGCTAAAGAGAAGTCACCACCATTGAATGAAAGGTAACGGGCAATGTGATTTAGTTTCGTTTCATCGTTAACGCTTAAAGAAACACGAACAGTATCGTTTCCTTCAACACGCACGGAATAATCTTCAACTTTGTAATTTTCGAGTCTAGAACGCATTTCTTTAGCAACTACACTGGCTGCGTCAGGATCGTTTTCCAGATCGTTTTTGCCATCTTCTTTGTCGGATAGACGGTAGACAATTTCATTTCCCGAGGTAAATTCACGGCCAGGATTCATCGTAGTGAATACTGGAGCAAAAGCAACACCGACAGAAATTAGTACAGTGATAGCCATGCAAATGTAAGCAATAAATCTTCGCATAATTTTATTCTTCCTTAATAATTCTTCATCAACGCTAAATTAAAATAATTTACGTTCGCTTTTAAGAATACAACGAAAAGAGACCAATTGCAACCTTTATGTGCGGGCGCATATGCGACGTTTTTAAAAAAGTAGGAAATATATTTCCTACCTTATAATTCAATCTGCTTAGAACATCTTATGATTATGATATTTTTCTAAATGAGCGTAGGCTTTTTCGGTAACGACACGGCCTCGAGGAGTACGGTTGATTAAGCCGATTTGAAGTAGGTATGGTTCGTAAACATCTTCAAGATTCATCACTTCTTCGCCAATTGAAGAAGCTACTGTTTCAAGACCAACTGGTCCACCGTTAAAGCGGTCCATTATGGCTTGCAAATATTTGACATCAACATCATCTAGTCCGAGGCAATCAACCTTCAAAGCTGCCAACGCTTCTAAGGCATCATCTTTGGATATTTCATCTTTGCCTTTAAAGTTTGCGAAGTCTCTTACTCTTCTAAAAAGCCGATTAGCAATTCGAGGGGTTCCACGACTTCTTTCTGCTAACAACACAACAGTACTTTCGTCGATTTTCGTTTTAAAAACTCGGGAAGTACGACGAACAATATCTTCGATTTCATCGAGAGAATAATAATTCAATTTTTCAGTAATGCCGAATCTTGCTCGCAGCGGAGCGGTTAAGTCTCCAGCTCTAGTTGTAGCCCCGATTAAAGTGAATGGTGGAACAGTTAAATTTAGTGGCACACCACCGCCATCCCGAGGCGAAACAATGGAAATACAATAATCCTCCATGGCGCTATATAAAACTTCTTCAACAACTTTAGGAAGACGATGAATCTCATCAATAAAAAGGATGTCACCTGGTTCAAGCATTGAAAGAATAGAAGCCAAATCTCCTGTCTTTTCAATTGATGGTCCAGTGACCATTTGTAAATGTGCATTCATCTCATTAGCAATGACGTTAGCAAGAGTTGTTTTGCCAAGTCCTGGAGGTCCGTATAAAAGAATGTGATCTAGCGTTTCTTCTCGATGCTTAGCTGCACCAATAAAAACTTCAAGGTTATGTTTTAATTCTTTTTGCCCTACATACTCTTTTAATGTTTGTGGACGAAGAGAAATTTCCTCGACATCATCTTTGTTTTTATTTGCGTCAACCACTCGAGACATATTTATTTCTTGAGCTTTCTTAACGCTTCTCGAAGTATTACTTCGTTGGTAGCGTCTGGAATATTGATTTGGGCTAGTACCGATTCAATTTGTTTTACTTTAAAACCGAGAGTTTTTAAGGCATCACGTACTTCATCATATTGATTTGGATTGGCCTCGCTAGTTGTAAGCTGTCCTTTTAAATCGAGAATAATCTGGGAGGCGGCTTTAGTCCCGATTCCAGGTAATTTTTTTAAGTAGGTAACGTTGTTAGCGGCGATTGCGGCAAATAATTCTTCGGAAGTGGTTGCAGCAAGAGCGTTAAGAGCGGTTCTTGGGCCGATGCCTTTGACACTGATTAAAGAAGTGAAAGCTTCCTTTTCTTTTATTGAAGTAAAACCAGCTAAATATTGTTCGTCTTCACGGATGACATTATATAAAAAAATCTTGGTTTCTTTACCGACAATAAACTCGTTAGAGTGTGGAACAAAAACTTGATAGCCAATATTATTGACCTCAATAACGACATAGTCTTCTTCTTTATAAGTTATTAAACCCTTGAAACTGAAATACATATTAATGGAATACCATCACAAAAATGAAGATAATCACTAGCATTAATAACGAGGCAACTAGTGAGGCGATAATTGATTTATCAATTCTTTTTTCTTCCATGTGTTATCCTTTTATCTTATTCTAACAAACTATCAATGATATTTAATCAAAAACTGAAAAGTTTGAGACTAATTTCGTTTAAATTCTATTGGACGAGGAATTGGATTACGTTTATGTTCGCTGATTCTATGCAAATGTTCGATTTTTGCTGCTACTTCTGGAGAAACTTCTTTTCCGAGTAAATAAGCATCTAAATCAACATATTTAATGCCCATTTCTGTTTCATCAGTTTGGCCTTCAAATAGCCCTGCTGATGGAATTCTATGAGCTAAGTCATCACTAATTCCATAAAGTTTGGCAGCTTCTCTTACTTCTTCTTTAGTTAGATAGACAATTGGAAGTAAATCTACAGCCCCATCACCATATTTGGTAAAGTATCCAACATAACTTTCATCGGCGTTATCAGTTCCTAAAACTAAACCAGCATGCTCTTGAGCGTAGGCGAAGAGAGCCACCATTCTCATTCTAACCTTCAAATTATTTTTGGTTAAGGGAATGAAATCTTGGCCACCTATATCATTAATATAAGAATCGTATGTCTTTGAAAGATCTATGACTTTAAAATTTACATCTAGTTGTTTGGCAACTATCGCGGCGTCTTTCGCGTCGGCAAGGTTAGAATGAATTGGAAGAGAATAACAAAATAATCTGTCTTTTCCGACTGCGTGTTTAGCAATTGCGGCTACGAGTGAAGAGTCGACCCCACCACTCAAACCTAAAATGTAGGCTTTGCAGCCTGATTTTTCCAAATAATTTTGGAGGAATGTTTCAATTTCGAGGCAATATTGTTTTAAATCCATAGCTATTCAAGGTATTCAAATTCAAAATCGCATAAGAAGACTGAATCGCCATTCTCCGCTCCTTTTGCTTTCAAAACTTCTTCCACTCCTATTTTTCTTAAATAAGTAATTAAACGCATCAATCCTTCATCGGTTGAAATGTTAATAAGCGAATAGGTACGTTCAACACTGTCACCTTTAATTCTGAAACTATGTTCTTTTTCACGAACGATTTCGAAAATTGGTTTTTCTTCTGCTTTTGCATCGTAAACCTTCATTGTTTCTTTTTCGTCTTTAGTTTCAATAGCGAAAGGTTCGGTTGTTGATAATACTTCGGAAATTTTCTTAATTAGGGCGTTGACGCCATCGTGAGTTAATGAAGAAATTGGATACACTTCTTGCCTGACTGCTTTTTTAAAAGCAGCTAACTTCTCGTTTGCTCCATCACTATCCATTTTACTAGCAACGATAATGACAGGCCTTTTATCGAGTCCAAGTCCATACGACTTAATCTCGTTTTGAATGACATTGAAATCGTTAATTGGATCGCTTGTTTCGTCCATTGAGACTAGATGCACAATAACACGGCAACGTTCAAGGTGTCTTAAGAAAGATAAACCTAAGCCTTTGCCTAAATGTGCTCCTTCGATTAAACCTGGTAAGTCGGCCATGATAAATGTGTCATATTTTGAAACATTGACCACACCAAGATTTGGTTCGAGAGTTGTAAATGGATAATCAGCTATTTCTGGGTTAGCATTGCTGACGACACTCAAAAGTGTTGATTTGCCAGCGTTTGGTAAACCAACTAAACCGGCGTCTGCAAGTAATTTTAACTCTAGGATTAAACGTTTAGTTTCTCCCGGAAGCCCATTTTCAGCTATTTTTGGAACACGATTACGGTCTGACTTAAAAGCAGCGTTTCCACGTCCACCTCTTCCACCTTTTGCAACTGTGACCATTTGACCATCGATTGATAAGTCAGCAATAAAGGAATCATCTTTTTCACTATATATAATTGTACCTAATGGTACATCGACGATAATATCTTCAGAACCACGGCCATATTTATTTTTAGTTAGACCTTTTCCACCGTCTGGCCCGATAAACACTTTAGAATGACGGAAATTAAAAAGTGTATTTATGCTTTTGTTAGCACGGAAAATTACGGAAGCACCTCGGCCCCCGTTACCGCCACTTGGACCACCATTTGGCATGTATTTTTCATGGAGGAAGGCAATCATGCCGTCTCCACCTTTTCCTGATCTAACTTCTACTATTGCTCTATCTATAAACATAAACATATTATATATGATTTTTGTTATTTGTTGTTTTATTTTTAATAAAAGGTAAAAACGACATCAAAAAAGGGTTCCATTGGAACCCCTTGATTTAATTCTTTCTACTATTTTGCGTAGACAGAAACACGTGTTTTTGTCTTGCCGAGTCTTTCGAATTTAACAATGCCGTCGATTGTAGCGAAAATTGTATCATCTCCACCACGCATGGTGTTTGTGCCTGGGTACACTTTAGTACCTCTTTGGCGGTAGATAATGCTTCCAGCTGTGCAGAATTGTCCGTCAGATAATTTAGCACCTAGACGTTTTGATTCGCTATCACGTCCGTTTTTTGTTGAACCAACGCCTTTTTTACTAGCGAAGAATTGTAAATTTAAGTTAAATAACATGTTTAGCATCCTTTCTCGATTATCGAGATGAACTTGGAATTCGACTCCTCAATAGATTTGAGTTGAATCAGAATTGTGTCCAATACTTGATAGTCGTGCATTGAGACAGCTTCTTTGGCTTCCACTTCGACTGATCCATCTTTTTCAGATGTGGTAATTTTGAATGACTTTGGATTCTCCAATGCGTTCAAGCCACCGAACACCACAGCACTTACAGCACTGCAGACTAGATCGTTACCATATGGAGCACTTTCAGCGTGTCCTAAGAGGGATAGATTAATTATCTTTCCATCTTTTTTAAGGCATCTAATGCGAATCATAAATTAGGCATTGATGCTTTCAATAACCAAGCAAGTATATGGTTGTCTATGACCTATTGTCTTGCGTTCGTTATCTTTGGCTTTGTATTTGTAAATACGGATCTTTTTGCTTAAACCGTTTTTGACGACTTTAGCATTGACCTTAGCACCTTCAACATATGGTGTACCGACTTTTACTGATTTGTCGCTGACGAGAAGAACCTTATCAAAAACGTATTTGCTTTCTTCCTTAACGTCTAATTTTTCAACATAAATCATTTGTCCGACTTCGACACGGACTTGTTTTCCACCAGTTTCAATTATAGCGTACATGAACTTACCTCCTATATCTCACTAATGACTCGCTATTAAGGTCTATTACAAAGTAATAAGTTCATTACCTTTTCTATGCGGTTGTAGCTTGTGAGGCGACAACGTTTATTATTATATATATAAAACTAAGAAATTGACAAGAAAATAATGTTTTTTAGGTTAAAATTGTTCAACTTTCGTTTCTTATTTAAGAATTTTGTTATCTAAAAATGAGAAATAGCCACCCTTAAACATAATTAGATGGTCAAACAAAATCAGTCCAAGACTTTTAGTCCATTTTTGAATTAGTGTGGTTGCTTTTATATCCTCGAGACTTGGCTTATTTACACCATCTGGATGATTATGAATCAAAACGTATTTTTTCGTGTCTGCTTGCAATAGTTCTGTAATTATTTCTCGTAAGTTTAGTTCGACAAAACTACTTGTGCCCTTATATAAGATTTTTTCTTTAAGGATATGATTATTGTTATTCAACATGACCACAACCAAAACCTCTTGTGTTTCGTCTCCTAGATAGGCATATCGACTATAAAAATCCAACGCTGTTTTATATACTTTTATTTCCTTAAAACGAGAAGACGAAATCCGCCGATAAAACTCAAAAATGGCCATCAACCTCGTAGCAGTTATTTGGCTTAAGCCAAACTCTTGCTTCAATGAAGATACTTTTGCTTTTGATAGATACAATAAATTTATGTATGTTTTTAACAATGATTCTGCTATTTCTAAAGCTGATTTATTTTTGACTCCTACACCGATAATGATCGCTAAAAGTTCAACATCTGATATTTCTTCTATTCCATATAAAAGAGCTTTCTCACGCGGACGTTCATTCTTTGGTAATTCTAAAATTCTCATTTCCAAGTGAATTTCCAACCACCAGGAATGTTGGTTGAGCCTTGATTGGACGTGAATAACTTATAGGCCACAATTGCGACAATCGCAATAGCGCATATTGCCATCACTGAAGTAAGGGTAATCGCCCCTGTTTCAATGTACTTGCATTCTTCTAAGCTTAGTTCGGTTTTCATATTTATTCCTCCGCTAACTAATAGGGTGCAGAAATGAATAAGTGTGCAAACATAAAAAAAGGGAAGTTTAACTTCCCTATTTTCGTAATTTAATTACTTGTTTTCGATTTTTAGAATCTCAACTGAATATTCGTGAGCAACTCTGACAACACAAATATCGCCAATATGTTTTCCCATAATGACTTTACCAAGTGGTGAGATATTGGAGATGAACCCATTGACCGGATTTGCTTCAATTGTTCCAACGATGGTGTAGCTGACAATGCTATTATCGCTCAAGTCTTTTAATTCCACTTTTGAACCAAGGGAAACAGACTTGTTGTTCTTAGATTTTTCGCGAATGACAATTGCACTGGCAAGGATAGCTTCAATTTCTTTAATTCTACCTTCGATTTCAGCTTGTCGATTTCTTGCAGCATCATAATCTGCGTTTTCACTTAAGTCGCCTTGATTACGAGCGGTTTTGAGGTCATCAAGTACTTGAGGACGATCAATATCAATTAGATGACGGTATTCGGTTTTTAATTTTGCGATACCTTCTTCGGTTAATTCTATTTTTTCACTGGCCATTTTTAGTTCTCCTAAACGTATGTTATTGAGTTTACAACACTCAAATAAATAAAACAAACTTAATTTTTAGCTTCTTTGATCTTTGGATCATTTAAAAAAGCGTTAAATACTTCTTCAACTTCGCTATATTCATCATCATCTTCGATTTCTTCTAACGATTTATCATCTTCGTTATAGATGAAAGCTAAAACGTTATCTTCGTCTTCTTTTTCTTGTAAGAAAACATATGATTTCTTACGTTCTTCGTTTTCGTAGGTAAACAAGATTTTCATTACTTGTTCTGTTCCGTCATCGAGAGTGATAATCATCTCGTCGTCGTTTTGTAATTCTACTGGCATAATTAATTTCCTTTCCTAGTTGACATGTATGTTTCAAGAATAACAACTGCCGACATTTTATCGATTACTTCTTTACGTTTTTTTCTTGAAATATCGGCTTCAAGTAATCTTCTTGTGGCAATAACAGTAGTTAGTCTCTCATCGACTAAAGTGATTTTTAAATTTGGATTTTCATTCAATAAATCGTCTTTGAAACGAGAAGTTGATTCGGCTCTTGGAGATACTTCTCCCGACATATGAAGTGGATAACCTAACGCTATTTCATCAATGCCTTCTTTAGAGGCAATCTCTAGAACATGTTCTCTTGCCTTTTTGTAATTGCCTGGTTCGAAAACATAGTTTTCATAACCGTGAGCGGCAATGCCTAAAGAGTCAGAAATGGCAATTCCTAAGGTTTTGCTTCCTAAGTCTAATCCAAGAATCTTTTTCACTTAATTGATGCCCTTACTTTAGCAAAAGCTGATTGAATATTAGCTTTTTCTTTGCCGCGACCGTTAGCCATATTTGGACGGCCTCCGCCGCTACCATTTAAATTAGATGATAAGAGTTTGATAATATCGCCGGCTTTATTGTTTGTTAAGGCTTTTCCGTTAACGAAACAAGCAAGTGGCAAATCGCCATTGTCTCCACCAACTAAAACAATGATGGAATCGGAGAATTTGTTCTTAAGAACATCACCAATCTTATTGATGCTATTGAGTGACATTCCTTCGATATATTTCATCACGACTTTGTAGCCTAATAAATCCACAAATTCGTTCATGATGCTTTCAGCAGAGAATTGAGCAATCTTGTCCATTAATTGTTCGTTCGCTTTTTTAAGAATGTTTTTCTCTTCAATTGAGGCAGTTAAACGATCGTTAACTTCAAGAATTGATTTAGCTCCAACAACGTCACGAGCTTGTTCAAGCAATGCTTCTCTTTCTTTTAAAAGTTCATAGCCATGAAGAGAGGAACGACCTTGAATTCTTCTCACTCCAGAAGCGATTGATTCTTCGCTTTCAATAACAAACACACCGATATCTTTGGTGTTTTCAACGTGGCAACCACCACAGAATTCAATTGACTCTTTTCCGAAGGAAACAACGCGGACTTTATCGCCGTATTTTTCGGAGAAGAACGCTTTCGCACCTAATTTATTGGCTTCTTCAATTGGAAGGACTCTGATATCGGATGAAATGCCCATCGCGATAAGTTTATTAACTTCGTATTCAATTTCTTTAAGTTGGGCCTCACTAATTTTTTCATAATGAGTAAAGTCGAAACGCATGTAATCGCTTGAGACAAAGGAACCCATTTGTTTAATGTGATCGCCAAGAACGTGTTCAAGAGCGGTTTGTAATAAGTGAGTAGCAGAGTGATTTCGTTTAACAAATTCGCGTTCTTCTTTGTTAACGCTTAGTAAGAATTCATCGCTAACTTTAATACTACCTTTTATCACTTTCACATAGTGAATGTTTTCTTTGTTAGGAGCCTTTTGGACATCATTTACCAAAGCGACACAACTTGAATTTGAGATTTGACCGCGGTCAGAAACTTCACCACCGCTCTCAGAATAGAAATTAGTTTTATCAAAAATAACTTCGCCTTCATCATCGATGGAGTTAACTTTCACGCCATCTTTGAATAATCCGATGACTTTTGCTTTTAAATCATCATCGACATATGTAAATTCGCTTGGAAGATTGAAATCGAGTAAGTCTTTTGATTGCTTGTGCATGCTTTGTTCGCCACTTCTAGCGTTTCTAGCCCTTTCTTTTTGAACTTCCATTTCTTTTTGGAAACTATCTTCATCAACTTTGACATTGTTTTCAGCACAGATATCTTTCGTTAAATCAAGTGGGAAACCGAAGGTATCGTAAAGCGTAAATGCATCTTTACCAGATAATTCCTTTTTGCCTTGAATCATTTCACGAAGAATTACTTCTCCAGATGACAACGTCTTAATGAACTTTTCTTCTTCACTCTTAAGCATCGAAGTAATGATAGTTTCTTTCTTAGCGAGTTCTGGATAGAAGTCTTTATACTTTTCAATTACTACAGGCACGAGGGTGTGCATGAATGGGTGATTAATGCCAATTTTTTTAGCAAATCTCATCGCACGTCTAACCAATCTACGTAAAATGTAGCCACGGCCTTCGTTGGAGAATACCTCGCCATCACCAAGAGCAAACGTGACCGCTCTAATGTGGTCGGCGATAACGCGGTAAGCAGTAAGATTTGGTTCTTCATATTTAACATTAGCAATCTTTTCAACTGCTTTAATTATTGGCATGAACAAGTCGGTTTCAAAGTTGCTTGGCGTCTCTTGTAAAACCGAAGTAATTCTCTCTAGACCAGCACCAGTATCTATGTTCTTACTTGGAAGCTCTTTATATTGGTTTCTAGGTGTTCCTGGAACCGCATTATATTGGGAGAAAACAATGCCCCATATTTCGATATAACGGTCATTCTCAATCTCCTCTTTTAAGAGTTTAATGCCTTGTTTTTTAGGATCATATTTTTCACCACGATCAAAGAATACTTC
>CAZLUI010000019.1:10600-14539 GCA_964562705.1 uncultured Staphylococcaceae bacterium
CCATCCATGTATTTTTTTAATGCAGCTACACCTGAGTTAATCCAAAGTAAAGAAGGGTCTTTATATGGAATCAAAGATGCACCTTTTTCAACGTGGTGTCCTTTACTTTTAAAGAAGTCCAACCACATCAATCTAATTTCATTTCCAGTTAATTTCTTCATAATATCCTCCAGAAAATAAAAAAACGTTCGCAAGGAACGATTTATCGCGGTACCATCCTCATTCATTAGGTTTGCTAATGCAACTTGATTATATCTTTAACGCAGAGTTACGATGACTTTCATCATCTCCAAAGGAGTGGCAATCTAGTTCCTTTATCGGAGTGATAATAATATAACACAAAGATATGTTTAATAAAACATTTTTATTTTTCTTTCAATTTGAATCGTATCTAGCATATAATTAACACATAAATAGGAAGACCGAAGATATGAAAACAAGCAATGCAATTAATAATATTCGTTCATTCTATTTTGGTTATTTTTATTATTTTAGGTAACTGTTTCCTAGACTTTTAAAAATAATAAGAGGTGGGAAACAAGATCATTGTGGAACACCTGATAGTAAAAAGCGCTTGGGTGTTCATCCCAAGTTTTTATTTCTATAAGGAGAATAATATGAAAAAACTTAACTTACTTCTAATTGCTTCAGTTGTTGCTGGTGCAGCATTATTATCTTCAAGCTGCGGTAGCAACAAAACAAAAATTGGCATTCTTCAACCAGTTGAACACGATGCCTTGTCTGCGGCTAGAACCGGCTTTATGTCCGCTTTAGCAGAAAAAGGATATGACGAAACAAGAGTTGAGTTTGTTTATCATAACGCGGGTGGAAAAGACGCTGAATTAACCGTTATGGCTAAAGATTTAGTTTCTTCTTGCTCGATGACTCTTGGCATTGGCACTGGTGCCTCGCAAGTTTTAAAATCGACTTCAGTCGATAAAGGGCTTGTTAAACCGGTCTTATTCACTGCCGTTACTGATCCGGTTGACGCTGGCTTGGTTGATTCACTCGAAAATGGAAAAGGTTTTGTTACCGGCACAAGTGATGCGCAGCCAATTAATGCTCAAATCGATTTAATCAAAGAATGCATTCCAGAAGCTGATAAAATCGGAATTTTATACACTCAAAGTGAAACAAATTCTGTCGTCCAAGCGAACCAAGCTAAGAGCGCAATTGAAGCAGCTGGCATGAGCGTTGTTATTAAAACTGCCGCTGGTCCAAGCGATGTTTCTGCAACTGCTCTAGCATTAGCTAGTGAATCAGGAATTGATGCTATTTATATTCCAACTGATAACAATATCGCCGCTAATGCTGACGCGGTAAAAACCGCTGTAAGTGGTAAACATATTCTTGTTGTTTGTGGCGAGGAAGGCATGACAAAAGGTTGTGGCGGAGTTACCTTATCAATCAATTACGAAGAACTTGGAAAAGTAACAGGCAGAATGGCGGCTGAAATTTTAAACGGAGAGAAAAACGCTAAAGATATTCCAGTGGGAGTTATGACTAAAGAGGATTGCAATTATGTTATGTCATCCTCTAATTTGAGTGATGCTGGAGTTACTCTTCCCGAATCTGTCTCATCAAAATGTAGTGAATTAGATAAGTAATTATGGATTTCTTAGACATTGTATTAAATATATTATCGAGTGGTTTACCGTGCTGTTTATTAGCATTAGGCATTTTCTTAACCTATCGATTACTCGATTTTGCTGATTTGACTGCCGAGGGCAGTTTCCTAATTGGTGCGGCTGTTACTGGGGTTATGATCTATAATGGAATCAACCCTTGGATTGCTACTTTTGTTAGCATTTTAGCTGGTGGTGCCTGCGGTTTTATTACAGGGGCTTTGAACCGATATCTAAAGATACCGAAACTCTTAAGTGGCATCATTACAATGACTGCCACCGCTTCAATTGCCATGATTATCATGGGATTTGCAAACGGAGAAGAAAGCTTTTTTAAAGCTCAAGTAACCTTCAATACTGTTTATCAAGGAAGCACACAAACCATTTACTCTTTGCTTACCCCATGGGTCTTTGATGCTGCTACCGATACAATGAAGGCAATTTCTCCTTGGAACGAAATAATTAAAGTTAGTATGATGGCTTTAGTTGTTGCTGTTGCTGTTTTAATCATCTATTTCTTTTTTGGCACTGAATATGGAATGTCGATTCGCGCTACTGGAATGAATGAAAGAATGGCAAGAGCACAGGGTATTAATACTAATAAGGCCACAATTGTGTGCGTGATGATTTCAAACGCTTTAATTGGCCTAGCAGGTGCCTTATATGTTCAAGAAGTAAAAACTGTATCAACTATTTCCGCAACCGGATATCTAGTTGTTGGCCTTGCTGCTATTCTTATCGGCGAAGCTATCTTCGGAAAAAGAACTTTCAAAAATTGGCTCATATCAGTTTGTTTAGGTTCAATCTGCTACTTTATCATTATTACTTTAGCGACTAGACTCGGCTTGCCAACCCAACTGAAGAGTTTACTCTACGCTCTTTTGATAACATTCGCTTTATGTTTGCCAATGATTAAAAATTGGTGTACTGGGTTTAAGAGAAAAAAAGAAAGCAATACAGTGGAAAAGGAAGGTAAATAATTATGCTAGAACTAAAAAATGTAACTAAAACCTTCAATCTTACCGGCAACGCAGAAGATAAACGTATTGCGTTAGACAATATTTCGTTACAAATTGAACCAGGTGAATTTGTCACCATTATCGGGGGTAATGGTTCAGGCAAATCAACTACTTTGAACATAATTTCTGGTTTGCTTCAACCTGATTCAGGGCAAGTTCTTTTAAACGGCATCGATATAACTAAGAAAAAAGATTACCAACGCGCTGGTTATTTCGGCCACGTCTTCCAAGATCCAATGATGGGAACATCTGGAAACATGTCGGTTTTAGAAAATCTCGAAATTGCTTATATAAGAGGGCACTTTCATTCCCCAATTCGCTGGGGCTTTAAGAAAGATGATAAAGAATATTTCATTGAAGAATTGAAACGTTTCGACCTCGGACTTGAAACTCGTCTCAACCAAAAAGTCGGAGTTATGTCAGGAGGGCAACGTCAAGCATTAACTCTGTTAATGGCTACTATGAGAAACCATCCAAGCAAAAGGATGATGCGCCATGACTACATTCTTTTCTCTGGTAAAGATGAAAATATTGCAAAACAGGAATTTGATAATTCTGCGATTAGAATTCAAAATGAATTACGCATCAATATTGATTCAATAAAATGTTCTGGCTACGACAAGGCAAAGAAATATGAACAGATAAAACTCGCTAAACATGAAGCTAAAAATCAACTTCTTGCTCAATTTGATTTAACAAAACAAATCTTGCTTCTTGATGAACATACAGCCGCTTTAGACCCTAAAACTGCTAAAAAAGTTTTGGATTTAACTGATAAAATCATCAAAGAAAACAAGATGACAACGTTAATGATTACTCATAACATGAAAGACGCTATCACATATGGTGATCGACTTATCATGTTCCATCTTGGCCACATTATTCTTGATGTTCGTGGTAACGAAAAGAAAAAGTTAACACCAGAAGATTTATTGAGAATGTTTGACGAAGCTGATGAAAGAGCAATTATGGAATAATAAAGCCCACTATTGGGCTTTTTAAATATCAATTCTCACATCATCACGATATACTTCATCAATTGTACCACTGGCAATCATTAGACCATCTTTATTATAGAAGACCGCTTCTTGACCAGTTGTAACTGATTTATAGTAATCGTATGTAGCGATTATTTCGTTGTTAACTAATTCTATTTTTCCAGGATGGTCTGGTTGGCGATACCTAAATTTAATACCAACTTCTTGTGGGAAGACTTCACTTGGATTGACTATATTTAATTTTCGAACAATGCATTTGTTGGACATTAGATATTTTTGAGCATCGCCACGGGTAAC
>CAZLUI010000020.1:0-14178 GCA_964562705.1 uncultured Staphylococcaceae bacterium
GACATGGGGTATTAGGTTCTTTTTTGGACTGTCTACTTTTCATTGACTAGTCCATTAATCGGTCTTTTTTCGTATTTATTCAACTAAGTCTAAAGGCTTATTAATCAAAGGAACATTACTAATCCCTTTATCTTTCAGTTCATTTTCAGTACGATAACCATACGTTGTTAGAATACAATCTAAATGAGAATTTATTGAGGTTTGATAATCGACGTCGCTATCTCCGATATAGACGATTTTATTCTTATCAAAAATATCTAATCTTTGTTGAATTTCCATAATTGAATCTGGGGCTGGTTTCTTGGCTCTAACGCCATCATCGCCGCACACGGTGTCGAAGAGATTTGGAAAGAAATGTTCAATTAAAACCCTAGCAACATCCTCTAGTTTATTTGTGGAAACTGCAAGCTTATAACCAAGAAGTTTTAACTTTGTTAAAGCTTCTTTCATTCCAATGTAAGGATAAGTTAAAACAGAACTATGCGCTGAATAATATGTTTCGAAATCTTTTAAAACATTTTTATATTCGGTTTCACTAGTCAATTTAGGAACAGACCGCCTAATCAGCATGGCTACTCCGTTTCCAATTGATTTTCGAGTGTGTTCAATAGTCTGTTTTGGCATGCGGTGTAATTCTAAGGCGTAATTTGTGGCTTTGTGGAGATCTGGGAGCGAATCAATTAAGGTGCCGTCTAGATCAAATATTATCAATTCTTTTTCTTTTAACACTTCCTGAATTTCTTTTCTCATAATGACAGATCCTTTCATTGATTTTCAATTTATTAACATTGTTTATTTTACACGAAAAATGTGTAATTAAAACACTGGATGGTCATAATTACCTAAAAATATAATTTTTATATCTATTGAAAATCTTCCACTTCCATGACTAAAATAATAATATGGAGATATTAATATGCCAGAAATAAAATGTCCTAATTGCAATACTGTTTTCACTGTAGATGAAACCGATTATGCGGAAATAATTCAACAAGTCCGTAATAAAGAATTTGAGAAAGCGGTTTTAGATGAGAGAGCTCGTCTAGAAAAAGAAAAACTAAAAGATTTTGAAGTTTTTGAACAAAAAGCAAAAATAGAACAAGAACGTAAAATTAATGAACTGACTTTGCAACTTCAAAATACCAAAAATAGTCTGGATAATTTTGAAAAAGAAAAGCGATTTGCTGTGGAAGAAGCACTCAAGAAACAAGATGCATTAGTCCAAAGCAAAGACATGGAAATATTAAATCTCAAGAATTCTGTTGCATTAAAAGAAGTGGAGAAATCAAACATCAAAAAGGAATCAGATTTTGAAAAAGAAAAAGAAATTCTTTCTTTGAAAGCGAAGATTGAAAGTATCAAAAATGAAAACGAAACGATTCTTAAAGCAAAAGACGCTGAAATCGATTATTACAAAGATTTTAAAACAAAATTATCAACGAAAATGGTAGGTGAATCATTAGAACAGTATTGCTTAGGTCAATTCAACCAAATAAGAATGACAGCATTTCCAAACGCTTACTTTGAAAAAGATAATGATGCTTCCAGCGGTTCAAAAGGCGACTTCGTTTTCCGTGACTTTGATGACGAGAAGAACGAATTTGTTTCAATCATGTTTGAGATGAAAAACGAAACTGAAACAAATGGCACCAAGCATAAAAACGAAGACTTCCTAAAGAAACTAGATTCAGATCGAAAGAATAAAAACTGCGAATATGCGGTTTTAGTTTCATTGCTTGAACCAGATAATGAATTTTATAATACCGGCATTGTCGATGTCTCATATAGATATCCGAAAATGTATGTCGTTAGACCGCAATTCTTTATTCAATTTATTTCTATAATAAGAAATGCTTCCATGAAATCACTGGAATACAAACGACAATTAGTCGCTATGCAAAATGAGAATGTGGATATCACCCGTTTTCAAAGTGATATCGATGAATTCAAGACTAAATTCGGTAGAAATGTCCAGTTAGCTTCTTCACAATTAGAGGACGCGGTTAAAGGCATTAATGCTACGATTGATAAACTTGTGAAAGTGAGAGATTCTTTCTTGTCATCTGAGAATAACCTCCGTCTTGCTAACGACAAAGCTCAAGAGCTTTCTATAAAGAAACTTACTAAAAATAATCCCACTATGAAGGCTAGATTTGCTGAAATAGAAAATAAAGAAGAAAAAGATGAAAATTAGAATTATTGCAATTGGAAAAATTAAAGAACAATACCTAAGAGATGGCATTAATGAATATTTAACAAGGATCAAGCCTTATGCAAATATTGAAATAGTTGAATACCCAGATTCACCTGTTCGTAATAATCCAAATGCTTCAGATGTTGAAATAGTCAAAAATGAAGAAGGCAAAAAAGTAATAGAAAAACTTAAACCGAGTGATTATGTCATTGCTTTGGATCTAAATAAAAAAGAAATGGACTCTGTTGAATTCTCGAACTACCTAATAAAAAAATTGGAAAGTGGTGGCAGTTCAATAACATTTGTTATTGGCGGCAGTTTTGGACTTTCTGAAGCCTTGAAGCAGCGCGTCAATGATTCGATATCACTATCTAAAATGACCTTCTTGCATCAAATGACTCGGTTGATTCTTTTGGAACAAATATATCGTGGCTTTAAAATATATAATAACGAAACCTATCACAAATAGGTTATAATTCACTCAATGAGTACTATAAGTCGCTTTAAAGAAGCAAATTCATTAACAGCCTTTCTAATCTTGGAATGTTTGGCCATTACTAGTTTTGCTCTTGGTGGCGTAAATTTTGTCTTTTATATTGTTGGCACCCTGGTAGCTATATTTGCCATTCTTACCACAATTGACAAGTTTTCAAAACAAGAAAAAATGTCTTTATTAATTTATCTTGGCACTATGTGTGTCCTTTCAATATTTCTTTCTTTCGGGAAACTACTTTTAGGCTCATATAGTTTTGGAAATATTCTCGTTTTCTTAGCTATTAATGCCTTTTTGTTACTAGGATTATGTTCTAGAAAAATTGAAGGATTTAAAACCGAAACGATGGTATTAGTTATTGGTTTTTCAATTGCTGTTTTGGTGTTTATTTCAATGTTTTATTCGTGGATTCAATATGGTTTCTTTTACGCCGCAATTTATAAAGATAGTCCCATTTATTATTATAATGCCAACTTGTTTGATATTACCAAGGAGGGGGGCTTCTTTATTGGGTTGAATTTTAAGGAAGTTTCGCTAAGCTATTCTGGTATATTTGGTTTAATTTTATCTTGCTATCTATTACCACTATTTTACATAAAACCTAAGCAAGAAACTCGTCGTTTTTGCATGTATGCAGCCATTGGTGCATTAGGGGTTATTTACCTAATTACAATTCCTAATTTAATTGCTTTAGCATTTCTAATTCCTGTCGTTGCAATCGGTCTTATTTATAAATATCTCCGCAAAAACGAACTATTTATGAAAATTGTTAGGTATTCCATTTATACTCTTTCTGCTCTGATCTTTGTGTTCTTTATTTGTGTCTTAATTAATATTTCTGGCAATAATGGATTTTCGAATTATATTGAATCAAATTATATTCTTAATCGTATATTCAATAATAACGGTTGGATGCATTACATTAACATTGTTTTAGAAATAGCTATATTGCCACAAAACTTCTTTGGTTTTAATACTCTAGTTTTGAATTCTGAAGCCATAACAACAAACACCAAAATGTTTGAAATTGAGTTGATCAAAGAAGGCGGAATTTTTGCAGTATTGGTTTTGATTGCTTTGATTGTGCTTTCATATCTTTCTCTCCGAAAATATACAAAAGAATCAAACGATGAAAATACCCATAAAATTTTATTCATATCCATCATTATTGTTTTCTTCCTTTACAACACATTTAATTACAACTCATTTCCATTTATTCATGATCAAACAAACTATATTGCAATGTTTAGAAGCCCGTTAACCTTGGTCATGTTATTTTTACTTGGGTATGTTTTTACTCCCTTTATAGGAGTTAACAAAAAAGTAGTTGATGATAAACGCGAAAATGAAAAAGAAATGACGGAGACAATTGATCTATGAAAAATTTAAAATTCTTATCTTTATTGGTTTTTCCATTTCTTTTAGTCTCATGTGCTAAAACCGATGAACTCTATCCTGGCAACGCCTATGACACAGGAGTTTTCTTAACCAATTACTATCTAGAACATAATGATGTTGATCAAATTAAAATAAATGAAACATTCAATTTTGACGCTTCTTCGTCCACACATATAGATAACCCGGGTTATGGCGGTAGAATTAATGGCATTACAGTTGAAGACCAAACATTTGTAAAAGATGGCGACTCTGTTCTTCTTGAATGGAACAACGATGTTCCTGTGGAAGGATATGGCGTTGGTTTTGGCCCGACAATGAATTTGACCACAATCGATAATTCCTTTGCTTATGGATTTCTTTCTCGACTTTATGATGGCAGAGTTCGTTGCGATGGTTTATACGCAAAAAGTCGCGTTCAGTTGAATAAAACTGGTTATGGCACATATTTTCCAAAAGAACTAACAAATGCTTCATATTTTGCTATGGCAATTCGCGGTGAAACTGATTGCGAAGGATATGAATACACTAGTGCAATAGTCAACTTGCGCTTATCGCTTTATCGACATATTTCTAATTCCAAAGAATGCGATCTAGTCTCTTTCAGCATTAACAACGTATCTATGCCAACAAATACACACGGAATCTCATCGCTTCTAACATTTTACTTTCCGGAAGTTATGGGCGAAACGTATCAGCAATACTTAGAAGGTGTGGTGGGTATGTCACTAGATTTTGAATTAGTGAATTTGCCACCTAAAGTTGCCACTGATCCAGAAAATTATGGTGTTCCAGTAGATGATATGAGCGATACTGAAAATCCACATTTTGCCTTAATGCTTTATGAAGTGATGCTACCGAAATCTTCTTGGCGTTAATAACAAGTTATTATTTATTTAAATACTCGGAAATATCCAACCATTTCCCCATTTCAAAATCACATCTATCATCATCGAGGATTAGTGTGCCTTTTGCTGGTGTAAAGGTCATTTCTGAAAAATAAATCTTTCCATTTATGTTGTATAAATCGACACGCACAAACGGGAACTCTTTAGCTATTGTTTCAGCAAATGTGACCATTTCATCAAAATTTTCAGGCTTTGTTAATTCCTTGTCCGTTTTCCTCCAACCGTTGAATTGAGAACCATCAAATGGAGTCCAGTCTATCAGATAATTGTTGTAACGAATATCCTTATAACGACCACTGACAACATACAACGTTCTTGCGACCCCATTAAAGACATGAATTTTATACTCAAGTGGTGAGCACTCTAACTCACCAATATATTGTTCAATGATTATTCTTGGTTTGATTGGAGAATAATGCTTTTCGATCGTCTTATTTCCGTAGTTTATTTTGAGCCATTTGTTGAACTGTTTTCTAAGAGCAGGAATATCAATTTCGTCTTTATTTAAAACTATTTTATTAAACGCGCATGCGTGCGTACATTTCATCACGAATTTTTCAGGTAATTTGTCAAAGTTGATATCGTCAAATTTATCAAAAATACCATAGATAGGAATTAGGTATTTTTCAAAGCCTTTATCCTTGATATATTCTCTTACTCCATCCCTTGAGGCACACTTCGAAACGAGAGCATTTTTTGGGTATACAAATAGCCTTAAATACTGTAACTTTTCGGTGTATCGAGTGGGATTGTTTAGATTTAATTTGTGATGGGTGATATACCTATATTGCATTTTTACAAATAAAACTGGAGATATTAGTTTAACTAATCCTCTAGTAGAAACGGCTAAAATTCTCTTTAATTTGTTTTCTTTCAAATTTGGATTGCCCATACATTGATAAGTATATGTTAGGTTATTGTTTAATTCAATTTTCGTTTAATGTAAAATAAACAATATGAAAAAAGGATTCACACGTTGGTATAACTATCTCATTGGCTTGCTACTTTGTGGCATTGTTTCTTGTATCGCAATTATCCCTTATTTTGTGCTCAATGATGCGAATAAATGGCCTGCTACTTTTATTACTTACACATACATGTTTTCGGGCATTGTAATCTTCGGTGTTGGATTTATAATCCAAGATATCTATAGAGCAAAGGTGCGACACCAGACTAAAAACTGGAACAATCCACTCAAGGAAGAAAACCTAAATACTGCTTGGGCGATATTCACCCCAGCCGTAATTGGTGGCCTAGTTTGCATCATAATCGGAATAATTTGTAGCATCATCCCAATTAAATAAAACCGCATTCATTTGCGGTTTTTAAATTCTTTATTGCTATAGCAAGGCAATAATGATATATTTACTACAATCTTTTAGATTGAAAGGAATTAGGGGATTATGAAAAACAAAAAACACTTAGGTTTACCTCTCCTCATGCTCGGAGCATTAGTACTAACAAGCTGCGGCGGAGCAGGATACGAAACCTACCCTGTGACTGGTGACTACATGACCGGAAAAACTGCAAAGTCAGTTTATAACGCTTATTTAGGTTCAGCACCAACCACATTAAACCCAACAAAATCTCAGAGTGCGCAAAATGTTCAACACTTAGCGAACTTAGTTGGAACCCTTGTTATGAATGATAACTTTGGCATTCTTCGTAAAGAAATTGCTAGCAGCGCTACTCGTTCAAATGATAACAAAGTGTTCTCATTCGGGATTAGAAGTGATGTGCCATGGGTAAAAACTGATGGTTCTATCTATAATTACAAAGGAACAGACCAATATGTTACTGCTGATGACTTTGTAACAACAGCCAAGATCATTCTAGACTATAAGACTGGATCAGAAATTTACTATATGTATACCTTATTCGTAAGCAATGCTTGGGAATATTACTGTTATACAATGATGGTTGATTTTATGAACCAAGGCAAAGCTGGATATACCAACTTAAAAGGTAACCCAACTGCTCAAGCTGAAAAATTAGCTGAACTTATCAAAGAATATAGTGGCGCGGAACCTGAAAGTGAAATTCAAGGTAGCGATATTGCTAAAATTGCAAAATTTGAACGTGTCGGTGTCAAAGTTGATGAGAGCGGCAAATTAGTTTACACCTTGAAGAAGAGTGCACAATTCTTCCCAACAATGTTAACTTACACTCCATTTACACCAACAAATCAACGTTTCTACTCAAACTGTGGTGAAAAATATGGTTCTGGTGTGGATTACATGCTTTATTGCGGACCATTCCGTTTAACAGAATTTAAAACCAACTCAGTCAAATATGTTAAAAACGATTTATATTACAACAAAGACAGCGTCCATCTGAAAAATGTCAACTACACCGTCGTTGATGCTTCAACAAGCTACAAAGATATGCGTGAAGCTTTTGATAGAAAAGAAGTTGACGGCTTCTCACTTAATAAAAAAGACGAAACTGGTTGGGAAATGTATATTACCGGTGAAGATGGCAAGGGCACCATCCAAAGTCCGGCAAGCGATTTAGTCAACTCCCGTGAACTTGATCAAGTCGATTACACATACCATTTCAACTTAAATGTTAATCGCTCAACCGATCCTGTTTCTTATAACAAAGCAACATATTGGGATAGCGAACTTATAGATTTGTATAAAACAGACGAAGATAAAGTCAAATGTATTGAAAATACAAATCGAGCTTTAAAGATTAAAGAAGTCAGAAAATTGGTCTTAAATGCCCTTGATTTTGATGTATACAACGAACAATGGGATGTCGAGGACAAAAATCAGTATCAAATGAACACCTTCACTCCACGTGGATATGTCTTTGATGAATACGGCAAGGATTACACCGAATATTACTATGATGAATTCGCTAGTAAGAAAGGTTTATCTGGAGAAGGATATGCAAGCAAGAGCGCTGAAGCTAAGAGCCTTGTTGGCCCACAACAAACTTCAGGTGTTAATTATCTTGAAAGCAATGCAGCAAGCGCTGAAATGTTAGCTAAATATCCTTGGTTATCACTTCAAACATTAAGAAATGATGCCGTTTCAGCCGTTCAACAATTAAAAGCAGCAGATTCATCGGTCAGTTTCCCAGTCATCATTGACTATATGGGTGCTGGCGGTATCAATACTGATTCACTCGATGATGAAACTAAATTAGTCCGTTCTTGGAACGAAAGAGCGAACGCATGCACCATTGCTGATGCACGTGTTACCGATTCACTCCCACGTTGCATGAAATTAAGTGATCCAACCGAAAAATCAGATCACTATCCATACTTTGAGATGGTTCAAGATAAGATTAGTAACCAATCAGACTGGGAATCCGCTTCCAATAACGGATATTACACAATTGGCACTTGGGGATGGATTGGTGACTATGCTGACCCATTAACCTATATGCACTGCTATGTTACAAATGGTGAAATGTCTAAAATGAGCGGCAATACCGATTCATTTGATAGCTACTCCTTAGACGAATCAGGTGTATTACAAAAATCAGCAACAGCCTTGTTTGATAAATACAACGCTCTAGTTGATGAAGCTTCCGAAATCACAACTTCTAACCATGAACGTTATGCTAAATTCGCTGAAGCAGAATATATGCTCCTCAACGAGTTATACATCATCAAACCTTCCAATATGCAAACCCAAGGCTGGTCTGCCAGCGTATCCCGCGCTTGTGGTTATGATAACCCAGAAGCTCCATATGGACTTGCTGACAACAGCTTAGTTGGTATTTGGGTATTGATTGATGTTCCAACCGGTGAAGAACGTAAAAAAGCTCGTGAAGACCGCGAGGAAAAGAAAGCCATCGCTCTTGAAGCTGTCGGTGGAAATACAATCGAACCTATTTTCGATTAATTATTAAATAATAGTCACTGGACTGGCCCTCGCCAGTCCTTTGGCTGTTTAAGAAAGGATCAAAATGGCCATATATATTCTTGGTTATACAATAATTGCGCTTATCGTTGCTTTTGTTGTTTTCGTTGAATTAGTTGGTCACAAGATCATCTTCAGATCACATCAAAAAATTCAAACCATTTTTGGACATCCTTTGTTGATGTACTCCCTCAAACGTATGGGAAGTGCTTTGGTATCAATCTTACTTGCTATCATCGCTACATTCTTCCTCATTCGTTTCCAAGTTGAAGTACAAGGTGTTGGTTTCTGTATGAAACTCGTACCTAACTATCAAAAGATGAGTGAAGCCATTTTCCAAGCTCAATGCATTAGTGCTAAAGCTGAACTTGGAATTACAGATAACTGGTTCGCTGACCTATTTACCTATATCTACAATATTCTTCCATTCCCAAAAACTGTTTGCAAAACGACGTATGGAGATGCTTTTGTTGCCACTACTTCTCAATGCCGCACTACTCTAATGAATTTAGGGCAGGTATTCTATATTGCTGGCGATGAATACAAATACGTTACCGATGTTATCGGCGAAAGAATGGGTCTCTCATTCCAAGTTGGTATCATTGCCTGTGCCGTTGAAGTTTTGCTCGGTTACCCTATGGGTATCTTGATGGCAAAGCACAAAGATGGAGTTTTCGATAAAGTCGGGAACGCCTATATTATTTCAATTGACGCTATTCCAGGTGTTGCCTATTACTACATTTGGATGGTTATATTGTGTACGCTTTGTGGACTTCCACGCACATATCAAGATGGGAATATTTTCTCCTTGCTTGCTCCAGCTCTAACTATGGGCTTCACAGGCATGGCGGGTATTGCTCTATGGGTCAGAAGATTTATGCTTGACGAATTTACATCTGATTATGTTAAGTTTGCTCGAGCTAAAGGTCTTTCAGAGAACCGCATCTTATTCACACACGTATTAAGAAATGCAATTGTTCCATTAGTTCGTTCTATTCCAGCCGCTATTCTGGGCGCCTTGCTTGGAACGTTCTATCTAGAAAAGATTTACCAAATTAATGGTATTGGTGGTCTTTTAGTTGTTGCTATGAATCAACACGACTTCTATGCTTTACAAGGCATCGTTATCGTTTCAGCATTGATTTCAGTTCTGAGCTATTTACTTGGCGATATTGTTACAGCAATCATCGATCCTCGTGTTAGTTTCTCGGATGAATGATAGGAGGGAAAAATTATGGCGCATAATAATGTACTCGATTTAGATGCTACGGTTTACCATAACGTTGAAGACCTCTTTACCGTTGTTGGTTCATCCGAAGAAAACATCGAAAAATTAACGTCTGCTCCTTATTCATATTGGAGAGAGACATTTAAACAATTGTTCAAAAAACCATTAGCAATTGTTTGTTTAGCCACGATTGTTTTATTACTTTTCTTAACAATCTTTGGTCCAATGATGAGTTACCATGAATGGTATTCGTCTCCGGCTACTCCAGCTGTTGAATTTGACACCAACCTCGGTTGGAATTCAGTTAACTGGTTTGGCACAGGCGGTTCGACAATGCAAAATCTAGCAGGTAAAGATTTATGGACGGTCGTTTGGCTTGGAACTCGTCGTTCCTTGCTTCTTGCTACTGTTGTTGCACTTATTGATACTTTCTTTGGAATTTTGATTGGCTCACTTTGGGGATACTTCCACAAACTCGATCCAATTCTAATCGAACTTAGAAACTTCGTTAGCAATATTCCAGATTTGCTTTTATACTTCATGCTTATGCAATTCTTGCCAAGAAACTTCTGGGTTCTTGTCTTCTTGTTATGTATGTTTGGTTGGATGGGCCTAGCCGGCTTTATTCGTAACCAAATTATCATTATTCGTAATCGTGACTATAACATTGCTTCATTAACTTTAGGTAGCTCACCAAAAGCTATGATTACTCATAACTTGCTCCCTTATTTAATCAGTATTATCGTCACTGTTGTTTCAACTGCAATTCCAGCCGCTATTTCTAGTGAAGTCGGTCTAGCCTTCTTTAACTTATCGTTTGATATTTCAAAAGGTGAGATTACTTTAGGCCAGTTATTGACGATTGTCACAAATACTGGCGAATGGTTGGATCACCCTAATTTACTTATTGTTCCTTTGCTGGTCATGGTGCCTTTAACAATGGCGTTCTTCTATCTAGGCCTTGTTTTAGCAGACGCTACCGACCCAAAGAATCATCGTTAGAAAGGAGAATACTATGTCAGACGAAAACAAAGATATTGTCTTATCAGTTAAAAATCTATCCGTAGGATTCCTTTCTCACGGAAAGAAAATGAATGTTATTCGTGATGTCTCAATTGATGTACATCGCGGCGAAACATTTGCCATCGTTGGAGAATCTGGTTCTGGTAAATCTGTTTTTACAAAAACATTTACTGGCATGCTTGATAGCAATGGTTTTATTTCCAGCGGATCAATCATGTTTGATGGGATTGATTTAGCTAAGCTTAAAAAATCAAAAGATTGGTTTGGAATTCGTGGCAAACGAATTGCCACCATCTTCCAAGATCCGATGACTTCTTTGAATCCGCTATTTTCAATTGGTTATCAAATTGAAGAAGTGCTTCGCATTCATCATGGTTTAAATCATGAAGAAGCAAAGAAAGAGGCTATTAACTTACTTCGAAAAGTTCGTATTCCTGATCCAGAACAAAGAATTAAAGAATTTCCATTTCAATATAGTGGTGGCATGAGACAACGTGTCGTTATTGCCATTGCATTAGCTTGCCGTCCTGAAATCTTAATTTGCGATGAACCAACCACTGCGCTTGACGTTACTGTGCAAGCTCAAATTTTACAATTAATCCGCGATCTTCAGACTGAATATCACTGGACGACAATTTTCATTACCCACGACTTAGGTGTTGTGGCTAACGTTGCAGATAGAATCGCTGTTATGTATGGTGGCCAAATCGTTGAATATGGCACTGCGGAAGATATTTTCTATCGTCCAGCTCATCCATATACTTGGGCACTTCTTTCTTCCTTACCGCAATTAGGAACTAAAAACGAGCCTCTAGTTTACATCAAAGGTAATCCACCTTCTTTCAATAGTGAGATTATCGGTGATGCTTTCGCTATTCGTAATGATTATGCGATGAAAATTGACTATGTGGCTGAACCACCAATGTTTAAAATTAGCGAAACTCACTTTGCTAAAACATGGTTGCTTGACCCACGAGCTCCGAAAGTAGAAAAACCAATAATTATCCAGCACTTACGCGAGCGTATTGACGCGGCCGCTAAAGAGCTTGGAAGAGAGGTAGGAAATAACGATGGAAAATAAAGATTTAAAACCACGCACCTATCTTGAAGCTGCGGAAATATATCGTCCTGAAAATGTGAAACGCAACAAAAAACAAGGTTCACAATTCAAGGAAGAAGATAACGAATCTTTTGATGTCATTAATGGCAAGAAAGAAGATGTTATCACATTATCACATGTCGATATTGGCTTTAAAAATGGCCTTGAGACTCGCGTTGTTGTCGAAGACTTTTCTTTGGCAATTAAACGTGGTGAAATTTTTGGTCTAGTTGGTGAATCAGGCTCAGGTAAAACCACAGTCGGACGTACTATTATTAGAATCGTACCTATTTTAAAAGGCGAGATTCGTTTTAATGGTCATCTTATCAGTGGAAATATTGGAAAAGCTCGGGAGAGAGAATTAAAAACAAAAATCCAAATGATTTTCCAAGACCCAAGCGCTTCTTTAAATGACCGCGCTAACATTGACTATATTGTTTCAGAAGGACTTCGTGCTTTCCATCTTTATAAAGATGAAGCAGATCGTCTTGAAAAAGTCGAAGACATGATGAAAAAAGTCGGTCTTCGTCCTGAACACTTGAAACGTTATCCACACGAATTTAGTGGTGGCCAAAGACAACGTGTCGGCATTGCTCGTGCTATGCTTGTTAAACCAGAAGTAATCATTGCTGATGAACCTATCTCTGCTCTTGACGTTTCAATTCGTGCTCAAGTTCTTAACCTCATTAAGGATTTCCAAAAAGAGAGCAATATGTCAGTTATATTCATCGCTCACGACCTTTCAGTTGTGAAATATATCTCCGATCGTATTGGTGTTATTTACGGTGGTCGCTTAGTTGAATTAACTTCTGCTAATCGCTTATTTGAATTGCCTTTACATCCATATACCAAGTCATTGCTTAGTGCTATTCCTCTTCCAGATCCAAACATTGAGAAGAAGAAAGTTATTACTACCTATGACCCATTTGCTCATCATTATCGATATGATGACATACCTCAACTATACGAAGTTGAAGAAGGACACTATGTCCGCTGCAACCTCAAAGAATTGGCTGAATATAAAGCCATCGTCGCTAAGAAGGGAGGCAAAAAATAATGGAATACATTGAACCAAAACCAAGGGAAGTAAAACCTCACGAACGCCGCAATAAAATAATTATTGGCTCTGTTATTGGCGCAGTATTGACTGTAGGAATTGTTTTAACTTATTTCTTCACTATCAAAGATATTTTCCTTGATTATGATAATATTGAGATTTTTTCCTACTCTTATAAAACCGATGAAGTAAATTCAGGCGTCACCATTACCGCAATTGATGATAATGCGATTTTGCCTGCTAAATTTAGAATTCCTAACAAACTTAGCGGCCGTCCGGTCGTTGAGATTGCCGATGGTGTTTTTCAAAAACAATCAACAGTTGAAGAAATAATTTTCCCAGACACATTACGTGTTATTGGCGAGGAATGTTTCCTAGATTGTGATAGTCTTGCTCGTTTTAATGTTCCTAGTCAACTCGAAACAATCGGGAATGATGCTTTTAAGAACACATCATGGTTAATTAACGCTGACACTGGTGAAGTAGCTGTTGGTCGCATTCTTTATGCTTATAAAGGCGAGATGATGCCTGACTCAGCTATTGTCAAAGATATGTCTTCGCCCGCAGCCTCTGCTCACTCTGGAGATATTATTGATTTTGGTCAATATATTAACGCCGCTGATGGAGCTTTTAAAGATCAAGCAAATCTTGTGTATGCTGAATTTCCAAATACGTTTTTAAGTGTCTCTGATTCATTATTTGAAAATTGCATTTCTCTTGAATCACTTACATTCCCAGCCAATCTTGAATCTATTGGCAACAATTCATTCTCTGGCTGTACTTCATTAACCGATCTTTCTCTTATTCCAGAAACTGTTAAAAACATTGGCAATTATGCCTTTGCTTATACTAAATTATCTGGTGAATTAGCATTTAGCGAAAAGCTAGAAAGTGTTGGTGTTGGGG
>CAZLUI010000021.1:0-7625 GCA_964562705.1 uncultured Staphylococcaceae bacterium
GGATTTGTTATATGGACTTAAAGAAAACTATTGGTGAAAGATTAAAAGAAATTAGATTAGAAATGCAAGTTTCTCAAGGGCAAATCGCGAAAGAGCTTGGGGTATCTCAAGCTGCTGTTGCTCAATATGAATCCGGAAGAAATTATCCATCTAATGAAGTTATACTTTGGTATGCGAATAGATTTGACATATCTATTGATTATATTTACGGATTAACAGATCATCCATATACAGAAAAAGGCGATCTTAAGCATGATAAAGATTATGACAAAATGTATAAAATCGCTGCGCAGGTCTTTGCAGACTTGAAAAAGAACGAAGTTAAAGAAGAACACGCCGGACAACCAAACGAGGCTGTAAAGAGCAAATAAACGCAAAATAAAGGTATTTTATAAGCATCACTAATATTGAGTTGTGCTTTTTTCACGCTTACTTATTTCTTTTACATAATTAGAGAAAGGATAATCTCACATTTATAGTACTTGTACTAATAAAGTGAGTTATCTTTTCTAATAATGTAATAACATTTGCTTATTTACTTTAACATTTACTTATGAAATAATATGTTTCATAAAGGAGCTTTCATTATGCAAACAGGTGTAATATATGCTAGATATTCATGCGAAAAGCAAACAGAGAATTCGATATTAGGGCAAGTTAGAGAATGTAAAGAATTTGCAATTAAGAACGATATTGAAATTATTGGTGTTTATAAAGATGAAGCAATTAGTGGAAGAACAGCTACTAAAAGGCCTTCATTTATGCAAATGATTAAAGATGGTGAAAACCATAAATTTGATAATGTAATTGTATGGAAGGGTGATCGTTTTTCTAGAAGTAGAGCCGATGCTGCAAAATATAAAAGTATTCTTAAGAATAAAGGAATTAGAGTTTTAAGCGCAACTGAAGCAAACATAACTGGACCTGAAGCAATATTAATGGATGGCATCAATGAAGCTTTTGCTGAATATTTTTCTGTTGAGTTAGCAGCTAAAGTTGAAAGAGGAATGACACAAAACGCCATTGATGGAAAATACAATGGTGGAAGAATGATTCTAGGATATAAGTTCGATGAAAATAGAAAAATCATAATTGCAAAAGAAGAAGCTCTAGTTGTTAAAGAGATTTATAAATCATATTTGGAAAGAGATATTACTATTCCAGAATTAGCTGATGAGCTTAATGAACATGGATATAGAGATAAAATTGGAAGAAAACTAACAAAATCTACTGTTTCAAGAATCTTAAATAACAGAAGATATTTAGGAATCTACCAATTTAAAGAAGTTATAAATACTACAATGTTTCCACAAATTATTGATCAAGAGACTTTTGATGCAGTTCAGAATAAATTAAAAAGCCTTCGACATAGACAGGGAAAAGGAAATGCTTTGTTACAAAAATATTTTTTATCCGGAAAGCTTCGCTGTGGTGAATGTGGTGAGTATTTCTCTGGACATTCTACACAGTATCGTGAAGTACGTTATAGTCATTATGTTTGCAACAATAGAAGATATAAAAAGGGTTGTGACATGCAATTAATTGATAAAGATTTGATTGAGAAAATCGTTGCAAGTGCAACTTATGACTTTTTTATGGATGGCAGTAATGAAGAAGAACTCATTAGAAATATTTCTGAATATAATAGCAAAATTAGATTTGGTGATATTGAAGATAAAAAAGCTGCTTTGAAGAAAACAAAAGACAGATTTAAAAATATACAAAAAGCCATCGAAAATGGCTGTGGTTATGAACAATTTACTAAAAGGTTACAAGAATTAGCAGAAGACATTAAGCTTCAAGAAAAAGAGATTGAAGAAGAGGAAAACTTGGTTAAATTTGTTGATCCAGAATTAGTTAAAGAATTTTTTAAATATGCAAAGACAGTCTTGCTATCGAATGAAACTGTATGTGAAACGATAATTAATTTGTTAGTTAATGAAGTTTGGGTTTGGAAAAACAAACAAATGGTTATTTCTTTTAAATATACAAATAAGAATGGCGTGTGTACGAATAGGAATTCCTTCTTGTGCGACCCAAAATTCGAGGCTCACCAAAATTAAAAAATTGCATTCATAAGAATGCTTTTTTTATAGATTGCAATAAAAAAGAGATGACTATATTTCTATATTCATCTCTAGTTTAGCGGTAGTTCATTTGTTTAATTAAGAAACAAAGATTTGTCCGTACATTACTGCTGTATCAATGTATGAACCAAGTTCAACGCTGATTGAGTCCACTGTATAGGTGGCAAATGCACCTTTGGAACCGTCATCCCATTGATCGATAGCTGTTGCTTCAGAAACAACTAAGTAATCTGGAAGATAACTCACAATTGCGTTTACAGCGGCGATTAAACCTGCTTCAATCTCTGCTGCATCAGTTTTGGTGAATGCACCCATGCTAACGCCTGTGTAGAATGAAGTATCTTCAACGAAGTAGTCTGTGCCAGATACTGCGCTGCCAAACATAGCTTGGGCAATGTCTTTAATGACACTCTCGGCTGTATGCGCGGCTGCGGAACTTGAGCTGGAACTTGAACTTGAGCTTGTGTCTGATGAAGTTGGCTCTGTGCTACTGCTGCTTGATGATTCGCTTGATTCACCACAACCAGTTAGAACTAATCCGGATGCTAGGAGCATGGTTAATGCTAATTTGTTTAATTTCATAATAATCTCCTTTCTCTTTGTATTTTATAAAATCATATTATTAAATGAGCCAATAGTCTAATCATTTTTTAAATATTCAACAAAACAAGCACCTTTTTACGTGCCTGTTTTCAGTTTGTCATGCCATAATTAACTCTTTTATAACTTTACTGAATCATTAATTTTTTTAATATAATCTGGGTTCACTTTAATAACACTACGATCGTAGGTGATAAACCCGTTAACTTCATCTTCGACATCACTTAATTGGGTGTAGATATAGGCACTTAAACCTAGAGGAATATTTTTGATTATGTCCTTATTAATAAAATTTTGATATTCGTTAACCAAATCTTCTTTGTTCTTTAATATTTTATAACCGAAAGTTTTCTCGGAAAACATATGGCCTTTAATTGGCAAAGAATAGCCGCC
Organism: uncultured Staphylococcaceae bacterium; assembly: GCA_964562705.1. Lineage (GTDB taxonomy): Bacteria > Bacillota_I > Bacilli_A > RFN20 > CAG-826 > Fiminaster. The sequence goes on from CAZLUI010000021.1 coordinate 3,081, forward strand.
ACATTCAGACAGAATGACTGAACGATTTTTTATTTGTTTCTTATGGGGCATTTTTACTCTTTTGAAATAGACATGAAGGGATTTAACATCGCTTACCCCTTGATCATGCCATCCAGAGGCGTGGTCATATAATCTGGTGCTATCGAGCAATTTAAGTTTTACATAGATTTCCTTCGCATCGAATTGGCCCCATCCTTCATTGAAGATGGTCCATAAACCTAAAGAAGGAACATTGTATAGCAATTTGATTGTTTCACACATTTCTTCTTCGGTCTGCCTTCGGCCAAATTCATTGTTTCGTCCGAATATTTCATAATGAAAATCTTTACGATGAATACCGCTGATAAGAGGCAATGAAATAGTTAGAAAATTGTATTTTGCTCCACCAGAAACCATGTCTTGCCAGACAATTAACCCTAGTCTATCGCAATGATAATAAAATCTTAAAGATTCAATTTTAATATGTTTTCTTGTGGTGTTGAAACCAAGCGCTTTGATTAGTTTAATGTCGTTAATGTAGTCATCATCAGATGTTGGTGTTAAAAAACCATCATGATAATAACCTTGGTCTAGCACACCTTTGAAAAGAAATGGCATATTGTTCAACCCTAGACGGAGAATGCCCTTTTCATCTTTGATTAGAGAGAATTTACGCATCGCAAAATAACTTTTGATTTTGTCATCTGGTGTTTCAATTTCAAAATTATATAAAAACGGATTGTCAGGTGTCCATAGTTGCATATTAGCAATATCTAGTTCAATGCATTTATGTTCTAATTGATACTTTTTGTTTTCAAAGCACAATGTTATTTGAGTTGCATCGCTTTCGACTTCAATTTTTACTTTCTTTGAATCAATGTTTGGAGTTATCTTCAATGATTTAATGTAATCACCGCCGACACTTTCTAGCCATACTGGCATATATATTCCAGATTGTGGTGAATACCAAATACCGCCACGTTTAATTTTTTGTTTTCCACGTGAAAGATATGATGTATCAGTGACATCGACTACTCTTAAAGTGATAGTCACTTCGTTATTTTTTAAATAAGGCTTAATATCGAACTCAAAAGGCAAGAAACCACCGATATGTTCATGAGCCTTTTGATTATTGATAAACACTTCACAAACTTGATCGACCGCTCCAAAATGGAGAATAATTTTATCTTTTATAAAACTATCATCTAGTTCAATCTTTTTTCGATAGAATAAATATTCATCAGGATGAAGGATACGATTGACCTCGCTCAACGGGGTTTCTGGTGAATAAGGAACAAGGATGCTTCCGTCATATTGAGCAGGAAATCCTTTGTCTTTTCTGATGGCGTATTCCCAATAGCCATTGAGCGAAAGATAGCTTTCTCTCACTAATTGTGGTCTAGGATATTCACTCAGAGGTAATTTGTCGTTCATTGTAAACTTGTCTTTCTTTTTTAAGGAGGAAAATAACGGGAATAATAGCGATAAGAAGTACTATAAATGTACCCAAGAAAATGAAATTATTTGGTTCAACAACACTATTGCCATATTCATTTATGTAAGTGGTAGCGTTTATATTAGATAGGCCTTGGCCAATATATGGGCCAGTTACCATTGGGATTAGGACCACAAATACCATTCTCACACCTTGGAATAAACCGGCTTGAGTTGGTGGAGTGTAGTCTCGTACTTTAGCTCCAAAGACAGCGGTGGAAACCATATAACCGCTCATTAAGATAACACCAGCAATAATTGCAAATATCACATTTTCTTTACCAACAAATATAAATAAGAAAGCTCCAATAGCTGTCAATCCAATAGCGGGAATTAGTAATTTGTTCTTGCCAATCTTATCCATGAACAATCCAATAGCAATTGTGAATATGCACGCTATAACTAAGACGACGCCCATGGTAATCATGAAGTTTGTTTCTTGGATTAGCAGAACATTTTGAATATAAACCAAGAAATATGGGAAGAAGACTTGGAAAGCCATGTTGAAACATAAAAATCCAAGCAAAACTAAATATAAAATTGGATTCTTCTTAATTACTGATGGTCTAAAACCATAAACAATGTTGCGCATATAAGGCTCAGTTTTATTTGGCTGAATCGTATCTTTTGGAATGATGAACAATAAAGCAAGACCAGCTAAAGAAGTGACGCCACCAAAGACATAGAAAAATATATCCCATCCCTTGGTCATTCCCTCAGTTGTTGTGACAAATAGACCTTGAAGCACAACAATTGCAATCATGGCCACCATTGGCAAAATCGATAAAAAGCTTTCGACTTTGCCCCGATTTGTAGTGTCGGTCGAATCGGTAACAAATGCATTGAATGCAGCATCGTTAGCGGTGCTACCAAAGAAGGTCATGACACAGTCCATGATGACAATAAGCGTACCGGCTAAGAGTGCGCTATTACCAACAAATGAATAACTGCTTGTTGGATCTAAAAACGCAAAAGCAATTATTGAAATGCCCCAGATTATATAACCAAATGAAATAAAAGATTTTCGTTTGCCAATTCGATCTGATAACGCCCCGATAAATAATGTCGTCAATGTCGCAGCAGCAGCGCTTGCAGCAGTCATAATAGGAATAAAGATATAATCAGAAGTGCAATGGAAAGCATATACATTTAAGTACATGTTTTCGATAGCCCATGATATTTGACCAATTAATCCAGCGATGATGAAGGAAAGCCACTTCCTTGCTCCTAGTTTAGTTGTAGATTTCATAAAAACCTCGTTTTATATTTTTATTATATCATCCTTTTTGTTCTACAAAAGTTGACTTTCATTTTCGTGATAGATTTGCGTTATAATTTCTTTATGAAAGCGTTGCTACTATATTCTGACAAAACCGGCTTTGTTAAAAGCGACAAATACTATGATAAAATCGTCAAGACTTTAGCGATTAAGTATGAAGTTGCTTCAAAGCTTTGTAACTCTATTGAAGAACTTAGGCAGTGTGCTATATCAGCCTATGAGTCGTTTGATGTCTTACTTGTTGCCGGTGGCGATGGAACGCTGAACGCAGTGATAAACGCGATTGCACCATTAAAAGAGAGTCAAAGACCAATAATTGGTTATATTCCTTGTGGAACGATGAATGATGCTGGAAAATCTTATGGCGTTAACTCTTCAATTCGCAAAGCTTTGAAAATAATATTAAAAGGCAATGTCGTAGAGAGCGATATCGGGAAATGTAATGACAAGTATTTCCTCTATCTTCTAGCAGTTGGTAAATATTCTGATATTTCGTATAAAGTGGGTCGTAAATACAAGAAAAGAATTGGTAAACTTGCCTACTACAATCTTGCATTTAAAGAAGCTTTCCATAAAAGTGAGATTGATGTTGAGATTAACGCTAATGGTGTTGAGATTAAAAAAAGAATTCCCTTTTTGCTTATCCTAAATGGGAACTATGCTGGTGGATTTAAAGTAAATAAAAAAGGTAGCATCAATGATGGTCTTTTAGATATTTTCATTTCCGATTTAGGCCCGTTTAATGGATTGACAAATTATGCCTTCCATAAGAAAAAAGTTGCTCAATATCAATGTAGTAAATTAGATGTAGAACTAAAACAAGAAGCATGTTGGTGTAGCGATGGCGAGCCACTTATTGCTAAACATGTGGAAGTGTCTTGTTTGCCTAAACATATCAAAATGTTAGTTAAGTAGACAATAATCTTTGCAAAATCTCCATATTTTTGTTTGCATTTCTCCTTTTTATATATAAAATAAGGTTGTTCGTTTTTGAAAGGTGGAAAATTATGAAAAAATCCATTAAAACCTTGATGATTGTGTCTATTGTCCTTGCCTTCCTTGGAGTTGGCGTATTTGTTGGTGGCCTTCTAATTCTACAATTTTTAGGTCAAGATACCGGCCTTTATATTGATAGATTGGCAGACTCAATGTTTAGATCATTCCCTGGTCTTTTTACATTTGAAAATCTATATGTGTCATTAAGCGCATTAATCTCCTTAGGAGTAATTGCGGTCTTATCGCTTGTTTGGTTAATTGTTTCAATTGTTAAGAAACATTCTAAATCAGTCTTGCCATTAATATTTGGTGTCTTGATTTTTGCTTGTACTTATTTCTTACTTTATTTCTATTTATTTGATGAGACATATATTTTATGGTTAGAAGACAAAACTGCCTTTTCTTGGGTAGCCGAAATAAAAGAATTATCTATCCTTGAAACGATTATCGCCAATATCGGCACTGCACCTTCACCATTTGTCATTGTCTCCTTTACCTCATTAGGCTTAGTTGTCATTTCCTTTGTTTTAACTATTTTTGAATCATTCATTGATATGGCTCAAAAACCAGAAGTGAAGAAAGCTTACGAAGAAGGTGCTTCCAAAGACGATAGCAACGATAATATTAGCGAACTTACTTCCACAGATGAAATGAGAGATATATTACTTGAAACTAGTGTACCAAAAGCTGCAGAAGTTGTTGCTCCAGAGCCAGTCGTTATTGCTCCTATTGTTAGTCAACCAGTTGTTGAACCTGTTAATGAAGAAAAGATTCGCAGCATTGTTGAAGAAGAGATT
>CAZLUI010000021.1:7725-13978 GCA_964562705.1 uncultured Staphylococcaceae bacterium
AGTTGTTGAACCTGTTAATGAAGAAAAGATTCGCAGCATTGTTGAAGAAGAGATTTCTCGAGAAAAAGCTGACGATGAATTAATCGCCATTATGCATACTGAACTTCCAAATGGTAATGTTCGCCAAATTCGTAACATCGCTCAAGAAGAAATTAAAAAATCTGATTTAGTGACTGCTGATCAGGTTCGCATCATTATTCGCGAAGAACTCCTTCGCGTTGCTGTGACTTCAGTTAGAGAAGAAAACTTAGTTGAGACAAAACCCGCTCCAGCTAAAGAGGAAGAAAAAGTTGAAGTAATTCCTGAACCAGCCAAGGAAGAACCAGCCGTGGAACCTATTACTCCAAAAGCAAAGATTATCCGCATTCCATTTGAAGATCGACTTCCTAGCATGTCACCAGAAATGAGACAACATTTCAATGAACTTAAGAGTGACATTATGGCTTATGGAGTTAAATCTAGAGTTTCAAATTCGGGTGATACCTTTAGACTTCACACCAAAACCTATGTCAAGATGGTCATTGCCGGAAAAGGCTTGAAACTATATCTTGCCATCGATCCAAAGAAATATGTTAACAGCACTATTCCATTTAACGATGTTTCACATAAGGGTATTTATAAAGAAATTCCATTTGCCTTCAAAGTCAAATCAGAACTTAGTTTCCGTCGCGCTAAAGCTCTCATTAACGAAGCTATGGCTAGTGGTGGCCTAAGCCAAGGGGCTGTCGTTAATTATGACTGGGTCCAAGAGATTATTGATCACAAAGCTGCTCGTGAAGAGGACGACGATGCCTCGGAAGCAGAAGAAGAATAATTAATTTATTAATTAAAATGAAGGCGAACTAGCTAGTCCGCCTTTTTTATTATGAAAAATTAGCATTTTTTCGTAGTTATGATAAAATCTATCTACTTATTAGGAGGAAAGCACTTAATGGATGGTCTGTCGTGGCTGTACGTTGGAATAATTGTTGTTTTAGTTATATTAAGTGCATTCTTCTCTTCTACAGAAACTGCATTTGCTAGCCTTAACCAGTTTAAGATTAAAATCAAAGCGGATGAGGGAAGCAAAGTCAATAAACTGATTTTAAAAACTTATAATCATTTTGATAATACTCTTGTTTTAGTGCTTATCGGCAACAATCTGGTTGCTGTCGCTATTTCAACAATTTCTGCTATTTTGTTTTTTGCAATATTTGAAAAAGTTAATCTAGATGCCACTTGGATTTCTTTAATCTCGACAGCAATTATGACTATTGTTGTTTATATTTTTGGCGACATGGTACCAAAGATGGTCGCTAAAGCCATGCCAGAGCAAATGGCTAAAAATAGTATTTATTTAATTATGTTCTTTTACTACCTTTTATATCCTTTGGTTTGGTTTTTTAGTCTTATCACGAAACTTGTTAACAAAATTTTTAAAACTAATGATTTACCAACCATGACGGAAGAAGACTTCACCAATATTGTTGAAGACATTGAAGAAAAGGGCTTGATTGAAGATAACGAATCCGAGATTATTTATAACTCTTTAGACTTTACTGATACCTCAGTTAAAGAAGTGTTAACTAAACGCGAGAAGATGTTTGTAATAGATATGAAGGATTTAACTAAAGAAAAGCTTAATGAAGCGATTCTTTCCAATAAATATTCCCGTATCCCAATTGTTTATGGAAGCAAAGACAAAGTTGTTGGTATTCTTCATGTTAAAACGTATATCAAAGCGTACTTAAAAAATCCAAATGTTCCTATTCTTTCTGTTTTGCAGAAACCATATTTTGTTAATACAAAAATTAAAATGGATGATATGGTGGATGGCTTTAAGAAAAATCACACCCATATTGCGATTGTTCGTAACAATGACAAAGTTATTGGCTTAATTACGATGGAAGATGTCCTAGAAGAATTGGTTGGCAAAATTGCTGAACCGATCGAAGGGAAGAAAAAATAATGAACATCGGCTTAGTCATAGCTCTTTTTGTTTGTATTTTTATTCTCATGATTATTTCAGGCATCATGTCTTCTTCGGATATTGTCTACCTAGTAGTCAATAAACTAAGATTGAAGAAAGACATTGAAAAGACAAATAGCAAAACTTCGAAGATCGCCTTATCAATGTCAGAGCAATATGACAAGACTTTGCCAACAATTTTGTTTACAAATAATCTCGTCAATATAGCCGCCACTTCACTTTCAACTGTTCTTGCTAAAGAATTATTTGTTGGCACCTCTATTGGAGTGGAAGGTGGTACGACAATCATGTCTGTTTCTCTGCTTATTATCTTGCTTCTTTTTGGCGAGATAATACCAAAGGTATTGGGACGTGCTTTCTCCTATCCTTTATCGAAACTGCTCGCCTACCCACTACGTGGTTTATATTTCCTTTTTTACCCAGTTGTCTTCTTGTCCTCTTGTGTTGGCAAGTTTTTTGCTTATCCTTTTATTCATAACAAAAAGAAAGACGAAAGTGCTGTTTCAAATGAAGAGTTGCAAGAGATGGTAGACACCATTGAAGATGAAGGTGTAATCGATGAAGAACAAGGTGAACTTTTAAATAAAGCAATTATCTTTAAAGATACCGAAGCTCATGAAATTATGACTCCTCGAGTTGATGTTTTTGCTATCGATATTAATTCAAAAGTTGAAGATCTATTAAAAACGGATGATATATTCACTCACTCAAGAGTGCCGGTCTACGAACATACGATTGATAATATTGTTGGCATGTTATCAACTAAGGCGTTACTAAGAAAAGTGTTGGCTCATCAAGAAACCAATATCGCTTCTTTGATTGTGTCACCAACATTTGTTCCTGGTAGCATGGGCATCAGCGAGATTTTAGATAGCATGCAATCCACCAAAAATCATATTGTTATCGTCAAAGACGAATATGGTGGCACCGATGGAGTTTTGACAATGGAAGATATTCTTGAAGAACTTGTTGGTGATATGTGGGATGAAATGGACGAAGTAAAAGAGCCATATAAAAAATTGAAACGAAATTTATATGAAATAGATGGTAATATGAATATCGATGATTTCTTTGACCTTGTGGATGTTAGTGGTCCTCAAGAACAAGATTATGAATCAGTTGGTGGTTTCGTCATTGATCTTCTACAACGTTTTGCTAAGCCAGGTGATAAAGTGAATTATCAGAATTTGAAATTTGAAGTCATTGCCACCGACGAATTTACTGTCGAAAGAGTACTCGTGAAAGTGGGAAGAAAGAAAAATGTTTAATTTCGGACACAACAACAAGATGCCAAAAAGACCGGATATGGAACCGAAGTTTTCTGCAAAGACTGGTCCAGATAAATATATTGTCATCGTCACTGTTGTGGCGCTTATTATCGTCGCAGCTTTAGTCGGACTTGCCATTTGGCTCTTCTTTAATCTTTAATGAAATATAAAAAATATATTGACGCAAATATTCCTTCATTAGAAGGAAAAAATATTGTAATTACGGGCGCGAATAGCGGTATTGGGTTTTCACTTGCAAAACAATTAGCCTATAAACACGCCCATGTCGTTTTAGCGTGCCGCAACGAAGAAAAAGCAATAGTTGCTATCGAAGAGATTAAAAGGGAAATTAAAGATGCTTCCTTAGACTACATTGTTTATAATCAGGCTTCTTTTAAGTCAATCGAGGCCTTTAAAGATACATTAATTGAAAGATATCCAACGCTGCACGGATTTGTCTTTAACGCTGGGATTTATCATCCTCGCAAGGGCTTAACTACCGAAGATGGTTTTCCACTAACGATTGGCACTAATTACATCGGACCTTTTTATTTAGGCGACTGCTTGAAAGATTATTTTCTGGCTAATCGTTGTCGAATTGTGGTGGTTACATCCTTAACCCAAGTAATTGGTAAATGTAATAACTTTGAAGAAATGCTATCTAAAGATGATGCTTCAACATATGCTTATTCAATTTCAAAGCGATTAGATATTTCTTTTGCTTCATATTTACAAGAGCAACTTGGAAATGATTGCTTAGTAGTCTTAACTCATCCAGGAGTTGCTTCTACAAGCATCATTGCAAAGGAACACGTTTCTTTCTCTAAACTATTCGTTACTTTAGGAGAAGGGTTTTTAAAACTTTGTACTAACAACGCTGAAAAATCATCTTTGACCAGTCTTCTCGCTCTTTCAAAATCTGACGTTTCTTCGTTTGATTATTATGTTCCCCGTGGTTTATTTCATATTGTTGGTTATCCAAAGAAAATAAAAATCACTCCGCATAAATATCGAAGTGAATTAGTTGAAAAATTAACCAAGGAATCTATTTCTTCAAAGAAGAAAGTTTAGACATATAATCTTCATAAATTATCTTTGCCGTTTCTTCGATGGTCTTATTATCGGTGTTAATTATAAAATCGGTTTGGCCGATTTTTCTTTTATCAAAATCGATGATATCGTTTTCTAATCTTTGTTTTATCTTATCTTCTTTATCACCGCGTTCACGCATACGTGAGTGGCGAATTTTATCATTGGATTCAATAAGAAAAGTAACGATCCTTTTATCATTCATTTTCTTGAAGGCGTGTAATCCGTTTGGATCAAGAACAATAATCTTGTTATCGCATACTTGGTCAACTCCACAGCCATAAAAGTTTCCGTTATACAAAGTGTTTTCGACAAACTTGTTTTCTTTATTTCTTTTTAAGAATTCTTCTCTATTAATGAAAAAGTAATCAACTCCATCAATTTCACCAATTCGTTTTTCTCTGGTGGTTGTGGTAACAGCTTTGGACAAGCCATATTGCTTTTGCAAATATAAAGCAGTGACAGTTTTTCCACTGGCGGAAGCGCCTACTAAAATAATCATATTGTAATTATAATCGAAGCATTAACATTCATAAATAAATATTGAAATAATGTCGAATACATCGAATTTATTTGCATAGTTTCGAACATTTATTTCATTCTTATCCATATATAGGTAGTAGAGGTTAATGTATGGAAAAGAAACTTCGTGGGGCGGAGCACCACAAACTTATTGCAGTTGCGAACAACTATAATTATTCATTATCAAGAATTAGAGAGATTAAGCAGAATAAATATCCTTCAGCTTCGGAAGGAGAGATTCTTAAGCTATATGTGCAATATGTTAATGAGGTCGAACGCGTCTTCCGCCTTTTTAATTTGCTTGAGTTATCAATGCTTCAAAAAGAATATTTCACCCCTTTGCCAAAGGGTTGGTGGACTAACTTATATCCAAAATCTACTTTTTATCGCATTCGTCTTTCGACCACGAAAAGATTTCTGAAGGAGTTTACTCTATGAGATTAATTAATTTAATCTTGTTATCAGCCTCTTTAGCGTTAGGATCAATTAAATTTAAACCAATCATACCAATTGCCTCTTTTGCTGATGATTTTGACTATTTATTTATTAGTCCGATTAAAGCTGGAGAAGTATATATCAATTATCGCTTGTCGCTATCTACCAAAACAAGCTTACCTAAAATTTATTCGGTTGATCTAATGGATAATGGTGTTTTTCAAAAGAATCTTCTTAAGTCTAGTTTTACCTCGACCGGTTATTCAGGCGAAGAAACCTTCACGGTTAACTATAGTAATACGCAGTCGCTCCACTTTTATGTAAAAATCGGTCGTCTCACTCAAACTTTTGAGAAAACTGTCGATATAAAAATGGCGGATTATCACACTATATACGTCGATGACTTAGAAAAAGAATACACAACAAGTGAAAATATTTATGAATATTATCATCTAAGCGGAACGAAATATCTCAGTGAATCAATTCGTCTAGATACTTATATTTCTGATTATTCGATACCCACTTATCACGCTATCAATTTAAAAGATTATAAATATACATACACTTTTAAGGGAAACAACAAAGCAAGAGAAAACTGCCAGGGTAGTTTTTCAATGATTTCTCAAAAGGATGTTCTTGGGAATTTAAGTTTTTTATATGAAGGCGAATATTGTTTGTTAATTCATCTTGTTGGCGAATATAATGACGAAACCAAACAATATGGCTTAGTATTCTCTGATTCTCTTTTTGTTGATCCTTTAACACTTGATATGTCTAGAAACGAATTAGAAGGATATGTTGCAACTGACAATTTCTTTTTTCCAAGGAATACATACGATTTTCTAAATCAATTTATATGTGGTTACTATATTTTCAATATCGGCTTCAACGCAACAATTATTAGTGGCACACTCGATTTTCATCCACCTTTAGATTTGCTTGGCGATTGTTCATCGTCTTTATATTGCGT
>CAZLUI010000022.1:0-13147 GCA_964562705.1 uncultured Staphylococcaceae bacterium
ATCATCGCTTACTTGATTATTTAGTTGTTCATCATCTAGAGCCAGATCACACCGCGGGAATCGTTAAGATTTTAAAGAAATATCCAGATGTTACTTTAGTAATTTCCTTTTTGGGATTAAAACTACTTAATCAATTCTTCACTCTTCCTGAAGGAATTAAAACCATCGTTGTTAAAGATGGAGATATTTTAAATCTTGGAAAGCACGAATTGGTCTTTAAATCCGCTCCAATGGTTCACTGGCCGGAAGTCATGATGTCATATGATACTTATTCTCACGTATTTTTCTCTGCCGATGCCTTTGGATCATTTAACGCTATTACAAAAGAAGAGATATACGCGACAAAAGAAAATTTTGATTTAGATGAAGCAAGACGATATTACACCAATATTGTTGGTAAATACGGACCTCAAGTTCAAGACATCTTAAAGAAGGTGTCATCCTTGTCAATCGAAATGATATGCCCTCTTCACGGACATATATTCAAAGATAATTTTGAGTTAATATTATCTTATTATGAAAAGTGGTCAGCTTATCAAGGTGAGCAACCTGGAGTATTACTTCTTGTTGCTTCAATTTATGGGCATACCTATCAGGTTGCTAAGGAAGTGAAACAAGCTTTAGCAGAAGATGGAATAAAAGTAAATCTTATAAATTTGAACACAACCCATGTGTCAGAAGCCTTAAGTCAATCATTTGTGTATTCAAATATCGTTTTGTTTGCCTCAACGTTTAATATGGGATTATTTACACCAATGGAGAACTACCTAAACGATTTTAAAGCTCATATGGTAAGGAACAAAAACTTCACTATTGTTGAGAATGGCTCTTGGGCTCCACAAGCAGGAAGAATTATGAAAGACATGATAAGCTCTGTTCCAGGAAATATCGTTAATGAAAAAATCTTTTCTATTCGTTCATCACTGAAAGAGAATTCCCTCATTGATGAAATTAAATCAGCAGTGGAATTATCATCAAATATTAAATAAATTAAAAAATTCGAAAAGAATATTCCGATAATTGCTAACAACTAAATTTAAAAGTCCAATTTTTATTTAAAAATGGTTTTGCCATTAAACTATTTTCAGAGCATAAATAAATTAAGCCATCGGCCTTTGCACCTATGTAGTTTGGTTTATGTTATCATTTTTTAAGAAGAGGTATTATTATGAAAAAATCATATTTGCTTAGTTCAATCCTATTCGGGCTTATGCTAATTCTTGGAGTTGCTAGTTCAGTGATTTCATATGTCGATAGTGGTGTTTTTGGCAGTTTTGAAATCTTGTACTTTGTTTGTCTAATATTAGGGGCAGGCATGGTCTTGTATGCGAAGCGTATTGAAATGCACGCTTTAGCAAGCATCCTCATTGTCTCTATTGGGCTAGGTGTGAACACTTTTATCTGGGGTCTTAACTCTCGAGGCTATTCATTGGTGTTAAACGTTATAATCGGGTGTCTTTCTCTTCTGTCAATTGTTTATTTCGCTCACAGTTACTTCAAGGTGTTGAAATTGCAAAAATTCATGTGGATATTTTCGATGCTGTTTGCCTTAGTTATTGTCTCACTGGCAATCGTTAAACTCGCTACATTCGATTATCAAGAAGCGAGCCAGATCGCTATTCTTGCTAATGTAATATCTTGCGTTTCACTTCTTTCCACGATTGGCTTGCCAATTGCTGAATATTTAATTATCCGTGAACGAAAATAGCTTATAGTTGTAGCCAAATAGGTATCTTGTTTTTCTCTTAGTTAAAGCATATACTTTAGAAGCATTTTTTATACGTCTATTTAGAGGTTAATTATGAAAAAAATTGAATTAAGAAATCTAATTATTACGCTTTCCCTTTTTGCTTTATTTGTAATTTTTACAATTTTAGTGAAGTTTGTTGATGTTCAAGAAATCGGACCTAATGGATCATCTGTTGGTTTTGCCACGATGAATGGTGCATTTCACAATTTAATTGATTCCAATCTTGTTTTATATAACGTTACTGATTGGGGTGGACTCATTCCTCTCTCCATCTGTGCTGCTTTCTTTATTCTTGGACTGATCCAATGGATTTCACGTCGTTCAATTTTAAAAGTTGATAGTGAGATTATTGCTCTGGGCTTATTCTATATTCTTGTTTTTGTTGTCTATATCTTCTTCGAACTAGTGGTTATTAACAGAAGACCGGTTTTAATTGGTGGCTCCCTTGAGGCATCTTATCCTTCATCGACAACAATGTTATCCTTCTGTTTTATGTTCACGGCTGGTGATTTATCGATTAAGTACATTAAAAACAACGCTCTTCGTTTTATAACCCTAGCTTTTTGTGTCGCTATCGGGGGATTTCTTGTTGTTGGGCGTATTATTTCTGGCGTTCATTGGCTGAGTGACATTATGGGGGCGATGATTATTAGCAGTGCCTTGATTGCAGCCTATTATTATTTTAAAAAGCTATTTGCTCGTTTGCTGAATAAACAAGAATCTGTTGAAAAAGCTGAATAGTTGGACTATTCTAATTATCGGAAATGATTGTCTTCCATATGTGATTGTCACATAAAACCGCATTTCGCTGATGACGTCTAGGAACACTTTTCGTCATCAGTTTTTATTTGGGGGACAATATGGATATCTTCTTATCGCTTGGTTTCATCTTCGTTATTGGCATCGCTGGAGGATGGCTTTTTAATAAAATTCACCTTCCAAAATTAGTTTGGTATTTAATACTCGGCATTTTGATTTCACCTTCATTATTTAATCTTGTTAGCCCTGATTTACTTGCTTTATCGTCTACTCTTAGGCAGATTGCTTTGGTGATTATTTTGACTCGAAGTGGTTTGTCTCTTGATTGGAATAAACTAAAAAAACTAGGTCGTCCAGCAATATTGATGTGTTTTCTACCAGCTTGTTTTGAAATTGCCGGTATCGTTATCTTTGCTCCTTTATTTTTAGGTATTTCATATTTTGAAGCATTACTTCTTGGTAGCGTTTTGGCCGCTGTATCACCAGCTGTAGTCGCTCCTAGAATGATAAAGATAATTGAAGAGGGATATGGCAAGAAACATGGCGTTGCCGAACTGCTACTTGCTGGTTCTTCTTGCGATGATATCTTTGTTATTGTTCTTTTTTATAGTTTCAAAGGCATTGTCGCTAATAACACTTTTGATGTTTGGACTATTGCTCAAATCCCCTTATCAATCATATCTGGTATTGCATTAGGAGTTATTGTAGGAATATTGCTAATAGTTTTATTCAAGAAAGTACAATTAAATTCTGTTGTGAAAACCATTATTCTTTTAGGAGTCTCTTTTGCTATGCTTGGATTAGAAAACTTTCTAAAACCATATTTCTCCCTTTCATCATTGCTTGGAATTATGACCATCGGTATACTTCTAAATAAATTTGTTCCTAGCGGTGCGAAAGAAGTTGAAAAAAATTACAAAGGTCTTTGGGGCGGCTTTGAAATTTTATTATTTGTCTTAGTTGGCTGCGCCGTTGACATCAAATATGCGATTTCTACAGAAGGTGCAATTATTTTAGGTTTAATCGTTATTTCGCTAATCTTTAGAAGTCTTGGAGTCTTTGTTTCAATCTTGTTTACTGATTATAATTGGAAAGAAAAAATATTTATAATTATTTCATATCTTCCAAAAGCCACTGTTCAAGCTTCAATAGGCGGTATCGCCTTAGCGGAAGGTTTGCCTTGTGGAACTTTAGTTATTACTGCCGCTGTAGTGTCTATTCTTTTTACAGCACCACTGGGTGCAATACTTATGGACACGTTAAAGAAGAAATTACTTACAAAAGATGATGAAACTATTCCATTAACAGAAAATCAGTTATAATTTCTAACATGGAAAGTAAATTCTCTCGTAGTGAACAATTGTTTGGCAAAGAAGCCATTGAACTGCTATCAAAATCACACATCGCTATTTTCGGTGTCGGTGGTGTCGGTGGTTATGTTGCCGAAGCTTTAGCTAGAACTGGAGTAGGCCACTTTACTCTTATTGACAATGATAAAGTTTCCCTTTCAAATATTAATCGTCAGATAATTGCCACTATGGATACTTTAGGTAAAGACAAGGTTGATGTTATGAAAGATAGGATTCTTTCGATTAATCCTGACGTTATTGTGGAAGTTAAGAAATGCTTCTTCTTGCCAGAATTAAAAAATGAATTCGATTTTGCTCAATATGATTATGTGGTGGACGCTATCGATACTGTTAAAGCAAAGATTGCTTTAGTTGAATTGTCAGATGCTGCTAACACGCCAATAATTTCCTCAATGGGTGCTGGAAACAAAGTAAATCCAATGGGATTTGTGATCACTGATATTAATAAAACAGATACTGACCCACTAGCCAAAGTCATCCGTTACGAGCTTAAAAAGCGTGGAATTAAAAAATTGAAAGTTGTTTATTCTAAAGAAAAACCATTAACGCCATTAAATGCTGAAATCGAAAAGGGAAAGATACCGCCTGGCAGTAATGCTTTTGTACCTTCCGCCGTCGGCTTACTAATTGCTTCAGAAGTAATTCGAGATCTAATTAATGAAGTCACTCGCGTAGAACTTAAACGATAAGGATGCTTCGGCATTCTTTTTTTATTTCTTGATTTTTAGTTTCTAAGGTATAAAATAAATACCGATAGAGGTTAAAAGGTATGAAATATATTACTGTCAAAGAAGCCGCCCAAAAATTTGGTATTAATGAACGCCGTGTCCGTTTACTTTGCGAACAAGGTCGCATTGAAGGCGCTTATAAAGAAGGAAAGGTTTATCTTATTCCAGAAGCTAGTGAAAAACCATCTGATCAAAGGAAAACTGAGAACAAGAAAAGTCTAACTATCAACACTTATCCAGAAGTTGATTTTAAGAAATATCATAAAATGTATCCTGATGATAAAGGTAACTTTGGCCCATATGGTGGAACATATCTTGATAATCCAGAATTAAAAAAAGCTTTTGAAGAAGTTTATGAAGGGTATTTAACAATCTGCAAAAGTACAAAATTCATTGATGAACTAAGAAGAATTAGAAGCGACTTCCAAGGAAGACCAACTCCGATTTTTCATTGTGAAAAACTGTCCAATCATTTAGGGCACGTTCAGATCTATTTAAAACGCGAAGATTTAAACCATACCGGATCTCATAAACTCAACCATTGCATGGGTGAGGCTTTGCTTGCTAAATACCTAGGTAAGAAAAAATTAATTGCTGAAACTGGAGCAGGAAGCCATGGCGTTGCTGTCGCTACAGCCGCAGCATATTTTGGTCTTGAATGCGAAATTCATATGGGTATTGTCGATATCGATAAGCAAGCTCAAAATGTTGCTAAAATGAGATTACTCGGTACAAAAGTAATACCGGTAAGCAAGGGTCAAGGAACATTAAAGGATGCTGTCGATAGTGCCTTTGGGGCATACGCTAAAGAATATCAAAATTCATTTTATTGTATGGGGAGTGTCGTTGGACCTCATCCCTTCCCTTTGATTGTTCGTGATTTCCAAGAGATTATCGGCAAAGAAGCTCGAGCTCAATTTTTAGAAAGAACTGGCGAATTACCAGATGTTATAGCTGCTTGTGTTGGTGGTGGTTGCAATTCAATCGGATTATTTGAAGCCTTCTTAGCTGATCCAGTCAAAGTCGTTGGTGTTGAAGCGCTTGGAAAAGGCAAGATAATTGGCGAAAATTCTGCCTCAATTACCTTAGGTAAAACAGCCATTTTACATGGTTTTAAATCTAAAGTAGTTCTTGATGAGAAAGAAAATGTTGCACCAGCCTACAGCATTGCTAGCGGTCTTGATTATCCAAGTGTTGGCCCTGAACATGCTTTTCTACATGATTTAGGTCGAGTTGATTATGAGACCATTAACGATGATGAAGCGGTTGAGGCATTTTTCCTTTTGTCTAGACTGGAAGGAATAATTCCAGCTCTTGAAAGTGCCCACGCTGTTGCATATGCAATTCGCTATGCCAGAACCCATAAATCAGGCAGCATACTTGTTTGCTTGTCTGGTCGCGGTGATAAAGATGTTGATTACATGATGAAGCATTATCCAGAAAAATTTGCCAAATAATTGATAGAAGTGTCTTGCTTAACAAGACATTTTTATTATCGTATTTGTTGCATAGAACAGTAAATACCTTTAAACTTTATTTTAATAAAGAGGGTTACACATGGTATCTATTCCAGGGAATACGAAACTTGTTCGATTAAAAAATATTGAAAAGAAGTTTTCCTTATCGTGTCATCTTTATGGCAAATTAGAGAATTCAAATCCGAGCGGCTCTATTAAAGATAGAGCGGTGTATCAAATGCTCTGTGATTTGAAAGCAGATAATAAATTAAATAAAGATACCATAATTATTGAAGCCACAAGTGGCAATACTGGAATAGGACTTGCCTACTACACTAAAGAATTTGGTTATCGTTTGATTATTTATATGCCTAAAAGCATGTCTATGGAACGACGCAAAATGATTTCCTCTCTTGGAGGCGAATTAGTGCTTGTTGATGGTGGAATGCAACGGGCTGAAGAGGAAGCAATTGAAGCGGTTAAGAATACCAAAAATTCCATTCTTTTTGATCAATTCAATAATCCTAGCAATGTCAAAGCTCACTATTTGACAACTGGTCCAGAAATACTTCGGGATTTACCATCAGTCGCTTATTGCTTTGCCGGGATTGGCACCGGCGGAACTATAAGTGGTATCGCTAAGTTCTTTGCCGAACATAAACCATCCACCAAAATGATTGGTGTCGAACCGCTCGAATCACCTTTACTAACTAAAGGCCAAGCTGGACCTCATCTTATTCAAGGCATCGGAGCGAATTTCGTGCCTTCAATTCTAAGGAAAGACTTGTTAGCTGACATTGAAGATGTTCCTGACAAAGAAGCTATTTTTATGGCTCAATCATTAAGAAAATTGGAAGAAATTGATGTCGGCATTTCTTCTGGAGCTGCTCTTCTTGGTGCTTTGCAATACATTGAATCACACCATTTAGATGGCAAAGATATTGTAGTTATATTCCCAGATAAAGGAGATCGATACTCATGGTAAGAAAATGCGATAATAAAGAAGGGCTAATTGCCTTTGTAGAACAAGTTGAAGCTGTTTTATTTTGTAATGACTGTCAAAAATCAGCGAAAGAATTATTCAAATCTGAAGTAGATAACAATAACGAATTATGCGAAAAATTCTTCGCAGAACTACCTTCAATCAAAGAATATTTGAAAGAAGATTTGGATTTCTTTTTTGAAAGTGATCCGGCGAGTGATAGCAAAGAAGAAATTCGTTACTGCTACCCAGGGTTTAAGGCAATTACTTATTATCGAATAGCTCACGTTCTATCGCTTTTAGGCTTGAAAATCCAAGCTCGAATTATTTCTGAACAAGCTCACGTTGTAACTGGAATTGATATTCACCCAGGGGCAACAATTGGGCATCCATTTTTTATTGACCATGGTACCGGTATCGTCATTGGAGAAACTTCTTTTATTGGTAATTTCGTTAAACTTTATCAAGGGGTTGCTTTAGGCGCTTTATCACTGAAAAAAGGCCGCAAGATTCGGGGAGAGAAAAGACATCCAACAATTGGCAATTATGTCACAATTTACGCGAATGCATCAATCCTTGGTGGACAAGTTACCATAGGTAATAATGTAGTTATTGGCGGTAACGTCTACTTAACCGAATCTGTTCCTGATAATTATAAAGTCCTCATTCAAAAACCAGAATTATTATTAATCAAGAAATAATATGGAAATATTAAGAGTTATTCTCACCCTGATATCGCTATTTGTCTTAGGCTCGGTAGTCGGCTACTTGGTCGAACTTTTTTGGAGACGTTTTGTTTCTCAACATCATTGGGTCAATCCAGGCTTCATGGTCGGACCTTATCTACCTATTTATGGCTTTGGAACCGTTGCCCTATATGGGATTAATTACTTGATTGGCCTTATTCCTTTTCCAGCTGAACTAGAGTGGCTAAAGATTGTTTCAACAATTCTAATTATTGGAATTGCTTTAACGTTGATCGAGTTTATTGCTGGTTTGATATTTATCAAATGTTTAAATGTTAAACTTTGGGATTATTCCAATGTTAAAGGTAACATCATGGGTATTATTTGCCCAATCTATTCGCTTTTTTGGTTAGCAGCCGGTGCTTTGTATTATTTCTTTATCAATGAACCTTTGGTTAAGTTTGTTACTTTTTTAGTGCAAAACGAAATTTACTATTTCTTTGTTGGCATTGTCATCGGTATGATGCTTGTTGACTTTTGCTATTCTCTTCATGTTGCCACTAAGCTTAAAAGATTTGCCAAAGAGAATAAAGTTATTGTCTCTTTGCTTCAATTCCAAGACTACGCTAAAGAAAAAAACGCTGTGGTTAAAGACAAATTAAAATCTCAATTTAGGAAGCCTTTCTTCTTTCGTTACGGAAACCTTAAGGGATTGATGGAATCATTTAAAAACAAAAATGATAATAAAGAAGAAACAGATAAAAAAGAGGATAAATAAATATGAGATATGTGATTTATAACCCCTTATCAATTCATGCTTTATCCATACCTGAATTAGCTAAAACATTGCGCGATGTCAATGCTGAAGAAGATATGCGCTTTATTCGTGTTGATGAACTTGACGATGGCTTTGAATTTATGAAATTGCTTAACAAAGGTGATGATATTGTCGTTTCAGGTGGAGATGGAACATTCAATCGTCTCGTTAATAAATGCCATCTTGAAACTTATAATTTTCCTATTTATTTCCATAAGGCAGGTAATAGCAATGACTTTATGCGTGATATAGGCGATAACGGAAGCGATTTCGCAGAAGTTTCTCCCTATTTAAAAAAACTACCTACAGTGACTTTTGGGGATGAAGAACTTAAGTTTTTAAACAATGTCGGTTTCGGCATAGACGGCATGGTGTCTTTGATTGCGAGCCACGAAAAAATGGCTGGCAAACTTAAAATTAACTACAAATCAATCTTGATTAAATGCTTATTATTCAAATACAAACCAGTGTCGGCGGTTATTGAAGTTGATGGTGAAAAACATCTTTATAAAAAAGTTTATGTCGCTTCAACGATGAATGGTCGATATTATGGCGGTGGTATCAAACAAACTCCGGATCAAGATCGCAGTAGCGATGAAGTTAGTTTAATTGTTTGGCATAGCATAAATCGTCTCAGCGGTTTTTTCTTTTTTCATAAATTATTAAAGGCAAAACATATTCCTTTTTCGAAGCATGCCAGCATTATTAAAGGTAAAAATATTTCGGTTCGCTTTGATAAACCAACCGATATTCAAATCGATGGAGAATGCATTCACGGAATATATTCTTATAAAGTTAAAAAATGATGAACATAAAAGCTTTAAAACTAAAATTTCATAAAATATTTAAAACTAATCCAGCATTTTTATTTTCTTGTCCAAGTCGGATTAATTTGATTGGCGAACACACCGATTATAATGGTGGCTTTGTTTTACCATGCGCAATTTCAAAGCGAGCTTATGCCTTTGTTAGCAAAAGAAACGATAAAAAAATCTGCTTAGCTTCAAACGAAATTTCAAATGTTGTTGAATGTGAATTAACTAATATTAAAAATGAGCCTTTGCACGATTGGGCCAATTATCCGTTGGGGATTTTTGCCACCTTAATTATGAAAGGATATAATCTTGATTTTGGCTTGAATATTTTATATTCATCAGAAATACCACTAGGCAGCGGCCTTTCATCTAGTGCAGCAATTCTTTGCCTAACAGGTTTTGTTTTAACTAACATATATGGTCTAGATTTAACTTATCAGCAAATTGCAGATATTGCTCATCTTTCAGAAACCGAATTTAATGGTTTAAAATGTGGAATTATGGATGAATATGCGATTGCTCTTGGTAAAAATAAAAAGGGGATATTGCTTAATTGCGACAACCGAACTTTTGATTATGTTCCTGTTTCTTTTAAACCATATCTTCTTATCGTAATTGTTTCAAATGTTAAACGAGAATTATTAAAGTCGCCTTATAATCAACGTGTTATTGAATGTAACCAGGCTCTAGAATTGCTTAAACCTACATTTAAAGTCTCATCGCTATGTGAATTAAATATAAGTGATTTAAATATGGCTAATCAAATTCTTAAAGATGATGTTTTAAAACGTAGAGTCAAACATGTTGTTAACGAAAATAATCGCGTCAAGCTATTTGTCGAAGCGCTGAAGGGTAATGATATTTCGCTTGTGTCCTCTTTGCTAAATGAATCACAAATATCTTTAAAAGAGGATTACGAAGTTACTGGCCAATATCTAGATTATCTTCACGATATCTCGCTTACCTCTGGAGCTATTGCGGAGAGAATGACCGGTGCGGGTTTTGGTGGTTCTGCTATCGCTTTAGTTAAAGAAGAAAATTATGCTATGTTTAAAGAAAATGTAGTTTCTAAGTATAATCAAAAATTTGGGTTTAAACCAGATATCTTCATTGCCGATATTTGTAATAGTTTTGAAATAATTAAAATTTAAAAAAAGCCCTAAGGCTTTTATTTTTATAATGTTGGGTCGACGCGATGAGCGACTTTGAAGGCGAACACATCTGATATGAGCGATGAGGTGAAGCCGACAAGAATCATGATTGGAGCAGACAAACCCATGGTGATGAACATTTGTTCAATTGTCGTGGTGTGAAAGACGAAATAATTTAAAAGTGATAATGTAGGTGTAATTACAATGTAATAAATAATTGAGGTAATTAATGTTGCCAATAGACGGTAGGGAACGTTACCTGTGTAGGTATCGTTCTTCACACCGAATAGGCCGGTGAACCATCGTCCAATTGCAGTCAACGGGACGAAGACACCAATGATCATCGCTAGAACAAATGCCACTGCATAATTGATCCAGAAAGCTGCCCAAGTAATTTGCCCAAAGTCGATAACCATCGAGGTTTGTGAGAAAGATGTAACAGCAATAATGGAGCTAGTTAAGCACAAAAAGAAACATACTGGTATGTTACATATTGCGCAGTAAATAATGACACTCCATTTGATTTTCATACGTGCTGATTATAAAGATGACTATTAACTTTTGCAAACAAAAATAACATAAACGTTAAGAAAGCGCTTTACTACTTAAAAATCAATTATTAAATAGTTGTAGTTTTCTTCCTGTTTATTTTGTAAAATAAATTTGTAATAAGGAGTTATTATATGAAAGAAATTTATAAGCCTCTGTTTACCCCTTGGAAAATTGGCAATGTGGAAATTAAAAACCGTATTGTTATGACTTCTATGGGAGGAACATCAATTTTTGGCTGGATGGAACCTTGTCATTTTGATAAGGAAGCCGCCAAGTTTTTACTTGATAAAGCTAAAAATAATGTTGGTCTTGTCTTGCCTGGAATCGCTCCAATTCGTGACCCAATGTGTAATCGTTGGCTCTACACCAATAAGCGTATGTTCCATAAGCTAAAAGAATTTATGGTCGAGTTCCATAAAACCGATAGCAAAATGTTTGTCCAGCTTACAGCTGGCTTTGGCCGTTCTTTCGCTATCAATGATTTAATGGAAAAGTGTGGCACAAACAAGTTTTTGAAAGTAATGTTAAAGCCTATTCTTGACGTCGATTACTTGACTGCTTCGGCTTCTCCAAATCCAAATAGATGGTCTGATAAATATCCATCCAAAGAATTAACTATTAAACAAATTCAAAAGATGATTTACGCCTTTGCGAAAACTGCAAAGCTATGTAAAGACGCTGGTGTCGATGGCGTGGAAATTCACGCAGTCCATGAAGGTTATTTGCTTGATCAATTCACTATGAAATACACCAACCAAAGAACTGATGAATATGGTGGCAGTTTTGAAAATAGATATCGTTTCCCAGTCGAAATTGTTAAAGCAATTAAGAAACTATGTGGCGAAGATTATCCTGTCACTCTTCGTTATTCTGTAGTTTCAAAGACTAAAGGTTTCCGTCTCGGTGCTCTTCCAGGAGAAAAATTCGTTGAAGTTGGACGTGATATGGAAGAAAGTGAAAAGGCTGCCAAATACTTACAAGATGCTGGTTATGATATGCTTAACTGCGATAACGGCACCTATGATGCTTGGTATTGGGCTCATCCACCAGGATATATGCCTGAAAACTGCAACTTAGAATATGTTGAACACATTAAGAAATTTGTTGATATTCCAGTTGTTTGCGCAGGCCGTATGACTCCAGATGTTGCAGCTAAAGCAATTGCTGAAGGAAAATTGGATGGCATGGGTGTTGCTCGTCAATTCCTAACTGACTCAAAATGGGTCACAAAGATGATGGAAGATAAAGAAGAAGACATCATGCCATGTATTTGTTGTCACAATGGCTGTTTCAATCTTTGCCATTATAAGGGCGTCCCAAATGACCAAAGTTTATCTGATGCCACCCACATGGCTCGTTGCGCTTTAAATCCAGAAACGATGCAATCGAAGAAATATTTCCTAAAGCCAGCCCACAAAATGAAAAACATAGCAGTTATTGGCGGTGGTATTGGTGGCATGGAAGTTGCTCGTGTTGCCGCGATGAGGGGACATAAAGTAACCATTTATGAAAAAAATAGTGAACTTGGTGGAATATTCATTGCTGCTGCTGCGCCATCATTTAAAGAAAAAGACCGTCAATTGATTGAATGGTACAAACGTGAAATTAATCGTTTGCCAATTGAAGTAAAATTAAATTATTGTGTTGATGATGTTAACAAATTGGATGTTGATGAAGTTGTTGTTTGCACTGGTGCTTTGCCACGCAAACTGCATGTGGAAGGTTTTGAAAAAGGCATCGAAGCTTGCGATTATCTTCTTAATAAGAAGAAAGTTGGCGATACTGTCGTTATTATCGGTGGTGGTCTCACCGGTTGTGAAATCGCTTATGATTTATATCTTAAAGGCAAAAAACCAATTATTGTCGAGATGAAAAATGACTTAATCGCAGTTAAGGGTGTTTGCTTGGCAAACTCTTCTTACTTAAGAGATTTCTTTGCTTTAAATAAAGTGGAAGTTCATTTGGAAACATCACTATCAAAAATCACTGATAAAGGTGTCTTTGTAAAAGATAAAGAAGGCAAAGAATTTGAGATTACTGCTGATTCTGTTATCTTATCTGTTGGTTATATTCCATCTCC
>CAZLUI010000023.1:0-12990 GCA_964562705.1 uncultured Staphylococcaceae bacterium
TGCCAATAACCAATCTGATCATTTTCGGCAGGTTTATAGCCTTTACCCTTAAGGGTACATATGTGAACGACAACGCTTTTTGTTGTGTTCTTCGCACGTTTAAACGCTTTTTCCATAGCTTTGATATTGTGACCATCAATCGGCCCAATATATGAAAGCCCCATTGCATCAAAGATTGTTAAAGGCACCAATTTAGACTTTAACCAGTTTTTAAATCTAGATGAAAGATTATAAATCTTTTTACCTAACTTAGTTTTTAACATTGAACGTTTATATCTAACCTTAATGCGGTTATAACCGGCTGCTGAAGAAATTCTGGCAAACATCTTACCGATTCCTCCGGCTGGTTTAGATATTGACATTCCATTATCATTTAGAACCACTATCACTTTGTGATTACCTGAAGCAAGATTGTTAAGCCCTTCGAATGCTAGACCAGAAACAACTGAGCCGTCACCGATGAGGGCAACGACATTGTAATCTTCACCATTCAGGTCTCTAGCAATGGCAAAGCCATTTGCAGCGCTTATGGATGTTGATGAATGTCCCGCTTCATAACAGTCATATTTTGATTCACAACGTTTTTGAAAACCGGATACGCCATCTTTACTTCGTAAGTGTTCAAGACTGCGTCCAGTTAATATTTTATAAGCATAACATTGATGACCAACATCGAGAATTAACTTGTCATTTGAAAAATCAAATGAGCGATTTAAAGCGATGGTCACTTCAACCACACCAAGATTGCTGGATAAGTGGCCACCATAGATAGATGTTGTTTTGATGATATTCTGCCTGACGTCTTCAGCAAGTACGTCGAGTTCTTTATAACTTAGTGTGGCTAAAAACTTAGGATTATCGATCTTATCCAAATCAATTCTTTTAACTTTGTTAATCTTGTTTTCTTTCATAACGCTAATTAATTACTAAATATATACTAATCGTTAATTCTAACAAAGTTATTTCACTTTTGTTTCAATTTTCTTCTCTGCTTCTTTCAAAGCTTCTTCTAGAGATGAAATTAGTTTCTTTCCTTCTTCGTAAAGCTTCAAGCATTCATCCAAAGGAAGGGTTTCGTTTTCGATCTTGTTCACCACTTCATCAAGTCTTTTTAAAGACTTTTCGAAATCGAATTTAGTTTCTGCCATTGCTTTTCTCCTTTTCGATAACCTTTGAAGTTATCGTTCCGTTTTTCATTATTGTTTTGACCATTTGGTCAATGCTGACTTCATTTATATCATTTAAGACATTTCCCGAATTGTCTTGAATTATTGAATAACCACGATTGAGCACTCCGTTAGGAGATAATGCTTCAAGATGTGCCTTTCTCGATTTGATTTCTTCACTTTTTAATCCAATTATATGCTTAAAAAGCATATTTAGTTTATTTTTTATGTTTTCAACTTCGACTAGTTTATCTTCGTACATAGTCTTTGGGCTAACAAAGAATGAGCGCATTTTGATATCTTTAATTTTATTCTTAATATCTGAAATGCGTTTATAAATGATTTGATCCATCTTATTAGATTTTGAATCTAAGTATTGGTAAATCTCCCTTTTATCAGCAGTGGCTAATTCAGCCGCTCCAGTGGGTGTGGAAGCACGCGCGTCAGCGACGTAATCAATAAGCGTGAAATCTATTTCGTGGCCTACTGCCGAAATGATTGGAACTGGAAACTTGGCCGCTTCTCTAACGAGGGTTTCATCGTTGAAAGCGCTCAAATCTTCGCTTGCTCCGCCACCACGACCAATGATCAGAGTATCTATCTGGCTATTTTTAGCCTCATTTAGGGCTTCTAACAACTCTTTTGGAGCTTCAGCACCTTGGACAAGGCTCGGGAATATTTTGACCTCTAATAAGGGATATCTACGTAATAGATTAGTTTGAATATCTGCTAAGGCCGCACTATTAGGAGCCGAAATGATACCAACGGCTTTTGGAAAGATATTAATCTTTCTTTTTCTTGATTCGTCAAAAAGCCCTTCTTTTGCCAATTTCTTTTTTAAAAGCTCGAGCTCAAGTAATTGATCACCCGCTCCGAAAAGCACGATGCTCTCGGCATAGATTTGGTATTCGCCACGAGCTGGGTAGACACTTACACGTCCGCCCACAATTACTTCAGCTCCATCTTTGATGGAACTTGGCATATTTTTAGCGTAGTCATAGAACATGACCGCTTTTATTGAAGATTCAGCATCTTTCAATGTGAAATAGACATGACCACTACTATATTTTTTAAGATTGCTGACTTCACCTTTTACTAGTAATCCACGTAAAGAAAAGTTGTTATCAAACATTTGTTTGATGTACTTATTCAAGGTCGATACTGAAAAGGTTATATCGGGATTAATCATAAAACGTTATCTAGAATGGCGTTTACGAATTTATAGTCATCTTTATCAAGATAAGTCTTTGCTAACCTAACCGCTCGGTCGATGACGACGCCTTTATCTACATCTCCTACTAATTTGAAATTAGTGTAACTCATTAATAGAATAGCTCTTTCGATAGCATTTAAACGATCAAATTTCCACTTTGGCATTTGAGCTTGATAGATTTCTTTAATTTCGTTTAAGTGCGACAATGATTTAACGACTACTTCTTTTGAGAAGTGCGGAATATCTTCGAAAGGTTCACCATAAATTGCTTCCATGACATCTTCTAATGAAAATTCTTCATCATTAGATGTGTACAAAAGAGCATCATAAATGCTAATCATTATTAATTCGTGTTCTTTATTGCGACTTACTTTATTTCCCATTCGCGATTACCTCACTTTCAACTTCTTCTTCAATTTTATTTGGCTTTGTGCCTCTAAATACTTTTTCAATATGGATTACGTTGTAATATTCCACAATTGCAAATAGACAAGCTGCTAGAATGACGATATGTGTCACCAGAGAAAACGAATAATTGGCTAATACGTTTGGAACATATCCGGAATTGAAGATGAAGAACATACTGCCAAAGTCAACTGCGTATAAAGATGTTCCTAAGATCAAGACCCAAAGTTTTCCTTTACTAGCGAACACTCCAAGAGCGGCAAAAGCTGTGCTTATCGCTAAAGCGATGATAATCATTAAGATGTCGGCAATAGTAGCATCTAAATTCTGGATGAGAAGACTATTTATCAACATCTGTACTGACATCGCTAGTGAAAAGCCTGAGTTTGGCCAATCAAATGCCAATTCGCTCATTTTGGCGCCAGCTGCGCTTTGAATAACACCTAGAATAACCGCAAAAGCATTCAATATTCCTACCCAAAGGAGAAATATGGAAGTTCTTCGATACATACGAACCGCTTTGTTATGAGCTTCATAATACGAAATTTGTTTTTTTGCTTTTGCTGGTTTTTTCATTTTTTTATTCAACTGAGGCAATACGAATCTGTACATCGAAAGGTACTGATTCGGTATAAGCTAATAGTGAGTGTGCCACTTCTTCTTGAATAGCTAAACTCACACTTTTAGCGTTAGCTTCTTTCTTTAACGCAATTGAAATTTTAATTTCGACTTGACCATTTCTATGAAATGTAACTTTCACTGGATGGTAAAGCCAAACCAAAATTTTATTTTTTGATTTAACTTTTGAGACGCTTGCTCCAAGAACTTTGTCGGTGGCTTCGGTAGCAAGAACTTCGAAGACTTTACGAGAAATAGCAATCTCTCCGTCTTTCGAATAATTTTTAATATTGACGTAGTCTGCCATAAATTACGCCTCGCTTATTTAATACTTTTTAAAACAAATGTGGCTAGATCTTCTGGTAAGAAATGGAATGCCTTGATAGCATCTTTAGCAGGTGCGCTAGTACCGAAAGTATCAATACCATAGGTATATCCGGCGTATTTGTGCCAACCAAATGTGGACATCATTTCAACGGAAATAATCTTTTCTTTTGGTAACGACAACACTTTGCGTTGATATGATTCGCTTTGTTTGTCAAAGAAGAAAGTTGATGGCATAGAAACGACACTGACATCGACTCCTTTTTCGAGTAAGAGTTTTTGAGCAGCAATTGCTAGTGAGACTTCGCTACCTGTGGCTACAAGAATTGCTTCTGCTTTCTTGCTAGCTTCACTGATAACGTAGGCTCCTTTTGCTACTCCTTCAATTGAAGAAGAAAGCATTGGCAATCCTTGGCGAGAGAGAATCAAAGCAGTTGGAGTATCTTGACTTTCAAGAGCAAGTTTCCAAGCGGCATAAGTTTCACGGCTGTCACAAGGACGAATAACGTTAACATTAGGAATGCTTCTTAGCATAGCTAATTGTTCAATTGGCTGGTGGGTTGGTCCATCTTCACCAACAGCTATGCTGTCGTGTGAGAATAGATAGATGCCAGGCAATTTGCTTAAAGCAGCCATTCTAATAGCGGCTTTCATGTAATCTGAGAAAACTAAGAAAGCACCGACATATGTTTTGACTCCGCCATGAAGAAGCATGCCGTTTTGGGCACATGCCATAGCGAATTCACGAATACCAAAGTTAATATTTCTTCCAGCTGGTGTTTCTTTAGTAAAGTTGACACCATCGGTGATTTTGGTCATGACACTTCCAGCGACGTCAGCACTTCCACCCATGATGAATGGGATTTGATGATGGAGATCGTTTAAAATCTTACCGCTAGCAACACGGCTTGAATCACCATTGTCGTTGGCGAAGACAGGTTCTTCTACTAAATAGGCATCAACGTTACCCATAAAGGCGTTTTCGAATACCTTAATTACTTCTGGGTTAGCTTTGCTATAGGAAGCATATGCTCTCTTCCATGCCTCTTCAGCTACTTCACCACGTTTAGCAAATCCTTCTTTGAAGAGATTATAAACTTCTTGAGGAATTGTAAATGCAGGATAGTTATATCCGTAGACTGCTTTTGCATGGGCACCGTCTTCCTCTCCGAGTGGGTTGCCATGCACTTTGCAGGTACCTTGTTTTTCACTGCCGTAACCAATGATGGTGTGGACAATGATTAAGGTTGGTTTATCAACGCTTTCTTTTGCTTTGCAAATTGCTTTATCGATAGCGTCTAAATCGTTTCCGTCTTTAACTTCTAAAACATCCCATTCAGAAGCAAGAAAACGAGTTTTAACATCTTCACTGAATGATAAGCCTAAGCCACCATCAAGGGTGACATTGTTGCTATCATACATAAGAATAAGTTTATTTAAACGATGGTGACCGGCTAAAGAGATAGCTTCTTGAGACAGGCCTTCTTGTAAGCATCCATCACCGCATAATGCGTATGTATAATGGCTAATTAGTTTATCGCCATCTTTATATTGAGCGGCGACTGCTCTTTCAGCCATAGCCACACCGACAGCTTGGGCAATACCTTGACCTAATGGTCCGGAAGTTGCATCAATACCTTTGGTATGTTTATATTCTGGATGGCCTGGAGTGAGACTTCCGAGTTGACGGAAACTCTTTAAGTCGTCCATGGATAGCTCGTAGCCACTGACATGCAACATGGTGTATAAAAGTGAACTAGCGTGTCCAGCTGACAAAATAAAGCGATCACGATTAATCCACATTGGATCTTTTGGATTAGCAATAAGATGTTTACTGAAGAGAGTGAATAGAATTGGGGCGCTACCTAATGCCATTCCTGGGTGACCAGATTTTGCTTTGTTAACAACATCAATCGCGGTTGATCGGATGGCGCTAACGGCTAATTTTTCAAGTTCTTTGTTATTCATAAATTCTCCTTAATTTATTTATAAATTATTTTGATACTTCTATACCTAAGTCTAACAGTTGTTGTTCGTCAACTGGTTGAGGGGCACTGCTCATTGGACAAGCAGCTTTTAAGTTTTTCGGGAAGGCAATAACATCACGGATATTATCTGTTCCACAGATGATCATTGATAGCCTTTCTAGACCAAAAGCGATTCCGCCGTGTGGAGGTGTACCATAGTCGAAAGCTCCAACGAAGTAGCCAAATTTTCTGGTAATATCTTCGGCAGAAAATCCAAGAATGTTGAAAACCTTCTTTTGCATCTCTTCATTGTAAATACGAAGAGAACCGCCACCAGCTTCATAACCATTGATGATAATATCATAAGCGGCCGATAAGCATTTGCTTGGATCAGAATAAAGATATTGAGCAGTCTCTGGGGTTGGACGAGTGAATGGGTGATGTAGTGGTTGGTAAGAACCATCATGAATATTTTTTTCGAATAATGGGAAATCAACGACCCATAATAAATCATAGGTATTTGGTTTAACATAACCGAGTTCATGACCATATTTACTACGTAAAGCACCTAAACCAAAATTGACTTGGGTAGGATTTCCGCTAGCTACTAAAATGACGTCATTGGTTTTGGCCTGACCAGCTTCAATTAATGACTTTTGTTGTTCTTCATTTAAGAATTTTACGAGGCTGCCTTCGAGTTTGTCATCGATGACTTTGAAAACTCCAATGCCACCTAAGCCAAACTTTTTGCCTTCTAAATTCAAGGAATCAATTGCTTTGCGTGAAATTTGTTCAGCGATTCCTGGAACGGTGATAGCTTTTATCATTTCGGCGTCTTTATAACCACCGAATTCGGTTTGACTAAGGATTGCTTTAACATCATAAAGATGCAGACCAAATCTAGTGTCAGGTTTATCACTACCATAAACACCGACCGCCTCTGAATAAGGTATGCGGCGAAGTGGTGTCTTAACATCAAAATTAACCAATTCTTTAAATACTATTTTTAAGTATCCTTCCATAATGGATAAGATTTGATCTTGGTCAAGGAATGACATTTCAAGGTCGATTTGAGTAAACTCAGGTTGACGATCTTGACGCAAATCCTCATCTCTGAAGCAACGAGCAATCTGGTAGTATCTTTCAAAACCACCAATCATCAGTAATTGTTTAAATAATTGTGGAGATTGTGGCAAAGCATAGAAATTACCATGAGTAATGCGGGATGGAACGATGTAATCGCGCGCACCCTCTGGTGTTGACAAAGTCAAACATGGGGTTTCGACTTCGATGAAGCCATTGTTATCGAAATATTCATGAGCTAAACGGACGATTTTAGCGCGTTTGAGTAAGTTAGCTTGTAGACAAGGTCTTCTCAAATCAAGATAACGATATTTTAAGCGGACATCTTCTAAAGCGTCGGTGTCATCGGCGATGATAAGAGGTGTTGTTTTAGCTTTGCTAAACACTTCTATTTTTTCAGCGATGACTTCAATTTCACCGGTTTTCAGATTTTTGTTGGCGACATCTTTTTTGCGGACTGTCCCAACAACTTGAATCACGTATTCGTTACGGACATCGGGAATATTAGCTTGTTCGTTAGCGACAATTTGAATAATTCCACTTCGGTCACGTAAATCAATAAAAATTAAGCTGCCTAAATTTCTTCTTTTCGCTACCCAGCCTACCAAAGTAACTTTTCTGCCCTCGTCTTTAAGAGAAAGTTCAGTGTTATAACATGTTCTTTCCATTATTTATTCTCCTCTAAAGATTTTTTCTCTAAATCTTGCATATAATCTTCTAAAAGCGATTTGAACACCATGAGCATATCGTCTGTTTTAACAACAGTCTGCTCTTGAGTTTTAAGATTCTTAACGCTCAATTGGTTTTTAGTCATTTCCTCTTCACCGATGATGATGGCGAACTTCGCGTGTTTTCTTTCGGCAATTTTAAACAATGATTTGAATGATTTAGTCTCATAGTTCATTTCAATGGCATAGCCATTTGAACGGAGGATATCTGCTAAAGTGAAGCTTAATTCTATTTCTTCTTCCCCCATCGCCATGATGAAGAAATCAGGACCGATATCCATAGTTTGTGGTCCGTTTACTTGTTGGAATACATAATATAATCTTTCAAGGCCGAATGACAAACCGACACCTTCTAAATCAGGACCGCCGATTTCGGCTAAGAGGTTTTTGTAGTGTCCTCCTCCACCGATGGCACCGACGTCATCTTTTTCAGCCATATGGAATTCAAAGACGATACCAGTGTAATAATCTAGACCGCGGACAAGAGTGTCATCTTGCTCAACTTCGATACCGACTTTCTTGAGCGCTTCAACAACATTTACGTAATGGATACGAGCAGCATCAGATAAATAATCACTCATTTTTGGTGCTTTCTCAATTATTGGTCGATCTTCTGGAACTTTACAATCAAGAATCCTCAATGGATTAATTTCAAGACGACGCTTGCAATCTTCGCACATTGAATCAATATTCTTACTGAAGTATTCTTTGAGCGCTTTGCGATAATTTTCGCGCGATAAATCGTCGCCAAGGGAGTTGATGCTAACTTTGACCTTTTCTAGGCCGAGCGAATCAAGAATTCTTTTCCCAAGAATGATGACTTCAGCATCTTGCAAGTAGCTAGTTGCTCCGACAAGTTCAACACCAAATTGGTGGAATTGGCGATAACGGCCGGCTTGCGGTCTTTCGTATCTGAAACATGGACCAAAATAAAAATATTTCAAAGGAAGATCGGTGTTTGCATATAGTTTATTTGAGACAATGCTACGCATAACTCCTGCTGTAAGTTCAGGACGAAGGGTTAATGAACGTCCACCTTTATCATCAAAGGTGTACATTTCTTTTGTAACTATGTCGCTTGATTCTCCGACCGAACGTAAAAACAAAGGTGTGTGTTCTATGATTGGTGTTCTTATTTCTTGGAAGCCAAATAGTTCGGCAACAATGCGACAATCATATTCGATTCCTGAATATATATTTGCTTCTTCGGCAATAATATCGTGTGTCCCTTTAACTGGATTAATTACCATAGTAAAAATCTCCATTTCTAATCTAGTTTATTATACATATTTATATATGTAAGGTCAACCAAGTAGATAACAAAAAAGTTCCCCTAAGGAGAACTTAATTGATAGACTGACAATTAGTGAATTGTTCGAGTGACTTCATAGACATTCTTGACGTTTTGTAAGGCGTTTGAAACATCAACCAACTGCTCTGAGTTTGCAACATAGATAGTGGCATTCACTGTTGTATTCATGTTTGAAGGATGAAGCTGAGCATTAATGGCGGTTACCGGAACATTCTTTTGAGCAAAAACATTCATGATAACTGATACTAGGTTAGGCTTATCGTTGCATTCGATTTTTATATCAACTGGATAGTTGCCTTTTTCCAAATTAGGTTTCCAATAAACGTCGATTAAACGTTGCTTTTCATTAGCAATGTTTGGACATGTTTTTAAGTGAACTGTAATGCCTTTACCTTTGGTAATATAGCCAATAATATCGTCGCCTGGAATTGGAGTACAACACGAAGCTAAACTGATAGCGATTGAACCAGCATTTTTAACATAAACTGGGCAGCCGTCGTTGGCTAGTTTTTCAACTTTTTCAAGTTTGATTGTTTCTTTTGGTTTGATATTTAAGAAATCAATAATTGCCCCTGGAGTTGGATTTTTATTTGAAACCATGAAATATAGCGATTCCAAATCAGAAGCGTTATAGTTTTCGAGTACTTTTGAATCATTTAAAAGTTTCTCCATGTCACTTTCAGCGATTTCATAGATTCTAAATGTTTCAACGCACGCCTGCTTGCCACGGGCGATTTTATCGTCTTTAACAAAGTCAGCATTTTTCTTAGTTAAAAATTTTCGAATATGAGACTTAGCAAAGCTAGTTGTAGCAATTTTCAACCAGTTTTCGTTTGGACCTTGTGCCGTTTTAGAGGTTTTAATTTCAACAATATCCCCGGTTTTTAAAACAGTGTTTAGGGACACCATTGAATTGTTCACTATTGCCCCTACTGCTTTTTCTGCTACACCAGTATGAATTTTGTAAGCAAAATCCAATGGTGTTGAACCAGCTGGCAAATCGATAACTTTTCCCTTAGGAGTAAAACAATAAACATTCGCTTCAAATATATCGTGAGAAAGGCTATGCATGTATTCTTTAGCGTCACTAGTGTCTTCTTCAGAAATATTGACTAAGTCACGAAGCCAATGAAGTTTTTCTTCTATTTCTTTTTGCTCTTGTTTCGGGTTGTAGTTTTGTCCTTCTTTATAACGCCAATGCGCCGCGATACCACTTTCGGCAACTTCATCCATGTCTTTAGTTCGAATTTGAACTTCGAAGGTGTTGCCGTCTCCAGACAAAATGCAAGTATGCAATGATTGATACATATTTGGTTTTGGCATGGCAATATAGTCTTTAAAGCGGCCTGGAATCGGAGTGTATGTCGCATGAATAATTCCAAGAATTTCATAACATCTTAATTCGGTTTCAGTAATGATTCTAATTGCCAATAAATCGAAAATTTCTTCTGGTTTATGGTGCTTAATATATATCTTTCTATATATTGAATATATAGATTTTACTCGAGATTCCATTTGGAAAGGAATTTTCTCCTGCAAGAGAATATCTGCTACTCGTTTTGAGAAGCTTTCGAGTGATTTTTGGCCATTTCTAATACGTTTATTGACTAATTCGCTGATCTCTTGAAATTTTTCAGGTTCTAAGTATTTTAAAGACAAATCTTCAAGTTCGCTTTTAATGGTGTTGATACCTAGGCGGTGAGCAATTGGAGCAAACACTTCAATGGTTTCACGGGCTAATTTTATTTGTCGGTCGCGTGCAAGAGATTCTACAGTTCTCATATTGTGAAGACGATCAGCCAATTTAATAACAATGACACGAACATCTTTGGCCATTCCAAGGAATATTTTACGATGATCTTCGGCAACAAATTCATCTTCTTCTCTATGAGACAACTTTAATCTTTGAATCTTGGTGAGCGAGTCGACAATTGAACAAACATCATCTCCGAAACGTTCCCTTAATTCATCAAGAGTGGTGTCTGTGTCTTCGACAGTATCGTGCAATAGACCTGCTGCCAAAGTCGTTGGACCACAGTTTAAACTCGCTAGGATATAACAAACTTCAATTAAATGGTGAATATATGGTTCACCACTTTTGCGGTATATTCCTTTATGTTTTTCTTCAGCAAAAAGATAAGCGTCTTCGACTAATTTTCTAGAAGCGGGATTGGTGATATATACATAAAACTTCTCCTTAACTTCTTCAAATGTGTGAAGTTTATTCGTTTGATTAAATGTTGCTAATTTACTATTATCCATAAAGTCTTTTTACAATTATACAATATATATCTATGATTTTATCAATTTTGGTTCGTGTGCGTTAGCAAAAAGAAGAAAGTTGTTGATATTGGCCAAAAAATACATGTTAACTAAATAAATTAGTACGGAATAATCCCTTTTTTTCCATTCTTCTACAAAATGCCGTCAATATTTGTTTACTCTTTTAGAGATAACTCGTTATAATATAAATGCTCATGAAAACTAGTACCACTATTACAAGTGACACAAAAAACTATTATGGTTTTTCTTTACTATTTTTCTTGAGAGACTAAGCACTATTATATAGTGTTTTTTTATTTTGATATAACCATGTTTCGAAAATGAGCCTCGATCGAGCTCATTAATAACAACATGTTATATAAAGTAATAGAAAAGGAGGAATTTTCAATTAATATGAATAAAAGATTATTAATTCTATTACCAGCTATGGCTTTGATGCTAGGAGCATGTGGCGAGTCAACTGACCCAACAACCAGCACTAGTACAAGTTCTAGCACAGACACATCGAGTACAAGCTCATCTTCGAGTTCAAGCTCAGAGGGTCCATCAGCCGCAGATTACGGCACACAAGAATCACCACTTACAGTGGCTCAATTCTTATCAAATGTTGATCGCTTAGTTGCGAAAACAAGCGGAACTTTCTCAAGTTCCCCATTCTATGTTGCCGGTATATCTGATGGCTCAGCAGCTTTCTCTTCAACCTATAGCACATATGACACCATTTATCTAAAAGACGCATTGACTGATTCAAAACCAGCTAAAGTTCAACGTTCATCACGCGGTGAAGGCATTGATGCGGATTCTATTTACAAAGGTGACTCGCTTGCAATCAAAGGCTATGCAGAGTATTACGATAACAGTTATTCTATTTTCCCAGATCAATCATTAACCTCAGGTGGCGAAGTTGTTATTAATTCACTTACTAGAGGTACATCTTCATTCTCAGCTTCTGGTGATGATCATGTTTCTATTACTGAAACCCTTGAATCATCTTACGTAAACGGAACCGTTTTATCATTGCATGTTACTTTAAGCGCAGGCTTTAATGTCAGCGAATTCAAAGTCAATGGTTCTGGTATCTCAGCCGAATCTGATGGTTCATACAAAGTCATCGTTGGCGGACCAACTGTTGTTACAGTTTCTTCAGTTGATGCTTCTATCGTTGAAAAAGACTTACCAGCCGGCACCTATGATGTCGTAGTTCAATGTCAATCAGCTACAGTTAGCAACACTGGTTTAACTTCAGCTGATTCAACAGCAAATGTAATTACCAAATTAGCTGTCGTTGCAGATAGTGGCGCAAATGTTTACAAAAAACTACTTTTAACATTCAGCGATGGCTGCAAAGACCAACCAAAATATGGCGAATTTAGTATTGGAAAAGGCAAATCATTAACCATTTCTTCTCCAACTGGCAAGATTTCACAATTATATGTGGACGCTTACAAAGGAATCAACGCTGCAATTTATGCAGGAACAACATCTGTTGGTGCTGATTTGACATTTACTCAAGACTCA
Organism: uncultured Staphylococcaceae bacterium; assembly: GCA_964562705.1. GTDB lineage: Bacteria > Bacillota_I > Bacilli_A > RFN20 > CAG-826 > Fiminaster. The sequence continues at coordinate 12,618 of CAZLUI010000023.1, forward strand.
ACTGTCACAACCAAAGATCACGTTGCAGGTTCATACGCAGTTGACGATGCAAGTGCCTATATTCTTTGTGGCACAGCAAACGTTCAAAGCTATTTTTCATTGAAGATCACAATTGTTGTTGCTTAATTGAATTGCAATAATAATTATCAAGAGAGGGTTACTTAGTAATCCTCTTTTTTGTTTGGGCTTTTATAAAGAAAAGGTTCGATAATCGAACCATTTTATTTTGTATATTTTGAAATGCGAAATTCAAGTGTTTGTACATTCCGATATTCTGACAAGTTGAAATTTCCGAAAATGTTTATAGTCTTGTTAGCCTTGATTTCGCCTTCATTTAAATTAAAACCAAGTATTTTAGATTTAATACTTAATG